>JAWOCM010000093.1:0-7582 GCA_046483795.1 Desulfuromonadales bacterium | reverse complement strand
GACAACACCATTGAAATTCTCCCGGATGTGAAATATCGGCTCCCTTTTCCGCTCCTGTGATGCGCCGCCGGAAGGATGGGAGAAGGCCGGTCGGAATTTCGATCGGGCCCAGGAGGCGTTGCAGGAGGGAGACTGGAAGAAGTTCGGACAGGAGATGGAAGAGCTGCAGCAGGTGTTGCGGCAATGGGAGGAAAGCTCCCCGCCCGTCTCCCCTTAAGAGCGGAGCGCCTAATCCTGATGGGCGGGGCAGTAGTAGGCGCTGCGACCCGAAGCGTTCACCTTTTCTATTTTCCCCCCGCAGCGCGGACAGTCCTCATCGGGTCTGCGACGGGGAAGCAGCCAGTTCTCCGGCCAGCCCTTCTCCCCCACCCGCCATTCGATGGCGGTGTGCAGGACCTCCTCCATAGTGCCGTAGAGAGCATCGCATTCGTCCTGCCGCAGGTCCTTGACGCTTCGTCGGGGGCTGATTCCTGCGTGGAAGAGGATCTCGTCGCTGTAGATATTGCCGACTCCCGCCAGCGCCTTCTGGTTCATCAACAGTCCCTTGATCGATCCGCGGCGCTTCTCCAGAAGTTTCCGGAATTCCTTCCTGTCGAAACTCTCATCGAGGGGATCGACTCCGAGGTCCTGTTCTTCGACGAACCGCGGGATCTCTTTAGTCCATCCGATCCTGCCCAGTTTGCGGGCGCAGTCGAAAGCAAGCCGGTACCCGTTGGCGAATTTCACCATCAGCCGGGCATGCTCCGGAGCGGGTTCGGATGATTTCTCGTATCGGAGAAACCCGGTCATGCCGAAATGCAGCACGAGCCAGCCCCCCTGGGTTTCCGCGAACAGGTATTTGCCGTGACGCACCGCGGATTCGAAGGTGCGGCCCTTCAGTGCGTCTTTCAGCCGATCAGCGCCAATCCCTCCCAGCATCTGAGGGGCCGTGATTTTCACCTCCCCGATCTCCTGATTCAGGGCGGTGGACTGAAAATATTCGCGAAAGATTTCCACGTCGGGCAGTTCGGGCATGATCGGCTCCTTTTCCGGCTCGGGGTTTTCGATTCAAACGCGGGTCCTTTTGCGGATCTCCTTGACTACCTGGCCGACCAGGAGCGGCAGGACGCCCCCTGCCAGGATCAGCCACCACCCGGCGGCTCCGGGGGAGACCAGTCCGAGAACGTTCCTCAAAATCGGAATGTAGAACGCTGCGGCGAGCAATCCCAGACAGATCGCCAGGGCGGCCCAGATATAAGGGTTGGAGGTGACCTCGTTGCGGATCAGCTTTGAGTCGGTGTCGCGCATGTTGAAAACATGACTGAGACGGGCCAGCGACAGAGAGAGGAAGGCCACAGTCACCGCCTGTGCCTGATCCATGCCGTAGTGGGTCAGCGCCAGGGCGAAGCATCCCAGCACCGCAGCGGTGATGACCACGGCATAGCCGCCGATGGCCAGCCAGTAACCCCGGGTCAGGATCGGTTCATCGGGATCGCGCGGCGGCTGTTTCATGACGGATCGGCTCCCTTCCCCCACGCCGAGGGCGAGAGCGGGGAAGACATCCCCGATCAGGTTGAGATAGAGAATCTGCAGCGGCAGCAGCGGCAGCGGAGCATTGGCCAGGGCGGCCAGAGTGATAATGAGGATCTCGCTGACGTTTCCGGAAAGCAGGAAGAAGATGAACTTGCGGATGTTGCCGAAAATGATGCGCCCGTGATAGACGGCATTCACGATGGAGGAGAAATCGTCGTCCCGCAGGACCATGTCCGCGGCCTCTCTGGCCACCTGGGTTCCCCGCTGCCCCATGGCGACGCCGATGTCGGCCTTCTTCAGAGCGGGGGCATCGTTGATTCCGTCCCCGGTCATGGCGACGATGTCTCCGGCCTCCTGGTGCAGGGCGATCAGGGAGAGCTTCTGCTTCGGATCGACGCGGGCGAAAATGACGGTTTCCAGCAGCTTCCGGCGGTCCTGCTCCTCCACGTTGTCAATCTCTTCGAGTTCTTCTCCGCTTCTCGCTTCGACATGGTCGCTATTCAGGCCGACCGCCTCGGCCACCGCGCCGGCAGTTTCCGGATGATCTCCGGTGACCATAATGACGCGGATCCCGGCCTGGCGGCAGTTCTCAAGCGATTCTTCCACCGCCTTCCTGGGCGGATCCCACAGTCCGGCGAGGCCGATCAGGGTCAAATCGCTGTAGGGATCATCATCGGGGGATGATGTTTCTTTTTCCGCGAGGGCCAGAACACGCAGCCCTGCAGCCGCCATTTCCCGATTGCGCTCCATCCAGCGTTTCCGCTCCGCATCGGAAAATTTCCCCTCCCGTTCTTTCCCGGCCAGGGAGGTGCAGACCTTCAGGACCGCTTCGGGAGCCCCTTTGACTGCAACCCGGAAGCCGGAGTCGGTGCGGTGGACCGTCGCCATCATCAGCGTTTCGGAGGAAAAAGCCTCCTCCCGGACCTCGGGGAATTGCTCGAGAAGCCCTGCGCGGTCGAGGTCCTTTTTTGCACCGGCATCCAGAAGAGCCACCTCCAGGGGATCGCCGACGCCGCCTCCTTTCTGTTCGTCCCGGGAGGCGTTGTTGCACAATACACCGAGCTCAAGGGCCTGCCGCAGCAAATCCCTGCTCTTCTTTTCCTCTTTTTCCTTCTCCTCCTCCCCGAATTCCACGGTCCCGGATGCCAGTTCCAGGCTTTCCAGGTGCATGCGGTTTTCGGTCAGAGTCCCCGTCTTGTCGGTGCAGATGACGGTCGTCGCCCCCAGGGTCTCCACGGCGGAGAGCCGGTTGATCAGGGCGTTGCGACGGGCCATGCGCCGCATTCCCCGTGCCAGGGCGATGGTGGCGACCACGGGCAGCCCCTCGGGCACCGCGGCCACCGCCATGGCGATGGCTGTTTCCAGCACCAGAAGCCACTCCTTGCCGGCGATCAGGCCGGCCGCCGCTACAAGAACGCCCGCCGCCAGGGTCGCCCAGACCAGCCGCCGTCCGAGCCGTTCCAGCCGCTTCTCCAGAGGCGTCGCTTCTTCTTCGGCCTCCTCGGCCAGCGTGGCGATGGTTCCCAGCTCGGTCCCCATCCCGGTCGCCGTCGCCACTCCCGCGCCGGAACCGGCGGTGATTGCGGTTCCCTTGAACAGCATGCAGCTGCGTTCGGCCAGCGGGGCTTCTTCGGAGACTTCGTCGTGCTGTTTGGCGACAGGCAGCGATTCGCCCGTCAGGGCCGATTCGTCGGCCTGCAGGTTGTTGGCCTCCACGATCCGCAGGTCTGCAGGAACCACGTCCCCCGCTTCCAGGGGGAGCACGTCGCCGGGGACCAGCTCGTCAATCGCAATGCTGCGGGCCTTACCGCTTCGCAGGACCCTGGCCTGTGCCGAGCCGAGGCGGTGCAGGGCCTCCATGGAGCGGGTGGCCCTCAGTTCGGTAAAAAACCCGATGACGGCATTGAGGAGCAGTGCAATGCCGATGGCGACCCCTTCCATCCACTTGCCGAAGACCAGGGCGGCGATCGAGGCCACGCCGAGCAGAATGACGACCAGGCTGGCGAACTGGTCGATGAAAATCTTCCAGGCACTGCGGGATCTGGACTCCTTGAGACGGTTGGGGCCGTACCGCTTCCGGTACTCCTGAACCTGTTCCTCGCTCAGCCCCTCGTTCGGGTCCACATCGAGAGACGACAGGACCTTGTCGGCGCTTTGCGACCAGGGCCTGTCGGGAAGATCTGCGGGAGAGCTTTCCCGTCTCTGCCGAGGCGTCGATTTTTCCGGTTCTGGTTCGGTCATCGTCGCTTTTCATGTTTGAGGGTTCGGCCGTGCCTTGAAGAGGCTATTTCAAGTCCGACCTCGAGAGGGTGAAGGCATTCTGCTGTTCCGCCGGCTCAGGATCTTTTATCCCGTTCCCTGAAAAACCCGGTCAGAAAATCGGCGTCTTTGGGCGACAGGTCGAAATTCAGAATCGCCTCCTGGACAACCGACTGGACCGGTCGGTCGGGGTTCTCCTGAAGAGTGGCGGAAATCCATTTGACGGCACGTCTCAAATCTTCGCCTTCCGGCAACAGACCTTCCATGATGATTCATGCTCCTTTCCAGCGCGAACGTCATTGACAGATCGAAGAGGATATCTGCAGGATCATATCCGGGCCCGCTTATTTCTTTTCCTGCTCGTCCGTACCCTCGGGTTCTTTGGGCAGCCCCACCACGTAGAGCAGGGTGGGGCTGGTGAGACCGGGCTGGCGTTCTCCCGCCATGTGCGTGGAAACCAGGACCCAGCCCTTTTTGAGATATTTGTTGGCTTCCTCAAAGCCGATGACTTCCCTGACTTCTTCGAGCGGTGGTAATTTCATGATGTCCTCCCCGGACGGCGGCCCGATAACATGTGGTTCGGCTGGAAAGAATCCATTCTCTCTTCAGCCTTCGATCTGTTCCAAGTCTATCATCCGAGTCGATTTTGGCATCCTTTGTCGGGTCCTCAGCATCCCCGGAATTTTGGCGACCGTTTTTCCAGAAACGCCGCCATCCCTTCCTTCTGGTCTTCAGTGGCAAAGCAGAGGCCGAACTTCTCCGCTTCCAGTGCATTGGCCCGCGCCAGATCCATTTCCTCCCCCTGATGAACCGCCTCTTTTATCAGCTTCAGGGCGACCGGCGGCTTGCCGGATATCTTCCGCGCCAGCTGCAGGGCCTCCTGCAAAAGTTCCCCGTCGGTGGTCACATGGTTGACCAGACCGATCCGTTCTGCCTCTTTGGCCGTGATCATGTCGCCGGTGAGCAGAAGTTCCAGCGCCCGGCCCTTGCCGATCAGCCGGGGCAGCCGCTGGGTCCCCGCCCAGCCGGGAATAATCCCCAGGTTGATTTCCGGTTGGGCCAGCTTCGCCGATTCCCCGGCGATGCGCAGATCGCAGCAAAGGGCCAGTTCGCAGCCCCCGCCCAGCGCGAAGCCGTTGATCGCCGCAATGACCGGCTTGGGACTGCGTTCGATCCTGTCGAACACGCTCTGCGCCAGAAGGGCCATCTCCCGTGCGGCCACCGGATCGCAACTCTGCATGGCGGAGATGTCCCCGCCGGCTACGAAGGCCTTCTCACCCGCTCCGGTAAGGATGACAGCCCGGATCTCAGAGTCGCTCTCGAGCTCAGCAAAGGCCCGATCCAGCTCATGGAGCGTCTCGGAATTCAGGGCATTGAGTGCTTTGGGCCGGTTGATGGTCAGGGTGGCGACGCCGTCGGTTGTGACCAGCAGCAGGTTTTCATAATTCATACTTTTTCTCCTCTCGAATCGTGATCAGATTGACGCGGCTCTTGGACGAGCCTGTTCACTGGGAAGTGCGTCTTGAAATTATCGGAATCTCCTTTAGATTTAAAGGATATGCCTTTTTTACCAGCCGGAAAAGGAGAAAATGTATGGGATTTCTGGACAAAATGATGGGTAAGCAGGAGTACCCGGAACTCGATCCGTCCAGTCCGGCCACCGCACGCCTGGAGCAGTTCCGGGGTCAACTGGAGGAGCTGTCGGAGCAGACCGGAAAACAGCCCCTCGAGATCGTTCCCGGCGACGAGCGCGCCTTCGTCTTCATCGGCAAGCCACCGAAGAAATTCGGAGTGGCCTGGATCGAGGAGGGAGAGATCAACAACCTCAAGACCCTTGTCGACCAGGGCAAAATCACCACCCAGCAGGCCCAGGATCTGGCCGGCCAGCTGCGGAAGGTCTACGAGGCCAATCAACAGAACGAAAGGTTCACGACCGCCCTTGGCGAACGCAAGGTGGTGGTGACCCCTTCGGACGAATTTCGCACCAAGGTCAGGGATGTGATCAAGGGAACGGTCCACTAGCCGATTTCTGATAAAATGAGCGTTCTGCCCCGCCGGCGACCAGGGGAATCCGGACACGATTCCCGTTCCAGGCTGGCAGAAAAAAAGGCATTTTCGTCGGGGCAAGCGCTCAATTTTTCTTCTGCATGTTTTCCAGTCGGTCCCGGCACCCATGATTCGATTCCTGTCGATAGTTGGGGCCTGATCCTCTATAATGCTTCATATGTATTCCGCTCGGGCCGACCGGCCCGGAACCTTCAGCAGGGCGCGGGATCGAGGCAAGATAAAAATGACTTCCAGGAGTGTCCCCCTATTATCAACATGCCCATGCAGAGACCATTCAAGATAGGCCTGGCCCTCGGCGGCGGCGCGGCCCGGGCCTTTTCCCACATCGGCATCATTGCAGGTCTGAAAAGTCGCGGCATTCCCATCGACATCGTCACCGGGACCAGCATGGGGGCGATCATCGGCGCCATGTATGCCGGCCGGGGTGATGAGCAGGAACTCAAGAACAGGATCGCGACCTATCTCCAGAGCGAGGAGTTCGCCCACTCGGGGTTCGATTTCTTCAAGGAACTCGACGCCGAGGGCGAGGGACTGCTCTTCGAACTGGGGCGCATGGCCCGCCGCGGGGTGTTCAACGCCATGATGGTGACCCGGACCGCTATGGTCAGCGACGAGACCGCCATGAGCAATTACGCCTGCATGGTCGACGACATGGCGATCGAAGAAACCCGCATCCCTTTTGCCGCCGTCGCCCTCGACCTGTACAGCGGCGAGAGGGTTCTCCTCGACCGGGGCCCCCTGCGCCGGGCCATCGCTGCCTCCTGCGCCATGCCGGGGGTCCTCAACCCGGTGGAACACAATGGAATGCTGCTGATCGACGGCGGATGGGTCGAAGCCGTTCCGGTGCGCGCCGCCCGGCAGCTCGGTGCCGACTTCGTTGTCGCCGTCGACGCCGGCCTCTCTCCGCCGGACCTCGACCCCCCGCGCAACGCTCTTGACGTTATCTCCCGAGCCGACACCCTGGTGCGTCGCGCTCTGGCCGCCGAGCAGCTTGGAGCGGGTGACTTCGCTCTTTCTCCGCAGAACGGCGTGCCGCATTGGGCGGACTTCTCCACCGCCGATCGGGCTATCGATCGGGGAGAGGAAGAGGTTGCCGGGCGGATCGACGAACTGCGCCACGCGATCGCCAAGGCCAGGCGGCGAAGGTGGTTGTCCTGGATCAGGTGAGGGGTGGCGTCCCGCCAGGTGGCCGTCCCCTGCCTGCTCAAATGCACAGTTTCCATGTGCCAGAATGCCATCCAAATTTTTCGCGTTCACACGTGGAAATGATGAATCGGCGGGTGTAGACTTAAAACCATCAAAGGCCTGTTGTGGCAGGCGGGCCGGAGATACCTTTCATCTTCTTCATTTTTTTTCCTTCTTCGCTCCAAAAGAAACCGGCTCGGGATGCCTCCCCCGAGCCGGTTTCTGCGTTTGGGATCACCAAAGAAAGGACTTCGCTGCGCTGGTCATGGGGGTCGCGACTGCCGCTACCGCTGAGATCCTTTACTGCATCGGACAACAGCCGCGTCTTCGATTCGTCTTCGTTGTATTCGCCTGCACGATGCGAACGTTCGTGGTATGGCTGCTGCAGGCCCGTCCCTGCAGGGTTGTGAAAACCTGAAAACCCACAAAACCCCAGAAGCGTTGGAATCTTCGCCGCCCGATCCGCCGCCTCCCAGGACGGGCCGCAAAAGATCAGGCCCGTCCGCGTTGCAGATGAGAAAAAGCGGTTTTCCCCGGCAGCACTGCCGATCGAACCCAC
>JAWOCM010000075.1:0-10481 GCA_046483795.1 Desulfuromonadales bacterium | reverse complement strand
TACGAGGTCTGGGATGAACTGAAATCGACCCCTGTGCGCCCCAGCAATGCAGGCCTCGCCGTGATCGTGCTCAGCCTGCTGATGCTGGTGCTGGGATATATCGGCACCGAATACTTCACCATGAGGGTGTCCCTGGTGGTTCTGATCGCCGGCATCGTTCTGTTCTGGTTCGGTTGGGGTGTGCTGCGACTGGCGGCCCTGCCGATTGCCTTTCTCATTTTCATGGTGCCCCTGCCTTACATCGTCTACGATGCCATCGCCTTTCCCTTGAAACTGCTGGTCACCCAGGCATCGGTTGGCGCAATGAAGATGTTCAGCCTCCCGGTGGTGCGCGAGGGCAATATAATCACCTTTCCGCAGACCGTTCTCGAGGTTGCCGATGCATGCAGCGGTCTGCGTTCACTGATGTCGCTTCTTACTCTGTCTGTAGCGCTGGCGTTTATTACCCAGAAATCCGCAGTCAAAAGAACCATACTCATTGTGTCTGCGGTTCCGGTGGCGATCGTGACCAACATGTTCAGGGTCATCGTCACCGGCGTTCTGGCCAGCTTTTACGGAAGGGCCGCCGCTGAGGGATTTTTTCATGAATTTGCCGGACTGGCTGTTTTTGCCGTCGCGATGGTTCTGCTGTTCGGAGAGAGTGCTCTTCTCAGAAAGGTGGGGCGATGAAAAAAACATCATTCAGACATATCATCGTTTACCTGTTGCTCGGTTTGACGGCCCTGTTCATTTACACCCACGAAACTGTTGCAGTCCCGGTGAACAAGCCCCTCGAAGATATTCCCAGCCAATTCGGCGAATGGACCATGGAGAACCAGACCTATTTCAATGCCCAGATGCTCGCAGTCCTGCGCCCTACCGATTATCTTTACCGCATTTATCGGGATTCCGAGGGCAACATGGTGACCCTTTATCTGGGCTATCATGCCGGCGGTCCTGAGAGCGGAGCAATCCATTCCCCCAAGCATTGCCTGCCCGGCAGCGGCTGGTTCGAACTCTCTGAAACAAAACGCAGTATCCCGGTTGAGAACGGTGAAATCCCCGTAGTTCAGGCAGTCTATCAGAATGACGACCAGAAAGAGATGTTCCTCTACTACTTTCAGGTCAAGGGGCGTGTGCTGACCAACGAATATTCCCTCAAATTGGCGGAAGTCACCAACTCGATCCTCTACAATCGCAGAGATTCAGCCTTTATCCGGATATCAGTGCCATTCACGGAAGATCAGTCCAAGGCCGAACGGGTCGGGAAGCGTTTTGCGAGCAGTATTTATCCGCACATTACATCGGTGCTGCCTTTGTAGAAAGTTCGCAATCGGGAGCCAACGAGGTTTATGTCGACAACCCTGCTTTCCATAGCCGCCATTATTGCTGCCGTCGGGCTGGCCGTTGTGTCCCTGCTGCTGAAACACTATCGCTCCCTGAGCAGCGGTTTTCTGGCGCTGGGCCTTCTGCTGATGGCGATCATCGAGGGTGCGGATCGTCTGGCCCTGGAAAACCCCGATATGTGGCTTCAAATGAAGAGCGTGGTCATTGCGGCCGAATCCGTTTCGGCATTGGTCTGGCTGTTGTACGCCCTGACCTTCGCAAGAAAACAACCCTTCCGCAACCTGTCCCGTACTTCGACGGTTCTTCTGGCCGTCAGCCTGATCCTGCCTCTGTTCGCTGTGCTGTCTTCGAGCAGTATTTTTTTCTACTCTCCTGATTTCGGCGAGGAACAGGTTTTGTTTCTCAGCCGCAACGCCTATTACTTTTATCTCGGCCTGCTCTTCTTTTCTATTGTGGCACTTTACCAATTGGAAAGGACCCTGATGGCCTTTTCCGGTCTGGAACGCGGCCGCGTCCTGCACGAGATCGTTGGTGTCGGTATCGTTCTGCTCGGTATGCTTGTCTTTTACAGCCCCGCGTTCCTTCATCGGACGATTGATATGAGCCTGATGCCGATCCGCTCCCTGGCCCTGTTGACAGGGGTCGGACTGTGCGGCTATTCCCGTTTCAAAAGAATATCTGCGAGGCCCCTCGTGGTGTCCCGTGATATGGCCTCGCGATCCTTCGTCGTTCTGGCTGTCGGGTGCTATATCCTGCTGCTCGGAGGAGCGGAGCAAGGCCTGCGCTATTTTGGTCTGCAGGAAGAGCACCGTTTGGTGTTCATCGGGATTGCCGGCCTCGGCGGCCTTGCGCTTGCCCTGATGCTGCTTTCCGAAAAAAACCGCCGCAAGCTCAACGTCTTTCTGCACAAACATTTCTATCGCCAGAAATACGATTATCGCAATCAGTGGCTCATGTTTACCCAAAAGCTTTCCTCCGCTGACGATATGGAAAAGCTGCAAGCCGCAATCCTGGAGTTTTATTGTGAAACCTTCGGTCGCAAGGGGGCCGCTTTTTACCTTTTTGACACCGAAACGGGCGCTTACCTGCAGAAATACAGCCGTGATCTCGATTTTCCCCAGGACAGTTTCCCGAAAAACCATGCACTGGTTGATTTTTTCGACAGAACGGACTGGATCTTCAATGTCGATGATCACTCACCCTCGGAACTGGACAAGGTCAGGCACCAGTTTGAAACTTTCGGGGTCACACTCTGCATCCCCCTGCAATACGAGCAGAACCTGGAAGGTTTCATCCTGCTGACCGAGCCTCTGAATCCCGATGAAGTTCTCAACTTTGAAGACTTCGACCTTAT
Source organism: Desulfuromonadales bacterium (assembly GCA_046483795.1). Lineage (GTDB taxonomy): Bacteria > Desulfobacterota > Desulfuromonadia > Desulfuromonadales > JAWOCM01 > JAWOCM01. Next base: position 7,801 of record JAWOCM010000075.1, on the reverse strand, counting down.
GAGGATGCTCTCCAGACAGGCGACGTCTGTTCTGCTCAGCGCAAAACTTTCGGCGGAAATCTGCTCGATTCAGGAAATGGCAGCGCTCGGGAAAGTATCAACCTTCGTTGTTCATGATCTCAAGAACCACGTCTCCAACCTGTCGTTGATGGTAGACAATGCCCGGGAGCATATCGACAACCCCGAATTCCAGGATGACATGGTCGAGACCCTGGATGAAACAATCGGCAAGATCAACGGACTGATTGCACGATTGAAGACTATGAAAGAGAAAAAAATGTTGAATCTTTCGACGTGCGATTTGACTGAAGTCGTCCGCAGAGGGGCGAAGGCGACCGGGGCACAACCGGAAGTGGTCCGCGGCGAGCAGATTTTCGCCTCCATCGACGCCGAAGAGATCGAAAAAGTCGTACACAACCTCGTGTTGAACGCCTATGAGGCCGGAGGGCCCGAAGATTCGTTCAGAATAGACGTCGGAATGGATGACACTGTTTATTTTGAAGTTTTGGATCAGGGATGCGGCATGTCGGATGAGTTTATCCGCAATCGTCTTTTCAGGCCATTCCAGTCCACCAAATCAAAAGGCTTCGGAATTGGTCTGTACCAGTGCCGTCAGATCATCGAAGCACATGGCGGGAATATCGAAGTGACCAGCAAGGCGGGTGAGGGGACTTCTTTCAAAGTCCGCCTCCCTTTCGCCGATGATTGAATCTGCGGGGAGATCAGTGTCCGTTGGAAAACCGGAAGAACAGTTTGGGAGCAGTTGAAGTTTTACATCCGTTGCAGAGAGGTAAGATATGGAATCCATTCTAGTTGTTGACGACGACAGCGGAATCCGGAGACAACTCAAATGGGGCCTCAACAAGGAATACAAGGTATTACTCGCCGAAGACGCCCAGAGTGCTCTCGAGCTCTTCAACAAGCATGAGCCTAAAGTCGTCAGTCTCGACCTCGGTTTGCCCCCCGATCCCGATAGCGCAGATGAAGGTCTTCGCGTGCTCGAGGAGATTCTCGTGCAGGGGAAAAATACGAAGGTGATTGTCGTGTCAGGAAATGACGATCACGACAACGCCCTCAAGGCGATCAGTCTGGGTGCATACGATTTTTGCCAGAAGCCGATCGAACTCGACAAACTGAAGGTTATTCTGGAGAGGGCCTTTCATCTGTCGAACCTGGAAGATGAGAATTATCGCCTGCAGTCGAGCCGGGCCGATGAAGGGTCCGCATCCATGAAAGGGATATTCAGCCAGTGTTCGCAGATGGAGGAGATCTTTTCGATTATCCGCAAGGTCAGTTCGATCGACGTCCCTGTCATGATCCTCGGCGAGAGCGGCACAGGGAAAGAACTAGTCGCACGAGCGATCCACGAAAACAGTCCCAGAAAGAATGGGCCCTTCATCCCGATCAACTGCGGGGCCATTCCTGAAAACCTGCTCGAAGCCGAATTGTTCGGCCATGAAAAGGGATCCTTTACAGGCGCCCAGGGAAGGGTGCAGGGAAAGGTCGAGTACGCCCGGGGAGGAACTTTGTTCCTCGACGAAATCGGCGACATGCCTCTTTTGCTCCAGGTGAAATTGCTGCGTTTTCTCCAGGAAAAAGTCATCCAGCGGGTCGGTGGCCGGGAGGATATCGAAGTGGATGCACGGATCGTTGCGGCAACCAATATCGACATTGAAGACGCTACCCGGCAGGGCAAATTCAGGGAGGACCTCTATTACAGGATCAGTGTGGTGTCCGCAAAACTGCCGCCTTTACGGGAGAGGGGGGAGGATATCGTCCTGCTGGCCAATCTGTTTCTGCGTCGATTCGCGTATGAGTACAAACAGCGTGTCAGATGTTTCAGTGTTGCCTCTCTGCGGGCCCTGAATGCTTACGATTGGCCTGGCAACGTCCGCGAACTGGAGAATCGGGTCAAAAGAGCTGTCGTCATGGCGGAAAGCCACTCGATCGAGCCCCGGGATCTCGGATTTGCCTCAGAGGCAGAACCGAAGGACGACGAAACAGTTCCCGAGCCTCAGCCCGGCTTCGACTTCAGCGGCATGAAACTCAAGGAGGCACGCGGCCTGGTGGAAAAAAAAATTATTGCAGAGGCATTGGATGCATCTGAAGGGAACATCGCCAAAGCTTCTGAAGCCCTGGGCGTCAGTCGGCCCACACTTTATGATCTTATGAAGAAACACAACTTTTTTATCGATGAACCGGGCAAATTGTCGCCCTCTCGTTGACCACTGGATATCTACGGAATCGATCATGCCGCCACAGGCTACGCCGGCCAAAGATGATGATCTCTTCGACCGTTCTGAAGACGGAACCCTTTGTGTCCGGCTCCAGGGTGATTGGCGAGCGGGGGAGCTGCCTCTCTCACTTCAGGATGTGGATGCGGAAGTAGCGGTTTCCCCGGTATCCAGAATGACCTTCGAAACGACTCGCCTGGGCGACTGGGACAGCGGACTGCCGGCTTTTCTGATGAAACTCAGAGCGCTCTGTGAGGAACGGGACGCCACCTTCGACCCGGAGAATCTCCCTTCCGGTCTAAAGCGTCTTCTGGAGATGAGCGCTTCGGTCGGTCGGCGGGACATGTCGTACGGCGGGGAAAGCAGGCGGCCATTTCTGGAGCGGGTTGCCGACCGCTCCTACAGAGGATGGAAAGCGGTCGTCGATCGGGTGGAATTCCTGGGTGAGGTCACAGTCGCCTTCAGCCGCCTGCTGACCTGCAGGGCCTGCTTCCGGCCGTCCCAACTGCTGGTGCTCATGCAGCAATGCGGCGTCCAGGCCCTGCCGATCGTATCGCTCATCAGCCTTCTGGTTGGAGTGATCTTCGCCTTTGTAGGGGCCACCCCACTCGCTATGTTCGACGGGGAGATCTATGTGGCCAGTCTCGTGGGCATCGTCATTGTCCGCGTCATGGGAGCCATCATGACCGGCATTATCATGTCGGGACGCACCGGCGCCGCCTTCTCGGCCCATCTTGGCAGCATGCAGGTGAACGATGAAATCGACGCTCTATCCACCCTCGGCATCGATCCGGTAGAATTTCTCGTTCTTCCCCGCATCCTGGCCCTCACTCTGATGATGCCTCTGCTCTGCATTTTCGCTGACATGATGGGAATTCTCGGCGGGCTTTTTGTCGGTGTATTTCTGCTCGACTTGAATGCGATGGAGTACCTTATCATGACCCGAAACGCGGTTGAACTCAATGATTTCTGGATCGGCTTGTTCCACAGCGTCGTATTCGGGGTTCTGGTGGCCATGGAGGGATGTCTGCGCGGTCTGCAGTGCGGCCGCAGCGCCGCAGCCGTAGGGGAGGCCACAACTTCGGCTGTGACAACCGCCATCGTCAATATCATTGTCGCCACCGCAATCATCACGGTGCTTTGCAACATCCTGGGGATTTAAAGCATGGAAAAGGATTCCGGCAGAACGCATCCGGCCATCGAGGTGAAAAATCTGACCATGGCCTTCAACGATCGAATCATCCAAAAGGATCTAAGTTTTACTATCAACCGGGGGGACGTTTTCATCATCATCGGTACAAGCGGCTGTGGCAAGAGTACCCTGATGAGACATATGATCGGCCTGAATCGACCCGCCGAGGGCGAAGTTTACTATGACGGGGTCGATTTCTGGAATCTGCCGCCCCCCCAGCGACAGCAACTCATGCGTCGTTTCGGCGTCCTCTACCAGGGCGGCGCTCTGTGGAGTTCGATGACTCTGGCAGAGAATGTGGCGCTTCCGCTTGAGGAGTACACGGAACTGACCCGAAACGAGATCGCTGATCTTGTGACCTTCAAGCTGGCCCTTGTCGGATTGGTCGGTTTCGGGAATTACTATCCGAATGAAATCAGTGGCGGCATGAAGAAGCGCGCCGGCCTGGCCCGGGCCATGGCCCTCGATCCGGAAATTCTCTTTTTCGACGAACCGTCGGGAGGGCTCGACCCCCTCAACTCCAGGATGCTTGACGACCTGATCCTCGAACTGCGAGACAGCCTGGGAGCAACTCTGGTTGTCGTGACCCACGAACTGGCGAGCATCTTCGCTATAGGGAGCAATTCCGTGTTTCTCGATGCCAAAAGCAGGACCATGATCGCGGCCGGGGATCCCGGGCGACTTCTTGCGGAGTCGGATGATCCCAGGGTTCAGAGTTTCCTCACCCGGGGGGAATCCAACCCCGCTACCAATGACCATACGCCACAAGGAGGACCGAGCTGATGAGTGTCAAGGCCAACAAAGCGTTGATCGGTGCCTTTGTTCTTGCTGCCCTCGCATTGGCGGTGGCCGGTGTGGCACTTTTCGGCACAGGAAAGCTCTTTGTCCCCCAGAAGAAATATGTCATGTATTTCGAGACTTCGGTCAAGGGGCTGTCTGTCGGTGCACCCGTGGTATTCAGAGGGGTTAAAATCGGTTCCGTTAAGGACATCTCCCTCAAGGAAGACATTGAGGACATGACAGTCCGGATTCCGGTGGTTGCACAAATCAACATGAACAAGTTTCAGATGTCGGATAAAGAGTCGGAAGGGTCCGAATATCTCCAGGATCTGATCGAACGGGGCCTGCGGGCACAGCTTCAGTACCAGAGCATGGTGACCGGGCAGCGCATGATCGGTTTCGATTTTCACCCGGGGACCCCTGTCCGATTCGTCTCCGACGCCGTCGATTATCCGCAGATCCCCACCATCCAGTCCACTTCAGGGGAACTGACAGAGACGCTTGAAGAACTTCCGATCAAGCAGCTTGTGGAGCGGACCAATGCTCTTGTTGGCGGATTGGAACGGATGGTAAACTCTCCCGATATGCAGGATGCACCCCGCACCCTGAACCTGGCAGCGGCCGATGCGAGAATGCTCATCGAGAAGATCGATCGCGAAGTGGGTCTGCTCTCGGCGGATGCCAGGGAAACGCTCAACACGGCGACCGCAACCCTCGAGCAGGCCGACAGAGTATTGACATTTGAGGAGGGCCCTCCGGCAGAGTTGATGGACAACATCAACCTGACCCTGGCAAATACCCGGAAAACATTGGATAAATTCGATTCAACACTCGACGTTCTCCGTAGTGCTGTACCGGACGAACGGTCGAAATACCAACTCCGCAAGGCTCTGAGGGAACTGGAGGAAACCTCCATCGCACTCGGTTCCCTGATTGAGTACCTGAACCGGCACCCGGAGGCTCTTTTGCGCGGAAAACCCGATCTGGAGAAAAAATGAGAACCCAACTTCGTTCCCCGGCAGCCATCGTGTTTCTTCTCTTCATCGCCTTTCAGTTTACAGGCTGCGGCAGTTCGCCGCCGGCTCGCTTTTACACCCTCTCTTCGCTTGCCGTGCCCGGTGAAACGGGAGATTCTCTCGACGGACAGAAGCGACAGGTGGTCGCGATCGGTCCGGTGGCCCTGGCAGACTACCTGGAGAATCCCGCGATCACCACAAGAAGCGGGCCCAATACCTTGACCCGGTCGGAATTCGACCGCTGGGGCGGCTCTCTCCGCAACGAAGTGACCCGGGTTCTGGTGGAGAACATGGGGCAGTTGATGACCGGCGACGCCTACCTCGTTCTGCCGTGGCTCGAAACAGAGGCTGCCAGCTATCGCCTGCAACTCAATATCACCCGTTTCGAGGGAACCTCCGAAGGACCGGTGGTGTTGAACGCGGGGTGGATGATCTTCGGCGGTGAAAGGAGCTCCATGCTCGAATCGGGGCACGCTTCGATCACCAAACCAGTCCTCGACTCCGGTTATGCGGCGATCTCCGATGCCATGAGCCGCGCCCTGGCCGAATTAAGCCGTCAGATCGCCGGCGAACTCAAAACGGCAAGCAACGCCCAGGGGACCGGGCAATGAAAAAATCGAGCGGGGTCTGTGGAACCGGCTGACAGAAGGGGGAGACAGTTCTGATTTTTCTGTCCGGTCGTTTTTCTTTATGATAGGATCGCCGGTCATGGATATACGGCCTGTCATAAAAAGGTGTCATCTTTTTGCCGGCGTGACCGATGACGATCTCGACAAACTGGTCGAGGTCTGTCGTTCCCGTCAGTACAACAAGGGGGAACTCCTCTTTTCCTTCGGAGAGGAAGCAGAGGGTTTTTTCGTGGTGGCCACCGGAAAAGTCAAGATCTATCGGCTTTCCCCGGACGGCAAGGAGCGCATTCTGCACATCGTTCATCCCTGCGCCTCTTTCGCCGAAGCGGCCATTTTCGGAGACGGTCTCTATCCCGCCTTTGCTGAGCCTCTGGAAAAATCGACCCTCTTGTTCTTCCCCCGCGACGAGTTCCTCGGCCTTCTCCACCGCCATTCCCAGATCGCCATCAACATGATCGGCGGTCTCGCCCGCTTCCTGCGACAGTTCGCAACCCAGATCGAAGAACTGACCTTCAAGGATGTCCCGGCTCGGCTGGCCCTGTTTCTGATCGAACTCAATGAAAAGGGCGATGATACGATCACTCTGCCGATCTCCAAGACCCAGCTGGCCTCCCGGCTCGGCACCGTGAGCGAAACCCTTTCCAGGACTTTACGCAAGCTCTCCGACGAGGGATTGATTGCCGTTAACGGCAAGGAGATCCGGTTCCTGGATATGGACCGTCTCGAGGACCTTGCCGACAGCTACAAAGAATCCTGATCCCTCCCTTCTTTTTTATCCCGCCACTTGATTTGAGTCAAAGCTTCCGGACAGTTATGAGGGTAATATGCACTCATGAATATGGGGACGACGACAAATCGACACCAGGAACTGACGCGAAAGGAAGTAAAGGACCTGAAGGTTCTTGCGCTTTTCACCAGCGTCTACTGCCATGCGCATCATGACGGAGAAAAAGGGCCTTTTGACACTGAATCCTCGGCTCTGCCTGATCTCGGTCTGAAACATCGCACTTTCTGCAGCGAATGCAGCAAGTTTCTGGCCTATGCCGTCACCCGTCGTCTCAAATGCCCGCTCGACCCGAAGCCGACCTGCAAACACTGCCATGTTCATTGTTTCAGGCCCGGACATCGGGAAAAGGTGAGGGAGATCATGCGTTTTTCAGGCCAGCGCCTGATCCGGCGGGGCCGCCTCGACCTTTTATGGCATTACCTTTTTTAACGCGCAGTATCCGGGTGAGAGGAGAATCTCATGATTTTAAAGTTGATCGTGGCGATGCTGGCATGCGGGTGGGCCCTCATGGTGCTGACCTCGTTCTGCCCGATCCGTGCCGTCCGCCGTCGTCGTGAACAGGCCCAGATTGATGCGGAACTGTCCCGCGGGAGATATTCCGGATTCACAGAAGGAGAGAATAGATGATCAGGGAAATTGTCAGGATTGATGAAGATAAATGCAACGGCTGCGGCGATTGCGTTCCGGCCTGTGCCGAAGGGGCGATCAAGATTATCGACGGCAAGGCGAAGCTGATCGCCGATAACCTATGCGACGGACTCGGAGCCTGTCTCGGTCACTGCCCGATGGACGCCATCAAGGTGGAAAAACGCGCCGCCGACGAGTTCGACGAAGAGGCGGTCGAGGAGCATCTGTCGGAGCAGTCTCTACCGGCTCAGGAAAACAAGACACCTCGGGCCGGCGGTTGTCCCTCGGCGCAAGTCCACAGCTTCTCTCCGGCGCCCGGCATGGGATGTCCCTCGGCCCGCCCCATGAGCGCCGGCCAGACAGAGAAGAACAGCAATAACGAGGCCGCGAGCCGTCAGAGTCAGCTGCGCCAATGGCCGATCCAGATGCATCTGGTTCCGCCGACGGCTCCGTTTCTCAAGGGCGCCGATCTGCTTCTCGCAGCAGATTGCGCCGCCTTTGCTCATGCCGACTTCCATAAGGACCTTCTCAAGGAC
>JAWOCM010000062.1:0-14834 GCA_046483795.1 Desulfuromonadales bacterium | reverse complement strand
CTCATCGAACACCACCATGTCATGGTCGCCCTCAAAAATCCTGGTCCTGGCTGCGGAAAATGTCTCGACCACGCTGCTGCGCACTTTTTCCGGATCGGGCCGGCCATGGACAACTCCGATCCCCGAAGTCAGGATCTCCAGGTTCCGGAGCTCCCCGAGGAAGGATATTTCGCCGCTGAGAGGGCTGTCCGGTTTGAGAAAGCGCACCAGCAGGACCCGCATCCCCTGTCCCAGGGCCCGCACAATCAGGCCGGTGGCCGCCGTGGTCTTGCCCTTTCCTGTTCCGGTGTAGACCTGAACCAGTCCCTGTGTCTTCCAGCTTCCCATTAAAAAACCCCGATCTGCAGGCAGGTCGGGGGCGAATGACGACGAATCCCCGCACCTCTCCCGCGAAAGGTCCGTGATAAGCGGCATACAGGCAGGTCTCCTGGCTCGTGGCTCTTCCTACTCATCGGGCCTTCCCGTCCCTTTGAAAAGAACAGTGGCATAACGCCGAATTTCGTCACCACACACAGTTGCGGGGCAGCGAGGGTCTTTCACCCTCTTCCCTATTCTCCCGCCGAATCGGCAGGCACCTGGATGCTTGATTTTGCACCCTTTCTACCAGAGCACCGCTGCAGTGTCAATAATTCCTCCGGCAGGGAAGCACAGCGCCTCTCCGCTCATGCGGCTTTTTTATTTACTCCGCCAGGGGAACCTTCTAGTATACGGTGTCAATCTCTGCAGGCCTCAAGTGAATAAACCAAAAGGGGTAGACAATGGAAAAACTCTTCAAAGGCATCGTTCGGTTCAGGCAACAGGATTTCGAAGACCACAAGCATCTTTTCAAAAAACTCGGCCGTGGTCAAAAACCACATACTCTGTTCATCGGTTGCGTCGATTCTCGCGTTGTTCCCAACATGATCACGGCCAGTGAACCGGGCGAACTCTTCACTGTACGCAATATCGCCAACATTGTTCCGCCCTACCGTAAAACGGAAGAGTATGTATCCACCACGTCCGCCATCGAATATGCGGTGCAGGTCCTCGGTGTCGAGAGTATTGTCGTGTGCGGTCATTCCAACTGCGGCGGCTGTGCCGCACTGCATGCGGACCCTTCCGAACTGGAACATATTCCGCATGTCGCCCGCTGGCTGGAGGTTTCTGCAGAGGTCAAGGACCGGGTTGCCAAACAGATGAAGGGCGATTCTCCCGAGGAGCGCGAGTGGCTGACAGAGCAAATCAACATCGTCGTACAGATGCGCAACCTGCTGACGTTCCCCTACATCCGCGAAAAATATGAAAAGGGGCAGATCAAGCTTTACGGCCTGTACTACATTATTGAGACCGGGGAAGTCTTCAACTACAATGAAGAGACGCTTCTGTTCGAACTGATCTCATAACCGGTTTTTTGCGGATAAAACGACGAAAGGCCGCCTCTCAGGGCGGCCTTTCGTTATGGCTCTTCCTTTATTCCGCGGACGTTTCGAAAGCGTCTTCGATGCGTTCCCAGACTTCATCCCTCCCCGCACGGCTGGTCGCGGAGAAGAGTGTGAAGGCATCAGGCGACAGGCCGGTGGCTTCGGCTATCCTCTTCAGCCCCCCGTCGAGTTCACGCCGCTTCACCTTGTCGATCTTGGTAATAACCGGAATGGTCGGAACGCCGAACTCCTCCAGCCAGTCGAGCATCTGCAGATCTTCCTCCTGGGGAGTGCGGCGGATATCGAGTATAAAAACCACTGCCTTGAGCGTGGGGCGCTGGTCCAGATATGTCCGTATCATGGGGCCCCATTTTTGCTTGACGCTCAGCGGAACCCTGGCGAAGCCGTAGCCGGGAAGGTCGACCATGTAAAAGGACTCGTTGATGACAAAGAAATTTATCAGCTGGGTTCTGCCAGGGGTTGATGAGGTGCGCACCAGCGCCTTGCGGTTGACCAGCACGTTGATCAGGGAACTTTTTCCCACATTGCTGCGGCCGACGAAAGCCACCTCGGGCAGCTCCGACGGGACATATTGATCGGGCTTGGTGGCACTTTTTACGAATTCCGCGGTTTTAATGACCACAAAGGCCTCCTGCCTGAATGAGGATATGGCCGAGCATAGCCGATGGGGAGGCCAAATGCAACGCGCTTCAAGCGAGACAGGGCTGGACAATACGGACCTGTCTGCTATGATGGCCATAATAGTCGACCGAAAAGGTCTTAATTTTCGATCAAAAAAGGAGGTCTCCATGATCAGCCAGAAGTTGCAGGACGCCATGAACGAACAGATGAAAAACGAATTTTTCTCCGCCTATCTCTACATGGCGATGGCGGGATATTTCGAAGCAGAAGATCTGCCCGGTTTCGCGACCTGGATGCGAGCCCAGGCCCTGGAGGAAATGACTCACGGTGAGGGGTTCTTCCGTTTTCTCTGCGAGGCGGATGGTCGCACCAACCTGTTGCCGATCGACGGGCCGAAGAACGAATTCGCTTCGCCTCTCGATGCTTTCAAGTACGGCCTGGAGCATGAAAAATTCGTGACGGACAGCATCAACAAGCTGATGGATCTGGCAAAGGAAGACGGCAACCATGCCGCACAGATCATGCTGCAGTGGTTCGTGACCGAGCAGCTCGAGGAGGAATCGAGCTTCTCCCTCATCCTGCGCAAGCTCGAGCGTATTGGAGACGATGGTCGCGGACTTCTCATGCTCGACGACGAACTGGGAACCCGAACCTTTACGGCACCGGCAAACGAAGGAGCCTGATGGACATTCCGCCTTGCGGAAGGGACTCTTCTCTCTTTTTATTTGCGATGATTGAGGGGACAGCTGCCGTCATCGCATGTCCTGTTTTTTTTCGGCAGGTACTTCCGCCCTTTTGCAAAGAGGCGGTAACCGAGGTGAGCCAGGGAATAGACCCCCGGCAACTGAACCAGGCGACCGAGCAGACTGAAAAGGGACGGACCCGGCATCGCCTGCCAGATAGCCCGGAAGCCGTCGACTGCGAGGTAAAAACGTCCATCTGCATCCAGAACGTGCAGCTGCTGCATGAAATCGTCGAGACTTTTGCCGTAGGCGCCAGGATCGAAACCGGGGTCGGAGATATCGACGAAACAGATCCGTTCCGGCGGAGCTTTTTTCCGATAGCGGTCCATCTCGGCATCGCAGACGCGGCAACTGCCATCGTAGAAAACTGTCAGGGGGAATCGCGGTTGCTGCATTGGGTCTCCCTTCGGACGAGAGTTCACTGACCAGTATATCAGACCTCATGAAACAAGAAACTGTGCCGGCACACTCACCTGGCCGCCGGCAAAAGAATAAAAAAATCATACAAAAAAGGAGTTCACCATGTTCGAAAATGTCGATGTTAAGGAAGCTGTACGACGGTCCATCCTCACCGAAAAGTACGCCAGGGATTTTTACCTGCTTGGTGCCCGGCACATGGGGGATGAGGAATCGCGAAAGGTTTTCGAGCTTCTCGCCCGGGAAGAGCGCGATCATGCCCGCAGCTTCTACGACATCTATCCCGGTGACGATCTTCCCCCCTTCGATCAGTTGATGGAGGAGAGCCATGGCGGCGAAAACGACTGGCTGACGGAGAAAGAACGAAAGGTTCTGACTGAATCGGATGTCAGGCAGACTCTGGAAATTGCCATGGAGAAGGAGAAAGAACTTGAAGAACAGCTGCGCCAGCTGGTGGACGACATCGAAGACCCGGCTGTCAAGCAGGTCTACGAAAGCAATGCCAAGTCGACGCACAACCATTACGTCCTGATCGAATCGGAATATGCCCGGCTGATGGGCATGGTTCATGAGACCGATATGGACACCTTCGTTCGCGAGTGATGCAGTCGTCTTGACAGGGCGTCGAATGCAGGGATAAGGTGTCGCGGAAATACAGGCCGCATCCTGCAACAGAAAGGTCAACCATGAGCCTGCGCGTTCTCTGCATCACGTCCCACAGCGACCGCCCTGAGGCTGAAATGTTCATCGGCCTTCACAAGGCCGGAGTGAAGGTCGAGGTCATGTGCCCGCCCGACGCCCCCCACTACCGTCGCATTGAGGAAGCGGGGGTTCCGATCATGCCTTTCGTTTTCAAGGGGCGGTTTGACTGGGAGAAGATCCGCCTGGTCCGGGAACGTCTGAAAAAAAACGGGTACGACATTCTGCACCTGTTCAACAACAAGGCCGCATCGAACGGTATATTCGCTTCCTACGGACTGCCTGTGAAAATCGTCTGCTACCGCGGAATCGTCGGCAACGTCAGTTTTTTCGACCCCGCTTCGTGGATGACCTACCTGCATCCCAAGGTGGATCGGGTCGTGTGCGTCTGCGAAGCGATCCGGCGGCATTTTCTGGAGATGAGCCTGCTCGGCATGCACCTGCCCGAGAAAAAGTTCGTGACAATCTACAAAGGACACGACCTGTCTTGGTACCGCCAGCCGGCAGCCGATCTCTCCGATTTCGGTGTTCCGGATAACGCATTTGTCGTCGGCTGCGTTGCCAATGACAGACCGCGCAAGGGGCTGCATGTTCTCATCGATGCGGCCCGCTACCTTCCTGAAGATGCGCCTGTCCATTTTCTTCTGGTGGGCAACATGAACAGCGAGACCTTGCGCGACCAGATAGAGCAAAGTCCGTGGAGGGAGCGTTTTCACCGGACAGGTTTTCGCACCGACGCTCCGTCGTTAATGGCCGCCTGCGATACTTCGGTTCTGCCGGCGCTCAAGCGCGAGGGACTGCCCAAGGTGATCATCGAATCGATGGCACAAGGCACCCCGGTGATTGTGACCGACTCCGGAGGCAGTCCCGAACTGGTGATCAACGGTGAAAGCGGCCTGATTGTGCCACCCGGCGACAGCAGGGCTCTTGCCGAGGCGATTATCTCCCTGTGGAAAGATCCGACCGGCTCTGGATCGATGGGGGAACGGGGGCGGCAGCGTATCGCCCAAAACTTCCGTATCGACAAGACGATCGCCCAAACCCTCGAGCTGTATCACGACCTGTTTTAGACGCTTATCAACCGCATAAAGAATCAGCAACGGCCGACTGTAATGTCGGCCGTTGCTGGTTGGTGCTGGCCATTCCCCCGAATTGCGCTATATTGGTACAGACAAAAGGGGGACAACATGGGCTATGCGGAATTTGATTTCGGTGCGTTCACCCGGCAGCTCGAAATGGATGCAGCCGAAATCCTCTCCGGCGGGTCTTCTTCCGAAGAACGGATCAGTGCATTGCAGCTGGTTCGGGAAAGGGCCGAAGGGGCTCTGACCTTAGAGCAGGGCGCCTGTCTTTCTGAAATCGCCTGCGGCCCGGCTTGCGGTCACTGCTGCGTGGTCAATGTGGCGGTCCTTCCCCCCGAGGCGGAGTCGATCGTTGCGGATCTTCGGCGGCGTCTGAGTTCGGAAGATCTGACCGGTGTGGCCCGGCGCCTCGAGGACCTTTACTGCCGCATTGTCGGGCTTGACGATGATGACAGGCCTTTACTCTACGCGCCGTGCGCTTTTCTCGATGAAACAAAGAGCTGCAGCATCCATCCGGTGCGTCCCCTGATGTGCCGAAGCATCACCTCGACAGATCCGCAGGCCTGCCGGGAGGCGATATCCCTCCAGGCCTTCGGGGAAAACCCCACCATCCTCAGCAACCTCTTCCAGAGCGCCCTTTTCGAACACAGCTTTATCGCCCTTGCCCGCGCCCTCGCCAGAACGGGGAATAATTCATCCAGCAGCACACTGACCGCCTCCACACGTCAACTGCTTCTCCGACCGCCGGACATCTCTCCGGGAAACTCTCTTTCGAGGTCAAATCGCAATCGGCCTCAGTGATCCTCGTAGCCGAGAACGACCAGGATGCAGCTGCCGTCGGCTATGACGTTGATGTCGTTGTCGCGGCACAGCCGGACTGCTTCATCGCTCTGAGAACCCGGCTGCATCCAGACGTTTTCCATCCCTTTTTCGACGGCCTCTTCCACCACCTTTTCGGTAATCTGCGGCGGCGTCACGATCGAGAGGCTTTTGACCTCTGCCGGCAGGGACTTGACGCTGTCGACACAGGTTATCCCTTCGATTTCGTCGGCTTTCGGGTTAACGGGAACGACTTTCCGGTCATTTTGCAGATAGCAGCGCAAAACCTTGTTGCCGTACTTGTTCCGGTCGGTCGATGCGCCTGCGACGCCAAAGGCTGGAGATTCCAGGAATTTTTCGATCCGCGGATCCATAGCAGGCCTCCTTTGCAAAAGTGGAATTCAGGCAAAGTCTATCATACGAATCAGCTTAAGGGGAGGGCAGAACAACTGTGATCAGATCCCACAGCGGACCGGGATAAAGGCCTAAGAGGAGCACAGCGCCGAGGCACAGGACCACATAGGCTTTCTCCAGGCGGCTGCTCGCCGGAAGGGACACGGCCGGCTGATCCCCCATATACATCACGACGACGGGCCGCAGATAATAGTACAGGGAGATCAGGGAGGTGAGCACGCCGATAAGGGCAAGCCCGGTATAACCACTGCGAATAGCGGAGTGGAAGATGGCGAACTTGCCGATAAATCCGGCGGTCGGGGGGATGCCCGCCAGGGAGAGCAGGAAAAGACTCAGGGCCGCACCCTTGAGCGGGTGGCGATATCCTGCGCCGCGATAGGCGTCATGGTCCTGCGGTTCCCCGGCGGGGCCGCTCAGGGCGGTGATGACCCCGAAAGCGCCGAGATTGGCCAGGCTGTAGACAAGAACGTAAAACAGGACGGCGCCGTTCCCGGTTCGTCCTCCGGCTATCAGGGCGATGGCGATATATCCCATGTGGACGATTGAGGAGTAGGCGAGCATCCGTTTGATGTTCTCCTGGCGCAGGGCGCACAGGGTGCCTATGACCATGGAAAGAGCGGCAAGAACCCACAACAGAGGAACAAGATCGCTCCGGCCGCCACTCCATCCGGAGAGAAGGGTGACGAGGACGGCGAAAACGGCCCCCTTGGAGCCGGTCGAAAGGAGCCCGGCCACCGGGGCTGGCGCGCCCTGATAGACATCGGGGGTCCACAGATGAAAGGGAACCAGGGAGATTTTGAAACCGAGAGCCGCCAGCAGCATGGTCCAGCCGAGCAATCCCAGCGGCCGCAGGTGGCCGCCATCGACAATTCCGGCCATCGCCTCCGGCAGGTGAAAGGTCCCGCTCGATGCGTAGATCAGGGCGATCCCGAAGGCGAGAAACCCCGTGGCGACGGCACCGAGGACCAGGTATTTCAACCCGGCTTCGGCACCCTCGGCGCTGTTCTTGTGAAAAGCGATGAGGATGTAGAGAACCAGAGTGAATGCCTCCAGGCCGAGGAACAGTCCAACCAGAGAGGTCGCCGCAGAGAGAAAGGCCATGCCGCAGGCGGCGAAGAGGATGAGGGATATATATTCCCCTGCGGAGAACTCCTGCTCTTCGGAATAGCGCACCGACACGACCAGAGTCATGGCTCCGACCAGAGACCACAGCGCGGTAAAAAAGCGGCCGTAGGGACCCGTCCCCACCATGCCCGCAACTTCGCTGACCGAGGGAGTGAGGAAAATCGCGGCTGCCGCCGCTGCGAGGGCGATCACCACCCCCGATAAAAAGAGGCCATGTCGATTCGGCCACCAGATGCCGAGCATGAGGATGGCGGTGGAGCCGAGAGCGAGAATAATAATCGGCAACAGGGCGAACAGTTCCGCAGGACTCATGGCAGACCTCCGGATCTTGCAACCAGATCAGTCTGCTCGAGCAACAGACGAACCGGTTCGTGCAGCGGCTCCAGGAAAGGAGCCGGGTAGAGGCCGAGCCACAGGACCATCAGCGCCAGGGGCGTGAGGATCAGCCACTCGCGCACTGTCAGATCGGAACAGGGCTCACGGTCCGGCGGACGGCCCCATAGCACTCCCTGGACGGCGCGCAGCATATAGGCGGCTGCCAGCACCACCCCTGCAAAACCGAGCGAGCCCCAGAGCGGCGAGACGCGGAAGGTCCCCAGCAGGATCAGAATCTCCCCGGCGAAATTGTTCAGTCCCGGCAGTCCCAGGGACGCCAGAGAGAAAAACAGGAAAAAGGCGGACAGTTTCGGCGCCTGCGCCCACAAGCCCCCCAATTCGTGGAGCTCCCGGGTGTGGGTGCGGGTGTAGATCATTCCGATCATGGCAAACAGGGCACCGGTTGTAATGCCGTGGTTGACCATCTGCAGAATGCTTCCCTCGACAGCAGTGACATCCCAGACGGCCAGCCCGAGCATGACGAAACCCAGGTGGGCCACTGACGAGTAAGCGATCAGACGCTTGACGTCCGACTGTACGTAGGCGATCCAGGCGCCGTAGAAGATACCGAGCAAAGCCATCCACCCGAGAATCGGCAGCGCTGCACGGGCGATTTCGGGAAAAAGGGGAAAGCCGATGCGCAGCAGGCCGTAAACACCGGTTTTGAGCAAAAGACCGGCCAGAATGACCGATCCCGCCGTGGGAGCCTCCGTGTGTGCGTCGGGCAGCCAGGTATGTATCGGCACGAGCGGAACCTTGACCGCGAAGGCCAGCAGAAAAGCAGCGAAAAGCCATGGCGCCAGCTCCCCTGGGACGGTTGTGGATCGCAGCGCGGAAAGGGCGAAGGTGAAGTCACCGGTCTGCTCACCGTGGAGAAGATAGACTCCGATGATGGCCAGAAGCATCAGCAGGCTGCCGGCCAGAGTGAAGAGGAAGAACTTGACGGCTGCATAAATTCGGCGTTCATGCCCCCAGACCCCGATGAGAAAGAACATGGGGATCAGCATGATCTCCCAGAAGAGATAGAAAAGAACGAGATCGAGCGCCAGAAAAACCCCGATGATGCCGCTTTCCATCACCAGCAGCAGGGCGTAATAAAGTGGGCGGTGCCGCTCGATCTCCAGCCAGGAGATCAATACGGAGAGCAGGAGCAGGAACGTGGTCAGAAGTACCAGCAGCATCGAGATGCCGTCGAGCCCCAGAGTATAGCGGATGCCGAAATGTTCGATCCAGCGGTAGTCCTCGAACAGAATCCAGCCGTTTTCCGCCGCAGGCAACGCCAGCAGACCTAGGCTCAGCAAAAAGGTCAGTGAGGTCGCCAAAAGTGCTATCAGGCGACACAGATGTGCCCTGGCATGCAGAACCAGGCAGAGCACGGCCCCTGCCAGGGGCAGAAGAAGCAGTACAGTCAGAAAAGGCGGTTGTCCGGCATCCATAAACGGTTCCAAAAGCGTTCGGGTTCAGACGTTCAGCGCACCAGCGCCTGTATGACGTACCAGCCGAGGATCACCACCAGTCCCCAGGCAAAAGCTCCGATATAACTGGAGAGCCTGCCTGTCGACAACCTGCGCAGCAGCTCGCCCCCCTCTTGGCAGGCACGGCTGAGCAGATCGAGGATGCCCTCGATTACAGTGCCGTCGATACCGCGACTGAAGAATTCGGCCAGCCAGTCGAATGGCCGCAGGATCATTAGCGCCACGAGCCGGTCGGCATGCCATCCGCGCAGCAGGAAACGCCCTGCCGCCGACTCCACGGGAGGACGATATATGCTGAAGCGCTGCCGGGCTACGAGCCATCCACCCGCCACCAGCGCCGCCGACAGGCCTGCCATGGACCATTCGAGAATATGCGACGGCTGCAGATGGCGCCCGGCCATCTGGCCGAGCCAATGGGAGAGGGCTTCGTTGCCGCCCGCTGCAGGCGGCAGGTTGAGCAGCCCTCCTCCGACTCCGAGCACAGCCAGCGGCACCAGAGTCCAGACCATGGCCGGCGGCAGGCGATGCGCTTTGCCCCTTCCTCGATAATCGCCGGCGAAGACGAGGTAGAGCAGGCGAAAAGTGTACAGTGCGGTCAGGAAAGCCGTCACCACTGCCAGCAGCCAGCACAGACGCAGTACCGTCGAACCTTCAGTAAAGGCGGCCAGAAGAATGGCGTCCTTGGAGAAAAAACCGCCGGTCAAAGGGAATCCGGCAAGACACAGAGCTCCGGCAAGGAACAGCCAGAAGACGGGGACCGATTTTTTTCCCATCCCCCCCATGGCGTGGATATCGTTCTCTTCTCCGGCCAGATGAATCAGACAACCGGCGCCCATGAAAAGCAGCGCCTTGAAGAAGGCGTGGGTGAAAAGGTGGAACATCGCCCCGGCGACCGATCCGGCGCCGACTGCAAGGAACATGTAGCCGATCTGGCTCATCGTCGAATAGGCGAGGATCCGCTTGATCTCCCGTTGTGCCAGCGCACAAGTGGCGGCGTAAAAGGCGGTCACCGCGCCGATAACAGCAATGGCCGCCATCGCAAACGAAGAGATGGAAACCAGCGGAAAGAAACGGCAGAGCAGGTAGACCCCGGCTGTAACCATTGTGGCAGCGTGGATCAGGGCCGAGACGGGTGTCGGACCGGCCATGGCATCGGGAAGCCAGGTCATCAGCGGCAACTGGGCGCTTTTTCCGCAGGCGCCGCCGAGCAAAAGCAGCGCCAGAACGGTCACCGTGGCAGGCGCAAGGTCGGTCGCCAGGGTGTTGATGCCGCTGATCGACAGGGTCTCTGTCAGGGAAAAGAGCCACAGCAGGGCGATGCCGAGAAAAACGTCGCCGACCCGGGTGACGATAAAGGCCTTTCGTCCCGCTCTCGCGTTGTTTTCATCACGGTACCAGAAACCGATCAGGCCGTAGGAGCAGAAGCCCACCCCCTCCCATCCGAGGAAGAGCAGCAGCAGGTTGTCGGAGAGGACGATGGTCAGCATGGCGAAAACGAAAAGGTTGAGAAGAGCGAAGAAGCGCGCGTAGTCCTTCTCGCTCTCCATGTAGCCGGCGGCATAGATGTGGATGGTCGCCGAGACCACAGTCACCATCAACGTCATCGGCGCCGACAGGCGATCGAAGAGAATCTCAACCGGCACTTTGAGAGAACCGCTCTCCAACCAGGTGTAAAGGACAACACGGGTTCCCTCGCCCATGCTCAGCGACCATCCGGCCAGAGTCAGAAACGCCGGAACGGCGACGCCGGTCACTGCCACAGCGACGGCCAGGCGGCGGGGCAGATGCATGCCGAAGAGGATATTGACGGCTGCCGCCAGCAACGGCAACAGAGGTATGAGAAACAGCAGTTCTGCGTTCATCCCTTCATCCCGTCAAAAGCGTTGGCGTTGATGGTCCCCTTGCGCCGTCTCAGGTAGACGACCATTGCGAGCGAGATGGACACCTCGGCCGAGGTCATGGCCATCAGAAAAATCACGAATATCTGGCCATCGACCTGCTGCCACATGGCACTGGCCCCGACCAGTGTCAGCCCGACGGCATTGAGCATGATCTCGACTCCGATCAGGATCATGATCAGGTTGCGTCTGGCCAAAACGCAGGCCAGACCCATAATGAACATGGTCGCCGAAAAAGCGAGGATATGCGCGAACGGGACGATCATCGGCCTTTCTCCTCCTCTTTGCGGCGCCTCTCATCTTTGCCGAGATAGAAAGCGCCGACCGCGGCGAAAAGCAGCTGGAAAGAAACGACCTCGACGGCCAGGGCATAGCGGTCAAACAGAGCAAAGCCGAACTCGCGCGGGGAGACATAATAGTTCGGCATATCTTTGGCCCCGCCTGCATCGAGAACCATCAAGAGCAGCGTGCACGAGAGCAGCACCAGCGATAGTAGCACCACAGGCCCCCAGCGCAGCCATCCCGGCTGACTGCTTTCCATCGGCTCCTGGGCCGGGGCCAGCTCAAGCATCATGATGATGAACAGGAACAGCACCATAATCGCACCGGCATAGATAATGATCTCCCAGGCCGCCACCAGTGGTGCTCCCAGAAGATAGAAGAGCAGGGCCAGGGCGAAAAAGGCGTTGACCAGGTAGATGACCGCATGCACCGGATTGCGCCGGGTGATGCACATCAACGTTGCCGCCAGCGCGGTGAAGCCGAGTATGTAGAAGAGAATCGTTTCCATAAATTTACGTCTTGTAGGAGCGCACCAATGTGTGCGCCCTGGGTTCGGGCAGACACGCGGGTCTGACCCTACGGCATGTTGGTTTTCACATCCACCGGTCCGTATTCATCGGGGTTGCCGCCTCTCGGGGTGGCGACGCCGATACCGGCGTGTTTGTAGAAATTATACTCGTTGTCCTTCCCTCCGTCGCTGATGAGAAGATCTTCCTTCTCGTAGACCAGATTGAGCGGATCTCGGTCGCAGATTTCATAATCGGGCGACATCTGGATGGCAAGGGTCGGACAGGCCTCGGCACACAGGCCGCAGAAGATGCAACGGCTGAAATTGATACGGAACCATGCGGCATAGCGACGCCCGTCCTCGCGCTCGGCGGCCTGCATGGAGATGCAGTCGACCGGACAGGCCCCGCTGCAGAGATAGCAGGCGACGCATCGCTCTTCACCCTCCGGGTCCAGGGTCAGAACGATGCGCGCGCGGTAACGCGGATAAGGTTCACGCTTCTGCTCCGGATACTGGGTGGTCACCGGCTTTTTGAACATATAGCGAAGCGTCACCCAGAAAGGCATGAACGTCCCCTTTATGTTGCGCCAGATTTTCATTCCGCACTCCCCAAGTCGCCGTGAGGAGAAGTCCCCCCCTTTCCTAAAGGGGGGCCAGGGGGGATTTCCTGGTCCAACCGCTCTCTCACAATCTGGAAGATCCATTCTAAAACTGAACCTGTTTCCTGAAGGACTTCCAGATTATCAATTCTTAGTACCTTGTATCCCTTTTCGGTGAAAAAGGCATCCCTGGACTCATCTTTGCGAATTTGATTAGAGTCGAACAGATGTTGTGAACCATCAACCTCAATGATCAGACCTGCTTTTGGAGCAAAGAAATCGACAATATACTCTCCTATCGGTCTCTGACGATAAAACTGGACTCCTTCGATTTGTCTGCGTCTCAGCTTTGACCAAAGCAATTGTTCACTTTCCGTCATGCTGCTTCGCAACTGTCTGGCCTTTGCTGTCAAGTTGGGCAGGTATCTCAGGCGTTCCAAAAAAAATCCCCCTCAATCCCCCTTTAGGAAAGGGGGAGGTGAAAAAACCCGTTACGTCAACCTCGCATCCACAACAACACCGCCCCGGTCACTATGACGTTGACCAGCGAAAGCGGCACCAGGACTTTCCAGCCGAAATGCATCAACTGGTCGTATCGCAGTCGCGGAAGGGTGCCGCGCATCCAGATGAAAACGAATGAAACGGCTATCACTTTGACCAGGAACCAGACTATCGGCGGCAAAAAGGGGCCGTGCCATCCGCCGAGGAAAAAGACGGTGGTCATCGCCCCAAGAACGATCATGTTGATGTACTCGCCTACAAAGAACAGGCCGAAGCGCATGCCCGAGTATTCGGTATGAAAACCGGCCACTATCTCGTTTTCCGCCTCGGGCAAATCGAAGGGGATGCGCTTCGACTCGGCGGCGATGCTGATGAAAAAGACCACAAAGGCCACAGGGTTGAGCAAGGCGAAGGGAACAGTGCTCTGGGCCATGACGATATCGGTCAACGAGAAGGATCGGGTCATGAGAACCACCGGCACAAGGGACAGCCCCATCGCCAGCTCATAAGAGATCAGCTGGGCCAGTCCGCGAATGCCGCCGAGCAGGGAGTATTTTGAGTTGGATGCCCAGCCGCCGAGGGCGATACCGTAGACCGCCAGCGACGAGAGGCCGAGAAAATAGAGGACGCCGACGTTGAGATCGCAGACCACCATCGGCACCTGGCGCCCGAAGATCTCCAGCGGCGGCGAAAAAGGCACCACGGCGAACGCGAGCAGGGCCGTGATCGCCGCAAGCCCCGGGGCAACGAGAAAGAGAATCCTGTCGGCGGCGACAGGTACGGTGTCTTCCTTGGTCAGCATCTTTATCAGGTCGGCCAGCGGCTGCAGCATGCCGAAGAAACCGACCCTGTTCGGTCCGTGGCGCAGCTGGATACGGCCGAGGATCTTTCGCTCTGTCAACACCAGGTAGGCGGCCATGGTCAGCAGCACCCCGAAGATCAGACCGAGCTTGACCAGCACCAGAGCGAGAGTGATCAGCATTTCGCTCATGACGCCTCCCTCTTGCCCAGCCGGCAGGGAACCGGTTCTCCCGGCACAAGCCTCATCATGTCCGATCCCCGCAGACGCGGGACCACAATTATCCCTGCGGCCATGGTGTCACATGTTTTCAGTGTGACTTCGATCTGCGCGCCTGCGGCGCTCAAAACAGCCGCGTCGCCATCCTGCAGCCCCAGTTCAGATGCGGTTTCAGAATGAAGGGTCGCTGTCAGGGCATCGGTCAGAGCGCTCAAATGCCGCGAATGGCTGCTGAGCACCTCGGTTCCGAAAAGCGCCTCGGTGGGCAGCAGGCGCAGTCCTTCGGCCTTTTCGGCAGTAATGTCCGTTTTGCTTCCGGCAGAAATGCCCATCCGGAGTTTCAGCCCTTCCTGAGGAAGAACCGACAGGCCCGCAAAGCGCCGATCTGAATCCTCCAGCGCCTCTCTCACCCTCGTGAGGGATCTGCTTTCACCCATTACGGCATCGAGCAGGGCCCAGGACGACATAGGCTGGCTACCCGGCGTGGTCTTTTCGAAGATGCGCGGCGGATGATCCCCGTCGCCGCTCACGCTGAGCGGGGTGCCCGGCGAGAGAACCTTGCAGAAGGGAAGTATCCGTCCTTCGTTGTTGACGTAGCTGCCGTCCGACTCTGCAGTGGTTCTGGCCGGCAGGAAGATGTCGGCTTGTCGCGCCGCGGCCGTCGGCAGGGAATCGATGACCACAAAGGCTTCGAGCGCCCTCAGGAGAGTGGAAACCCGGCCCGGTCTGTCAGCGTCTTCGAGCGGGTCGGCTTCCAGGCAGACCAGGGCGCGGACGTGGCCCTCTTCGATCTTCTCCAGAACAGTTGAGAACCCGGTTCTCTCTTCGGCCAGCAGA
>JAWOCM010000006.1:0-4755 GCA_046483795.1 Desulfuromonadales bacterium | reverse complement strand
CCGGCAGACACGTATCCGGACAGCTCGATCTGCATCGGCTGATGGGCGGGGTGGCAGCCCAGGCAGTCCGGCGTTGCCTGGCTCGAGGTGTGCGGGTCATGACACTCCAGACAATCGGGAATCCTCTTGTGCTGGTCGTGGCAGCGGTTGCAGAACAGCTCGGCATGCCGGCTGGGCGATGCGGCCATCAGCTCCCCGACCGGGGCATGGCAGGAGAGACATTCTTTGCGGGCCGGCTTGAGGGGATCCCGAAGGGAGGCCAGGGGCTGGTGGGGGTCGGTATGGCAATGCAGGCAGTGGCCCACCTCGTCGTGCGGCTGGCCGGCATGGCAGGAACCGCAGGGGACGACCATCACGTCTGTTTCGGGGGGATGCCCCGGGTGGCAATCCATGCAGCCGACGGCTGTTGCGTGCAGGCTGCCGGTCTCGGCCATTCTGGCCGACTGGAACCTGTGGCACTTGATGCAGTCCCCGGGCTCCAGCTGTTTCTGCCCGGCGGCAATGGAATCGCCTGCAGCAGCGCCCAGCAGAAAGACAAGACCGGCGATGAAGGGAAGAAAATTCATAGGACTCTGTGGTGAAAAAAAAGCGCAGTCTGACTGCAGGTAAGAAAAATCAAAGGTCGGGATGTGCTTTTCTGCGTCATGCGGAGCTGAAATTCGGGAGTATTCCCGAACGGCTTATGGGAATATCCCCATTCAGCAAAATTTTACGCCGGACCTGCAGGTCCCTTTCTCCACCATGGCACTCCAGGCGACAATTCCCATCTCCCTGCTGAAATCGTCATCGAAGCGCACCACCTGGCCCGGCCGCAGTGATTCGCGCGAGAGCACTCCGAAGCCCCCTTCACTGATATCGGTGAGAATACCGGTGATGGAGATGCGCCTCGCGTCGCCCTGGGAGATGGTCTTGTAGGAAAAGTTAACGGATTGTATATGGCTGCGGCGCAATGCCCGGCGCTTTTCCCGGTCGTAATTATGGGACATGAAATGGCCGGGGAGATCCGGTTCCTCATGATCCCGGACCATTTCATCGACAAAACCGAACAGGTTTTCCAGTCGGAAGGGTTTCTCCAGCAGATGCCATGCGCCCTGCTTGCGCACGGAGCGTATGACATCGTGCAAGCCGGACGTGTCTGCATCGGCCATCGCCATGACGATGATCGGCACATAGGCGCAGCGTTCATCGACCTTTTTCAGCAGTTCAATATGCTGGGGAATCTCCAGATCCAGGCCGAGAAGAAAAAGATCATAGCGGTGGCATTCCGTTTCCGCAAGGACCTCCTCAGCCGTGGCGGCGGTTTTGAGCTCAAGGTGGCGACCCCGACAGGCTCTCTCCAGAGCATGGAGCAGGAGAGGCTCGTCCTCCATGGCAAGAATTTTCAGTGACAGTGTCATCTCAATCGCTCCCCCCGGCGGAATGAGTCATTTAAATTGATTGCATTATGAGAAAATAAAGCAAAATCCATTCCATATTCAGAGAAGAGAACGGGAGACGGCTGCTGACAGGGCGAAACACACTACGGCATATAGCGACAATGCCTTTGGTCAAACAGCGGGGGCCACGATGCCAACAAGGAGAGGAATGTTCGGTCCTAAATTCAAGTACTTGAATTCGTTGGGACTATATGCCCATGGAAAATCGGAATACTCCTTGCAATTAGTCGGTTTGAGTTAAGTGCATCGAAACCGGGATAGCGGGAGCGGTACAGCCTTCGAACACAGCAGGACATCCCATCCAATGACGGAATAATCGGGTCCTATGAAAAAGAATGTGCTGACAGGTCTGGCTCTGATGATCTTCTGCTTTATATCGGGGGGAGCCTATATTGCCACATCCACTCAAACGGTTGTTCATCAACTGGAAAAGGTGAATGCCTTCCACCAGGTGAAATTCCTTCGCCAGCACCTGGAGCATAACATCAAGGCTGTTCAGACAGATCTCTTGCTGCAGGGCTCTCCGCACAGCAAAGATTTCAACCACATGGCCCATCAGATCGAAGCGACGGCCGATTCCGCCGCCAACTGCCTGGATTGTCATCATGCCCCCGAAACCAGGGCGCGCCTTGAAAAGCTTGAAGACGAGGTGGGCACCTATATGGAGCTGCTTACTGGGGCCTTGACAATGGAGCCCGGCAGCGAGGGCCTGGAAGAGGCCCGGGGAGCGGCTTTTTCCCAGGGCGAGAGCCTGCTCAGGGATGTGGATGCGTTGTCAACCGACTCGGGGAACAAGATCTCCCAACGGATCTCCGGGATCAAGGATGATATCAAGGAGACCAATTATTTCCTCTGGGCCTGCCTGATTCTCGGCCCGATAACCATCATCGCGGTTACGGCCTTTTTCCTCAGGCGCTTCACCGGCTCGGTCCAGACGCTGGTCAATGCGGCGCAAACCCTGGAAGGCGGGGATCTTGATTATCGCATTACCACACCGTTGAAGGGGGAGTTCCATACGGTGGCGGAAGCCTTCAACCGGATGGTCGATGCCATCAAGGAAGAGCGGCGGAAATTCGAGTCGGTGTACAAAACCTACCAGACCCTGTTCGAAACGGCCGGTGATGCGATCATGATTACCGATATCGAGGAGGAGAACAGGGGGAAGATCATTTCCGCCAATAAGGCGGCTTCAGAGATGTACGGCTATCCGATCGATGAATTGGTGGGTCTGAATATCACCCACCTGGTGCCGCCCGGCAAAGAAGAGCATTTTCTGGCTCAGCTCAGAAATGTGATGTCCGGCGAATGGTCGCACATGCGGGTCAAGAGACAGAAAAAGGACGGAACCATCATCCGCATCGATCTGAGCATGGGCCTTCTGGAGCTGGGGGAGAAGCGCTCCCTGCTCAGCTTCTGCCGCGACGTCACGGAGCAGGTCCGCGCGGAACAGGAACTGCAGCGCGCCAATCAGATGGCCCTGGTCGGTCAGATGAGTGCCGGCCTGGCCCATGAAATAAAAAATCCGCTGGCCGGGATCAAGGTGTCCCTCGACGTCCTCGCCGACGACTTGAACCTGGAGCCCGAGGACCGGGAGCTGTTCGCAAAAATCGTCAATGAAATAAACCGGGTGGAAAAACTTCTGAAGAGCCTCCTCAATTATGCCCGGCCGCCGAAACCGCAATTCGACATGGTCGACATGACCCAGCTGCTCGACCATGCGCTCGGGACGGTCGAGGCGACCGCAAAAAGCAAGGATCACCTCAATATTGGATTCACAAGGGACTACCCGTCGGACCTGCCGCTGATCGAAGCCGATTTTTCCCAGATGCAGCAGGTCCTTATGAATGTCCTCTTCAACGCTATCGACGCCATCGATGCAGAAGGGACCATCACTATCGGGACGCACAAGACCGGAGTAGACGGTCTCCTGTTGACGATTTCCGATACAGGCAGGGGTATGCCGCCGGATTCGATCGATAAGATATTTACTCCGTTCTTTACGACGCGAACCAAGGGGACGGGCCTCGGTCTTTCGATCTGCAAAAGCCTTGTCGAACAGCATGGCGGCTATATCGAGGTGGATAGCGAAGTGGGGTGCGGCACATCTTTCACTATTGCCCTGCCATTGTCACAAACCAGCCGGGAGCAAGCATATGAAACAGAAAGGGCGCATTTTTCTGCTGGATGATGATGAACTGATCATCAGTTCTCTCTCCAGGGCGCTGCAGAAAGAGGGTTATGAAACGTATCTGCTCAACAGCACGGAAGGGGCGGTGGAAAAGATCTGCTCATGGCAGCCGCACGCCCTGCTGCTGGATATCGACTTCGGCGACGGGCCGTCGGGACTCGACATCCTCGAGCAGCTGCAGGAAGAAAACATCGATTTCCCCGTTGTCATGATCACCGCGGACGATTCAGCCGATTCCGCGGTCCGGGCAATGCGCCACGGTGCCGCGGATTACCTGAACAAGCCTTTCAACATCGAGGAAGTGAAAATCGTCCTCGAAAAGTTGCTGGCCAGCGCCCGCTTGAAAAATGAAGTGGAGTATCTGAAAAAATCGACCACGGCATCGCTGGGTCGGACTTTTATCGGCGAATCCGCTGTTATCCACAAGCTTCTTGAAAACTCCCACAAAATCGCCACGGCGGGGGTGCAGTCCATTCTGATCACCGGTAAATCCGGAACAGGCAAGGAAGTGCTGGCCCGCAACATTCATCACTGGCGTTTCGGCGAGCAGCCCGATTATGAAAATGTCCCCTACATCGCCATCAACTGCACCGCCCTGCCGGAAAACCTGATCGAGGGGGAACTGTTCGGCCATGTCAAGGGGGCCTTCACGGACGCCAAAAGCGACAAGAAGGGGGTCTTCGAACTGGCCGACGGCGGCACCCTGCTGCTGGACGAGATCGGCGACATGCGACCCGAGTTGCAAGGCAAGCTGCTGCGGGTTCTGGAGGAAAGAACGGTCCGACGGATCGGCGGCAAGGTCGATCAGCCGATCGACGTCAATATCATCACGGCCACCAATCGGGAGCTGAAAAAAGCGGTGGATGAGGGGGCGTTTCGCGAAGACCTTTTTTACCGGCTCACCTCGTTTGCCATCGAAATTCCTCCCTTGAGTAATCGAGAAGATGATGTGCTGCTGTTGACGGAACATTTCCTGAACAGTTTTGCCTCCAAGTATTCCAGGAAACCCGTTCAGGGTATTTCTGAGGATGCCCGGACTCTGCTGAAAGAGTATTCCTGGCCGGGCAATGTCCGTGAACTGCGTAACGTTATAGAACGCTGTGTGGTCATGGAGAATATCGAGACCCTCAC
>JAWOCM010000003.1:0-3527 GCA_046483795.1 Desulfuromonadales bacterium | reverse complement strand
CCACGAGGGCAGGCGGTGCCGCGGCAGGGTCTGAATGGCAACGCAGACACGACTCGTCGATTACTTCTCCGCGCCTCATCATGACATAATAAGGTTCACCGTCGATATTGCGCAATTCGCTGCGAACCTTCAGCTCGAGGTCGGCGTTGAGCTCGGCCAGGAATTCCCGCTCGATCGGGTCCGCCTCGTTGTAGGGTAGCCGGGCGTTGACGGCGCATTCCTTGTAATAGTAGACGTTGTTTTCGTGCAGTTTCTTGAAAAGATCGTCGATCTGTCGTACGGCATAGGTCGAGGACATCCAGGTCGGATCGAAGGGGAGGGGATTTCTCCCCTCCTCGAGCAGGGCATGAACGCAGGGTTTGATCCGCTCGGTAAAATAGTGATGGGTAGCGAGGTTTCGGTCGAGAAGGAGACGCGCCCGGCTCTCCGCGTTACGCACGGCTTCCCGACGCAGATGTGCACTGGACAACAAAATGGTCAGGGTGGCGGCGAGAAGGAAAACGATGATGAGCAGGACACTGATCAGCCGCGAGATTTTTGTGCTGTTTTCAAGCAAAATCAACTCCGGTCTTAAAAAAAACTGGCTGAAAAAAAATTGTACCACATAAGCAAGCCCTAATTGTATCGGGAAGCCTTTTTCCCGGGCGGCGCAGCAAAGGCGATTCGTCGTCTGCATCAGGTTCCATCGCCGCCCCTTATGGTAATGTGACATTGACAGCATCCTTTGAAAAAGACTAAATTAGGCCACCTTTTTACTCGGAGACGGCTTTTGAAGAGCAAAACGGTTTTCACCTGTCAGCAATGCGGCTACCAGAGTCCCAAGTGGCTCGGGAAGTGCCCCGACTGCAACGAATGGAACACTCTGGTCGAGGAGACACTCATCGGCAAAGTGCCGAAGCGGGGCACCTCGTCGTCGTCCGATGGCGGCCGGCCGCAGCGTCTGGCAGAAGTTTCCGCCACTGAAGAGGATCGACACCGCTGCGGAATCGGGGAGTTCGACCGGGTCCTGGGAGGCGGACTGGTGCCCGGCGGGTTTACCCTGATCGGCGGAGATCCGGGCATCGGCAAGTCGACGCTGCTGCTTCAGGCGGTCTCCCGCCTGGCCGGCAAGGGGTGCGTCCTCTACGTGACCGCCGAGGAGTCTCTGCGCCAGGTCAAGCTGCGTGCCGCCCGTCTGGGGGTGTCAGCCGATGAACTCTTCCTGCTGGCGGAAACGTCCCTCGACGTCATCCGCCAGCGCGTGCGCGATCTCAAACCCGACTTTCTGGTCGTCGATTCGATCCAGGCCATTTTCACCTCCACCCTCGAGTCGGCGCCCGGGTCGGTCAGCCAGGTGCGCGAGTGCGCCGGTCAGCTGATGCAGATCGCCAAGGGGGACGGCATTCCCACCTGCATTGTCGGCCACGTGACCAAGGACGGCGCCATCGCCGGGCCGCGCATGTTGGAACACATGGTCGACACGGTTCTCTATTTCGAAGGCGATGCAGGACATCCCTACCGGATCCTGCGCGCCGTCAAGAACCGCTACGGGTCCACCAACGAGATCGGCGTTTTCGAGATGGGGGAAGCCGGCCTGACCGAAGTGGCCAACCCCTCAGAACTTTTTCTCGCCGAACGCCCGGAGGATGCTCCCGGCAGCATCGTGGTGTCGTCCCTTGAAGGGAGCCGGCCGATTCTCGTCGAACTGCAGGCTCTGGTCTCAGGCTCGTCTCTCGGAACGCCGCGGCGCACAACCATAGGTATCGACCACAACCGGGTTTCGCTTCTGGTGGCGGTGCTCGAGAAAAAAGTCGGGCTTCAGCTGCTGGGCCAGGATATATTCCTCAATGTGGCCGGGGGCGTCCGGCTGGACGAGCCGGCTGTCGATCTGGGGGTGGTGGCGGCCCTGGCATCGAGCCACCTCAACCGCGCCATCGGGCCGCGCAGTATTTTTTTCGGGGAAGTCGGACTGACCGGTGAGGTCAGAGCCGTCTCGAGGCCGGAACTGCGAGTCAAGGAAGCAGCCCGTCTCGGCTTCGATCGCTGTATCCTGCCGCAAGGGAACTTGAAATCTCTCGGAGCGCCGGAGAGTCTGATCCTGGTCGGAGTAAAAAACGTCGAAGAGGCCCTGGAGGCGGTTTTTGACTGAGTCAGTCGTTGGAGGGCAGAGCAAAATGAGCGAGCGTTTGACCCACTTTGACGAGAACGGCAAGGCGATCATGGTCGATGTTTCCGACAAGACGGAAACGGGGCGGCAGGCCGTCGCCGGGGGTGAGGTCCATATGCGCCGCGAGACGCTGGAGCGGATTCTCGATCGCCGCATCGAAAAGGGGGATGTATTCTCCGTAGCCAGAATCGCCGGCATCATGGCCGCCAAGAAGACACCGGATCTGATCCCGCTGTGCCATCCGCTACCCCTCTCGTCCGTGACTCTGGAGTTTGCATCCTATCCGGAGCAGGGCCTGGTGAAGATCGAGGCCCGGGTCAAGGTACGGGGGGTGACCGGCGTGGAGATGGAGGCCCTCAGTGCGGTCTCCTGCGCGGCCCTGACGATCTACGACATGTGCAAGGCCGTCGACCAGGAGATGGAGATCGGGCGAATCCGACTGTTGGAGAAACATGGCGGACAAAGCGGCTCTTTTGTGCGCGAGGACTAGACGGTCCCGTCGGCTCTTGTCATCAGGAAGCTTTCTGCTAGTATCCTATCTCGATAATTCATTGAAGGGACCAAAGTGGACAACGTATTTGTAATCCGTCGATCTTTCCTTCTGCCTCTCGGGCTGCTCGTTATCCTGACCATCGCTCTTCTGGCGGTCTGTCTGGCACAGGGCCAGCCGGCAGGGAAGTTGATCATTCTGGGATGCCTGCTGGTTCCGGTTCTGGGGGTTTTTGTCGAAAGCCTGTTCCGCAGGGTCATCCTTCTCGAAGACCGGGTGACGGTCAAGAAGTTCCTGCGGGAGAAAACCCTCTTCTTTTCCGAAATTACGGCACTCGACCTTGTCATCGTCAAGAAGAGGGCCTTTTTGACCCTCTCGACCGAAGAGGATTTTCTGATTTTGTCCAATGCCTATCGGAACTTTCCGGACCTGGTCGCCGGGGTGACGGAAAAAGTTCCGGAAGGCACCATGACAGAAGAAACACGGGAGAACTGCCGAACGGTTCCGGTTAAAACGTCCGATATCGTTTCCTGCTGGCTGGCTGTCGGGCTTGTTCTCTTTATCTTGTATCTTCAGCTCTCTGCATGATCGGCAGGCGGTTTGCATGCCATCCATTTTCGTTGACTTTGATGCCCGGGTTCAATTAAATTAATGGGCATCTGCACTGAAAGGGACCAGAAACATGGAGAAAGATAAAATGGAAAAATATCGTGAAATTCTCGAAGAACAACTTGACGAGTTGCTGCGGGATGCGACCCGGACCATGTCGGAGATGAGCGATGAAAAGGTCAATTTCCCAGACCCGACCGATCGCGCTTCCCTCGAGTCGGACCGGAATTTCGAATTGCGTATTCGGGATCGCGAGCGAAAGCTGATCAAGAAGATCCGCGA
>JAWOCM010000112.1:0-23740 GCA_046483795.1 Desulfuromonadales bacterium | reverse complement strand
TCCCGAACGAGAAGCTCCCCAAGCTTGATGGCCATGTGGTGTCTCCGTTGTTGTAGAAAAGGCGGAACTGAACACCTGCCTGTTTTTGCAGAAGACCCAGTTTAGGGGGGAAAGACATCAAAATCAAGCAGGTTGATGACTGTGCCGACGCGCAAACGGAAACCACTGGGGCTTTGTCACCTAGCGTGCTTCGGCAGAGGCCACCTGCGTCCGGTCTCCTTGGGGTTCACGCCCCTTGAGTCGGGCCAGAAGGGGAGAAGAGACTTCTTTGAAGCGAGGCATCAACTCCTCGGAAACCGGATCGGCCGATGGAGCCTTGATCTTGTGGGGATTGACGGGATTCTGGTTTTTGTACATTCGGAAACACAGATGTGGCCCGGTGGCAAGCCCCGTACTGCCGACGTAGCCGATGGTCTGACCCTGGGTGATCCGTTTTCCTTTTTTCATCCCTTTGGCGAAGCGCTGCATGTGAAGATAAAGGGTTTCGTAAGACGAATTGTGGCGGATTTTGATGTAGTTCCCGTTGTATTTGGTGCGACCGATCCTGGAGATGACGCCATCACCGACGGTCATGATCGGCGTGCCGGTCGGGGCGGCGTAGTCTATGGCCGGATGGGACTTCCAGGTCTTGGTGATCGGATGGAATCGCCTTTTCGTGAAGCCGGAGGAAATGCGCGAATAGGAGAGCGGGGCGCGCAGGAACGTCTTTCGCAGGTTATTGCCTTCGGGATCGTAGTAGGAGGCAGACTGCTCGCCGTCGGTGAAACGGATCGCCTGAAAAGTGCGGCCCCCGTTCGTGAACTCGGCCGCCAGTATTTTTCCGAACCCGGCCAGTTCACCGTCGCGGAAACGCTTTTCGATCAGGGCCTGAAACGTGTCACCCTTGCGAACGTCGCGCAGAAAGTCGATGTCCCAGGCGAAAATGTCAGCCAGGGCGATGGCGACTTCAGGTGCTCCTCCTGCGTCGTCCATGGCTTCGAACATGCTTGTGCTGATGGTCCCCCGTATCAGGTCGGTTTCGATGGTATAGGGGATAGGTTCCCGCTTGATCAGGAATTCGTCCTCGCTTTTACTGATGATCAGTTGCTCTTCAGAGTCGATATCATAGGTGAAGCTTTTGAAAGAGTCTTCCTCGGTGCACAGTTGATAAGACCGGCCTGCACAGATTCGGCTCAAGGGGAAAACTTCGCGGCTCTGCCGGCTCAGGTCGTGGATTTCGCGGGGGGAGAAGTAGCTGCCCAGCAAAGAGGTGATGGTGTCTCCGGCATTGACCCGACCGGTGCGGATTTCCTGCTCAGGTAGAGGAGGCTGCGGCGGGATCTTCAATTCGGGCGGACCGACATGAGCCTCTGTATCCGGGACAGGAGAGCGATTGTCGACGAGGAATATTGTCGCGACCACGGCCAACAGGCCGACGAGAACCCAGTGCCTGGGCTTTATGGTGTTTTTCTTCTGGCGTTTGGCACGATTGGGAGGAGAGAAGTCGTAATTCACGATCCCACCTTTCTAAAATAAAATACGATCAATTTTGGATCCTCAGTAAAACTTTTGTATTTTACCAATCATTGCCTGTTCCTGTCTACCCTGCTTTTGGTTTTATAGAAATGCGCACGCCTTCCCTTTTGCGGGAAATTGCGTTAAAACAGGGGACTGAATTTTCCGGGAGATGACCATGATCAAAGCTGACAGGATTGCCGATGAATTCGCCCGCATGGCGGCCATTTCCAGCCCGTCTTTTCGTGAAGGCGCAATGGCGCGTTACTTGACGCAGAGGTTGCGTCAACTCGGTGCGCATGTGGCCATGGACGACGCCGGTGAACGCTGTGGCGGCGAGTGCGGCAATCTCGTTGCGACCTTGCCCGGTACGCGGAAGGGGCAACCATTCCTGCTGTCGGTGCATCTTGATACCGTCGAGCCTTCTGAAGGGGTTCGACCCGTTCTGGAAAACGGTGTGTTCACCAGTGCGGGCAATACGGTTCTCGGTGCCGATGACAAGGCGGGCATCGCCGAGATCATCGAGGCGCTTGAAGTGCTGCAGGAACAGAACATCCCCCACGGCCCGCTGGAGATCGTGGCGACCATCGGTGAAGAGAACGGCCTTGTCGGCGCCAAGCTTCTCGATCCCGAACGGCTTTCGGCAAAGCGTGGTCTTGCCCTTGACACAACCGGCGTCGACGTGGTGATTCATCGCGCCCCGGCGGCCAATCGCCTGCGATTCGAAATCCACGGTCTTGAGGCCCATGCCGGCATTGCCCCGGAAAACGGTCTGTCGGCCATCGAGGTTGCGGCGCGGGCGGTCGCCCGGATGCGGCTGGGAAGGCTTGATGAAGAAACAACGGCCAACATAGGTCGCATCGAAGGCGGTCAGGCGTGCAATATTGTTCCCAAGAAAGTGATCATGGAGGGCGAGGCACGAAGCCACGATCCCGGTAAACTGGAAAGACAGACCCGGGATATGCTAGAATGCGTGGAGACAGCAGCCAGGGAGCTGAGTTCGGAGATCGGGGGCAAAACAATGACCGCCCGGGTCCGAAGCGAAGTGGATGAAGATTATCCGGTGATGTCCGTGCCCATCGCTGCCCCCGTGCTCGAGTTGGTTCGCGAGGCGTCCGCTGTTCTGGACCGGCCTGTCGATATCCGTTCGGCCGGAGGAGGGTCCGATGCCAACGTTTTTAACGGCTACGGCATCGAGACGGTCATTGTGGGAACCGGGATGGCCGATGTTCACTCGGTCGAGGAATCGGTCAGCATCAGGGATATGGTGCGGGTCAGCGAGTTTTTGGTCGAGGTTTTGCGCCGGGCCTGACAATAAGAAAATCTCAACGCAAAGTCGCAAAGAAAGACGACCAAGACGCAAAGATAATCAAGAGGTTATCGCTTTCACTTTGCGTCTTGCCTGTCTCCTTGGCGTCATTGCGTTAAAAACAGTTTCCAGATTATCGGTTCCGATAAATATTAAACACAATTCAAGGGGTAAACAAGTACATGTCAGTTGACGACAAGAAAATTATCTACAGCATGATGCGGGTAAGCAAGTATTACGACAAGAAACCCGTTCTCAAAGATATCTCCCTTTCCTACTATTACGGCGCCAAGATCGGCGTGCTCGGCCTGAACGGCTCCGGCAAAAGTTCGCTTCTTCGTATCATGGCCGGCGTCGACACTGAGTACAACGGCGAGGCGGTCCTTTCGGACGGCTACAGCGTCGGTTATCTGGAACAGGAACCGCTGCTCGACTGCGGCAAGACAGTGCGGGAAGTCGTCGAGGAAGGGGTTCAGGAAACGGTCGACCTGCTCAAGGAATTCGAGGAGATCAATGCCGCTTTCGCCGATCCGGACGCCGATATGGAAAAGCTCTGCGACCGTCAGGCCAAGGTGCAGGATCGGCTCGATACTCTCGACGCATGGGAGCTCGATTCCCGTCTGGAAATGGCGATGGACGCCTTGCGCTGCCCTCCGGGGGACATGAAGGTCGACGTCCTGTCCGGCGGCGAAAAACGTCGCGTCGCCCTGTGCCGGCTGCTGCTGCAAAAGCCCGACATCCTGCTGCTTGACGAACCGACCAATCATCTCGACGCCGAAAGCGTCGCCTGGCTGGAGCAGCATCTGCAGCGCTACGAAGGGACGGTCATCGCCGTAACCCATGACCGTTATTTTCTCGACAATGCGGCAGGCTGGATACTGGAACTCGACCGAGGCGAAGGCATTCCCTGGAAAGGGAACTACTCCTCCTGGCTGGAGCAGAAACAGGACCGGCTGCATCGCGAGGAGAAGGCCGAAAGCAGCCGGCAGAAGACTCTGCAGCGCGAACTGGATTGGATCCGGATGTCGCCCAAGGGACGTCATGCCAAAAGCCAGGCCCGCATCAACGCCTACGAGAAGCTCCTTGCCGAAGAGGGAGAGAAGCGCGAGAGCGAACTTGAGCTCTACATCCCGCCGGGACCGCGGCTGGGCGATGTTGTCATCGAGGCCGACGGCGTGAACAAGGCCTTCGGTGACAAGCTGCTCGTCGAGGACATGAGCTTCGCGCTGCCGCCCGGAGGCATCGTTGGTGTCATCGGACCCAACGGCGCCGGGAAGTCGACCCTGTTCCGGATGATCGTCGGAGAGGAGGAGCCTGACGACGGGGCGATCCGTATCGGTGAAACAGCGAAGCTCGCCTACGTCGACCAGAGCCGCGAGCTCGATGCCGACAAGAGCATCTGGGAAGAGATCACCGGTGGAGCTGAGCAGATCGAACTCGGCAAGCATCTGGTCAATTCCCGCGGCTACGTGGCACGGTTCAATTTCTCCGGCAGCGAGCAGCAGCGCAAGGTCGGGATCCTCTCCGGAGGCCAGCGCAATCGCGTTCACCTGGCCAAGATGCTCAAGGAAGGGGCCAATGTGATCCTGCTCGACGAGCCTACCAACGATCTCGACGTCAACACTATGCGGGCTCTCGAAGAAGCGCTGGAGAATTTCGGCGGCTGTGCCGTGGTGATCAGTCATGACCGCTGGTTTCTCGATCGCATCGCCACTCATATTCTCGCTTTCGAGGGCGACAGCCAGGTCACCTTTTTCGAAGGGAACTGGAGCGAATACGACGAGGACCGCAAGAAGCGGCTTGGTGCCGAGGCGGAGAGGCCGCACCGGATCAAGTACCGCCAGCTGACGCGATGACTCTGACGCGTCCGACAGGCTGAGCCTGGGCTCGCCAAGGTCCGAGCCGTGAAAATCAGAAGGGACAGGCGGTTTGTGCGCCTGTCCTTTTTTCTTAGCCCAGTAACCAAAACAAAGCTTTTAACGTAAAGCCGCAAGGCATCCAGGAAAGCCGCAAAGAAGAGAGAGAAGGACCTTCTTGCCTTTCTTTGCGTCATGCTCTCAATCCTTTGCGACTTTGCGTTGTGACGATCTGTCTCCGGGTTATAAATCCCGAGGAGCTGATATGGCTGGAAGCTTGCCGATAGATGAGGTCCTGCCGCGACTGAAGGAGGTGTTGGCCGCGAACCCGGCTGCGGTTCTGCAGGCGCCTCCCGGTGCGGGTAAGACGACGCGAGTGCCTCTGTCGCTGCTCCGTGAGCCCTGGCTGGCGGGACAGTCGATCGTCATGCTGGAGCCGAGACGTCTCGCCGCCACCAGCGCCGCCCGATTCATGGCCGGACAGCTCGGCGAAAAGGTCGGCGAGACGGTCGGTTATTCAATCCGATACGACACCTGCAGGTCGCGCCGCACCCGCATCGAAGTGGTCACCGAGGGGGTTTTGACCCGCCGTCTTCAGAACGATCCCGAACTGAAAGGGATCGGGCTCGTGGTTTTCGATGAATTTCACGAGCGTAATCTCAATTCCGACCTGGCTCTGGCGCTCTGCCACGATGCCCGCCGGGGGTTGCGCGAGGATCTCAGAATCCTCGTCATGTCCGCAACCCTGGACGGCGAGCCGATTGCGAAATTGCTCGGCGATGCACCGCTGGTGACCAGCGCCGGGCGCAGTTATCCCGTCGACATCCGCTACCGGGACCGTGACCCCGAGGGCCGTCCCGCGGAAATAGCGGCCACGGCTGTTCGCAAGGCCCTGGGGGAAACCGATGGCGACATGCTGGTCTTTCTGCCTGGAACCGGCGACATCAGGCACTGCGAAACGCTGCTCCGGGATGTAGAGGGTATCGATGTGCGTCCTCTCTACGGTGCCCTGAGCTTCGACGAACAGGAAAGGGCGATTGTGCCGGGAATACGCCGCAGGGTTGTTCTTTCCACCAATATCGCCGAAACCAGCCTGACGATCGAGGGAATCGAGGTCGTGATCGACAGCGGCTTTGCCCGTCAGCCCCGCTTCGAACCGGGTTCAGGGCTGACGCGCCTGGAAACGGTGCGCATCTCCAGAGCCAGTGCCGATCAGCGAGCAGGCCGCGCAGGACGCCTGGGTCCGGGGGTATGTTTCCGGCTGTGGAGCGAGGGGCGGCATGGCAGTCTGCTGCCCTTCACTCCGCCGGAAATCCGCAACGCCGATCTCTCTTCGGTGGTGCTGAATCTGGCCCGCTGGGGGGTGAACGACCCTGAAGAACTGGCATGGATCGACCCTCCCCCGCCCGGCAGCGTGCAGGGCGCCAGGCAGCTGCTGCAATGGCTCGGCGCCATGGACGACAGGGGTCGTCTGACCCGTATCGGTGAGGCGATGGCTGACTTGCCGGCGCATCCCCGGGTGGCCCGACTGCTCGTGCAGGCACGCGGGGATGGATGTGGCGGGCTCGGCTGCGTTCTGGCGGCTCTGCTCGGCGAGAGGGATATATTCGCTCACCGCAAGGGGACCTCCCGAATGAGCGGCGGCGATTTACTCGAACGCATTGAAGCATTCCGCCGCGAGCCGGGCCGGGTCCCGGCCGTACAGAGATCGGCCCGCTATTGGCGCCGCTTTCTGGGCGTCGAGGCGGATTCAGCGACAGTTGCATCGGAAGGGCAGGTCGGCGTCCTGCTTGCCGTCGGCTGGCCCGATCGTATCGCCCGGAGGCGTCCTGAAGCACGGAACCGATACATCCTCAGTTCAGGACAGGGAGCGGTTCTGGCTTCCGATTCGGCGCTGGCAGGCGAGTCTTCGCTGCTGGTGGCCGTCGAGATGACCGGTGTCGGTCGGGGCGAGGCACGGATCCGCATCGCCAGTTCTCTGAGTATCGAAGATCTGCGTTCGCTGTTCCCCGACCGGCTGGAGCACACACGTGACGTTTTCTGGAACGAAAAGGAAAGGCGTGTTGTCGCACGCGAGGAAGAGAGGTTCGGGGCACTCGTCCTGAGTCAACGCCCCTTCAAGGCGACCGATGTGGAACGCCTGACGGCCTTGCTGACAGGGGTCCGCGATCTGGGCATGGAGTGCCTCAACTGGAGTGCCGCTGCAACCATGCTGGCACGACGCATTGAATTCGTACGTCGATCCGCTCCGCAAGATGACTGGCCCGATTTTTCGGCGAACGCGTTGATGGCGGAACTGGAAGAATGGCTGGGGCCTTTTCTGACCGGGGTAGGCACAGCTGCGGAACTCGGCAGGATCGATCTGGTCGAACCGATGAAAGCGCGTCTCGGGTGGAAGCGTTTGCAGATGCTGGATCAGCTGGCTCCGACCCATCTGCATGTTCCCGGCGGATCGCGCATCAGGATCGATTATCCGTCTGAGGGACCTCCTGTTCTGGCTGTGAAGTTGCAGGAACTCTTCGGACTTGCCGATACGCCACGTTTGGCGAACGGTCGGGTTCCGGTGGTTATTCACCTTCTCTCGCCCGCGCGACGACCGCTGTCGGTGACGCAGGATCTGCGCAATTTCTGGGAGCAGGTCTATCCCGAGGTGAAGAAGGAAATGAAGGGTCGCTATCCGAAGCATCCCTGGCCTGATGATCCCTGGCACGCTGAGGCGACCCGGCGGACCAAAAAGCGCAGCTGATCTTCCGGCAACGGAAAGGTCTTAAACGGAGCGTAAACGACCATGAAAATCGTCATTGCCACCGACTCCTTCAAAGAAAGCCTGTCCGCACTCCAAGCATCGGAACAGATCGAGGCCGGGTTTCGGGAGATCTTTCCCGATGCGGACTATCTGAAGTTTCCCGTGGCCGACGGCGGAGAGGGGACGGTCGAGGCGATGGTCGCTGCCACCGCCGGCAGGATCGTGGAGGCGACCGTCACCGGACCGCTGGATGAGAAGACGAGCGCCTTCTACGGAGTGACTGGCGATGACGGAACCGCCGTTATCGAGATGGCCGCGGCCAGCGGCCTGGCCCTTGTCCCTCCCGCCAAGCGAAATCCTTTGCAGACCACCAGCTACGGGACCGGCGAGCTGATCCGCTTCGCTCTCGATGCCGGTCTGGGCAACCTCATTATCGGCATCGGCGGCAGTGCGACCAACGACGGCGGCGCAGGCATGCTCCAGGCCCTGGGGGTGAAACTGCTCGACCGGGAGGGGCGGGACCTGGGATTCGGTGGCGGCGAGCTGGGAAGACTGGACCGGATCGATTCGGGCGGTCTCGACCCGCGTCTGAGGGACTGCCGTATCCAGGTGGCCTGCGATGTCGACAATCCCCTGACCGGGCCCGATGGCGCCTCTCGCGTTTACGCTCCGCAAAAGGGCGGGACGCCGGAGATGGTCGAAATACTGGAACACAACCTGGCGCACTATGCCCGATTGATCGCCCGCGACCTGCAGGAGGAGATCGCCGCCGTCCCCGGCTCAGGAGCCGCTGGCGGAATGGGCGCCGCCCTGCTGGCCTTTCTCGATGCCGAACTTCGTCCGGGGATCGAGATCGTCAGCGAGGAGCTGGGGCTGGAAAATGCGGTGGCCGGAGCCGACCTGGTTATTACGGGAGAAGGGTGCATCGATCGGCAGACGATCGCCGGCAAAACCCCTGCGGGAGTGGCCCGAATTGCCCGTCGGCATGGAGTGCCCGTCATCGCCCTGGCAGGCAGTCTTTCCCCGGACGCACATGGCGTTCACCATTACGGCATCGATGCTGTGTTCAGCATCTTGAGCAGGCCCTGCAGCCTGGAGGACGCTCTGGCTGAAGCAGGGAAAAACCTTCGCACGACTGCGCGCAATGTTGCGGCGGTCATGAAACTGGCACGAACCGGGAGAATTTAACAGCAGGGCGTTTCTCGTAGAGATGGATCACAGAAGAGCACCGGCAACAAGACGGACGAGTCCCTATCGGTTACCCAATTGAGGCGTGCTGGCTTTTCGCGTTTTTATGCACATACCCTCCCTTCCGACTGACTACGGCTGAGGCTGTTCCCGAACGACTTCGAACAGGGTGATCTCCGGCGGTGACAGCACTCGCATGGGCGGACCCCAGGTGCCGGTCCCGCGGCTGGCGTATAGCTGGCCGCCTCCGGGCAGGGAGTATAGGCCGTCCTGTTTCGGATATTCGAGGGCGGTGGCATAGTTAAAGGGAAAGATCTGCCCACGATGAGCATGGCCGGAGAGCTGCAGGTCGAAGAGATCGGCAGCTTTCTCATTGACGCGGGGTCGGTGCTTGAGAAAAAGGGTGAAGAGAGCGCTTTGATGCCGCTTGAGAAGGCTCGCTTCGTTCTGGTTGTCGCCGGTGGGGTCGTCGATGCCCACCAGGGTGATTGTTTTGGCGACAGTGACCCCTTGGCCGCGCAGCACCGTGAAGCCGCTGTGTTCGAGGAACTGCAATGCCTGCCCGAGCCCGGCGTAAAACTCATGGTTTCCTGTCACCGCAAACTTGCCCAGCGGTGGCTGCACGCGCTGCCAGAGTTCGCTCATTCCGTCAAGGTGATCAATCTGGGCATCGACGATATCGCCGGTGGCCACCACCAGGTCGGGCTGGAGTTGCTGCAGATGGGAGATAATAGGGGCAAGGGCCTCCTCACGATGGAGCAGTCCCAGATGGATGTCGCTCACTTGGGCGATGCGCAGTCGCTCGACGCTGGCGGGTAACTTGGTCGTTTTCAAGAGGACCCGCTCAACTCTAAGGTTGTGCGCCTCATAAATACCGTACACTCCTATCCCCAGAACCAAAAGCAGCACGATAAGGGCGCTCACCGGGCCATGAAGGGTCAGGTTGGGAGCGCCCAGGCGGACAAGGCCCAGGGCTGCAAGGTGCCAAAGCCCGAGAATGGTGAAGAAGCTGAAGGCGAGAAAGAGAAATCCCATCCAGCTATAACCGACCCAGGCCAGGGCCCGGGCGACCAGCTCATGTCCTGCCTTATCCAGCACGCGCACTGTCACCGGCGCCAGGATCATGAGTGCCATCCACGCCCACGTCAGGGTCGGCAGGGCCCGATGACCGAAAAGCAGCGGGTGCATGCCCCAGAAGACCAGGGCGTGCATGCCGGTGTAGATGGCGAGAAAACTCGCGAGAAAAAGAATCATGGGCAATTCCTGTGGCGGATCGAGTCGTTGTATGAAAGGTAAGAATCAGCATAATACTCCAAAACCATCCCCGCAAGCCTTCCTGCGGTCGCACCACATCCAAAGGCCAAAGGGGTCAGGCTTGACAAATGGGGAGTTCAGTTTAGACTGCCACTATGCCCAGAAAACCCCGCATACATTTTCCCGGCGCCTTCTACCACGTCATGCTGCGCGGTAATCACGGACAGGATGTTTTCTTCGACCAAACGGA
Organism: Desulfuromonadales bacterium; assembly: GCA_046483795.1. GTDB lineage: Bacteria > Desulfobacterota > Desulfuromonadia > Desulfuromonadales > JAWOCM01 > JAWOCM01. The sequence continues at coordinate 13,643 of JAWOCM010000112.1, read as the reverse complement.
CCGCAGCAGGTTCTGCTTTCTGCTGCAGGAAGGGACGATACGGTTCGGGTATCGCATCCATGCCTTTTGCCTGATGACCAACCACGTCCATCTCGTCGTCCAGGTTAACCAGACGCCTCTTTCCCGGATCATGCAGAACCTAGGTTTTCGCTACACCCAGTACTTCAACCGCCGCCAAAAGAAGACCGGCCACCTCTTTCAGGGGCGGTATAAGGCCTTGCTGATCGATGCCGAGAGCTATCTGCTGGAACTCGTCCGCTATATCCACCTCAATCCGGTGCGAGCCGGTGTGGTCGAGCAGCCGGATGCCTATGCCTGGTCCGCCCACCGGGCCTATCTTGGGCTTGAGAACCTTCCCTTGCTGACGACCGACTGGGTTTACGTTCAATTCGGCCAAGACGCAGACGAATCCCGCAGACGCTATGAGCAGTTTGTGACCGAGGGACTGCGCGAGAATTTTCGGCCAGAGTTCCACCGGGGCTCTTTTGAGGGGAGGGCGCTTGGCGACGACAAGTTCATCGAGGAGGCGTTGACCCGTGCTGAAGAGACCATCAACAGGCATCCTTCGATAGAATCGATCATTGCCGCCGTCTGTTCTGTATATCGTATCTCCACGGCCGAAATCGCAAGTCGCAGCAGGGCCCGCAAGGTCTCGGAAGCACGGGGCGTCGTTGCCCTGTTGGTTCGGGAAACCGAAGGGTTAGCCTTGGCCGGGCTCGGGAAGTGCCTCAAACAGGACTTGTCGAGTCTGAGTCAGGCGGCCAGAAGGGTGGATCAGCGCCTCCGGGAGGATTCTGGTCTACAAGGGCGGATTGAGGCTGCGAAGAACAATATCCCCATTTGTCAAGCCTGACCCCGAACCCCAACAAAAGCGGCCGGAGAAATGATGAGCGTATGATGCTGCAAAATATTCTGAATCAGATTCACGCGGAGATTGCGAAACGAACCGATTCCGGTGAGGTCGCAACCTACATTCCCGAACTTGCAGCTGTCGATCCTGACCGGTTTGGCCTGGCCGTCGCCCTGGCCGAGGGACAACTGGTGTCCGTCGGGGATGCGGAGGTCCCTTTTTCGGTTCAGAGCATATCCAAAGTTTTTACCCTGGCCCTGGCGCTGGGCCAGGTCGGCAGCCAGCTCTGGGATCGTGTCGGGCGCGAACCCTCCGGGCGTGCCTTCAATTCCATACTGCAGCTCGAACATGAGAAAGGGGTGCCGCGCAATCCTTTTATCAACGCCGGTGCGATCGTGGTCACCGATGTGATCCTGACCAGCAGTTCACCCAAGGAGGCTCTGGCGGGGCTGATGACCTTTATCCGGGCCGCGGCGGACGATCAGGAGATTTATATCAACGATTCGGTGGCCCGATCGGAAAAAGAGACCGGGCACCGCAATTTCGCCCTGGCTCATTACCTGCGCAGTTTCGGCAATCTGGAGAATGAGCCGGATCTGACCCTCGGAACCTATTTCCACCAATGCGCCATCGAAATGTCCTGCCGCCAACTGGCGATGGCAGGACGGTTCCTGATCAATGCTCCGGGCATGCCGCAACTGATTTCACCGCCGCGTATCCGGCGCATCAATGCCCTGATGATGACCTGCGGACATTATGACGGCTCGGGGGATTTTGCCTATCGTGTCGGACTTCCGGGCAAGAGCGGAGTCGGGGGCGGAATCCTGATTATCGTTCCGGGCAAGGCCTCCATAGCAGTCTGGTCGCCAGGTCTGACGCCCCTGGGCAACTCCCGGCTGGGAACCGAAGCGGTTCGCCTGCTGGCACAGCGGATGGACTGGTCTGTGTTCGGATAAGACGGCTGCTGAAAAAGTGGGGGATGGGAAACAGTGGGGACCTTCGCATGACCGCACTGCGCCAATTTTACCCCGAGAAAATGGCTTCTCTTTCACTCGGGCACAGTGAAGAAGAAAGTCGCTCCCTTCCCTGGCTTCCCTTCACCCCACACCCCGCCGCCATGTCTTTGGAAGATCCTCTTCACCGTGGTCAGCCCGATTCCCGTGCCGGAAAAGCCGTTCGCATTCTCGAGCCTCCTGAAAGGCTCGAAGAGCTCGTCGGCATCCTTCATGTCGAAGCCGATCCCGTTGTCCCGGATATAGAAAAGCCGATCTCCCATCTGGTCGGTCTGCCCGAATTCGATCCGTGTCTCTTCTGTCCTGCCGGTATATTTCCAGGCATTCCAGAAGAGGTTTTCAAGGGCGATCTTGAGCAGCTGCGGGTCGCATTCGGCGCTCAGGCCGGGGGCGATATCGAACAAGGCCCGCCGGTCCGGCTCGGTCATCTTCAACTGGGGGAGGATCCCGTGAACCATCTCGCTCAGGTTGACCTTTTTTCGACAGATTTCACTCCGGCCGATCCGTGACAGCACCATCATATCCGTGATCAGTCTCTCCATCTCCTCATTGGCATCGCAAACCATCCTGACCAGAAAGCGGCCTTGTTCGTCCAGAGATTCCTGGTAGTTGCTTTGAAGGATCTGGCCGGCAGAGTAAATGCGGGTGATATAGTTTCTCATGTCGTGGGTGAGCGAAGAACCGAACGCCTCCAGTTCTTCGTTCGCCTCCGATAGTTCTTCAGCTCTGCGCTCCAGTTCCTGTTCGAACATCTTGTGTTCGGTTATATCCCTCACGATGCAGACCATATTGCCGCGGTTTATGGATGTAAAGGAGATTTCCTGGGGAAAGGTGGTGCCGTCCTTTCTCCTGCCCGTCACCTCGCCTCGCCATTCTCCTTTCGTAAAAAGAACCGGAAACACCTCCTCCTCAAATCTTTCTATTTCATCATCATCGTAGAAAAGGCGCCACGTCCTGCCTTGCACTTCGGTATGGGAGTCGTATCCGTGCAGCCTGGCATGGGACTCGTTCAGGTAGGAGCACTCCTTCCGGTCATTCAGAATGAAGATGCCGTCCACGGAGGCATCTATGGCGGCCTGGTATTTCACCAGGGCTTTTTCCAGGCACTTTCGACGGAGCATGAGATCGCAGACATAAGCGATGAACAGCAGAAGAACGCTGAGATACGCCATTCGAACGGCAAGTCCCCTCGCATCGGGCGAAAGAATCTGTCTGAATACGCTCTCTCCGATCAGGTCGGCATTGATGATGCTGTCGAGTAAATAGGCCAGGACCATGAGGGTCGCCCCGATCCCCATGATTCTTCCCAGGTCGCTCTTGAAAGGTCTTTTGCTCCGCATGCCGCCCCCCTTTCCGGCTGTCGGGAACAGAACAGCCGGGGCTGAAATATCGATGACATTTCGGCAACCCGGCTGTCTCTTTGAGACCCTGTAGGCTTTCCGCCCCTTCCTCGCGGAAGGTTGAGTATTCTCGTCTACCATCCTTGTTGTTGATGAAAGAGAACCACAAAATATTAATTCATGTCAACCTTTTCATGTCCGCTATGTCTCCCCAGTTTGTGAGCGGCTTCAGATCTTTTCCACCTCAAGCTTGATTTCATCCTGCTCTTCATTCGCCTTTTTTAGAGCCTCTTCACCCGAAACGATCCCCACAGAGCTGTTCTCCCATCCCTCCAGCAGGTACTTGCGCGCGACGTTCTGAAGAGAGTTGCGGTCGACGTTCAGCAGTCGTTCGCGCTGCTTCTGGCGTTTTTCGCGAGTCAGACCCTGCCTGATGTTGCCGAATTCGCGGTTCCCGCGGCCGCCGGGCGAGAGCGGGCGGTCGAGGTCGCTGAACGCCGAAAGGATCGCTTCTTTCAATTCCTCGTCGCTGAACCCCCCGTCGGCGGCCCACTCCACAGCCTGCCGGTAGACGTCCAGGGTGCGGGTGAGCTGGGGATCGCGATAGGAGAGCATAGAGAATATCCCCCCTTCGATGTCATAGCCCGCAAGCCCGCCGTAGGCTCCTCCCTTTTCCCGAATTTCCCGATGAAGAAACCCGGATCGCAGCAGTTTGGCCAGAACCAGGAATGCCGCAGCGTCCGGATGGGTATAAGGCACTGTGCGGAATACGCGGCTGACGTAGGAAACGGGGACGGAGGTCGCCAGGCCTCTCGAGATCGGATGCGGTTCGAAGTAAGACTTCACTCCGTCGCTCATGTCCCGTCCCTGCGGGATCCGGCTGAGGAAGCGGCGAAGCGGGGCGGCAGATTCGCTCATCGTCGTCTTTTCGGCGGTAATGGCGCAGTTGAGGCTGGTCTGTCCCAGAAGGGTTCGGGCCACTTCCTTGAGGGTCTGAGCCAAATCCGAGAGCTCTTCGACCGATTTGTCGGCGTAGTTGCGGATCAGTCGCAGCTGGCTGATTCCGGACCATTCTTCGCGAAGTGCCGCTCCGGCGCTGAGGCTGCTGGCGGCATGTCGCGCCGCATAACTGTGACCTGAACCGGGAATGGAATTCTCGAGAGAAATGCGCATCTGGTTGATGACCGTGTGCAGGCGCTGCAGGTCGTCGAAGTCGGGTGCCTGGAAGATGTCCCCCAGGATATCGAACATTTTTTCACGGTTGCGCACGAGGGCCTTGCCGCGCATTTCCAGAACCGTACGGACCCGGTCAAGTCCGTCAGGGTTTTCGATGATCATCGAGTTGGCGCGGATCCCGCCGGTGGCGGCGCTTATGCGTTGGGCCATTTCCAGGTACGAATAGCCCGCGGCGCCGATCTGGGGAAGCAGGGCGCCAAACATCGGCAGATGGCGCCGCAGTTCGTCCGAAAGAGCGCTCGACTCGATCTGGCCGTTGAAATAAACGATGCCGTTGGTCGGCTGTTCGAACCAGTAGGTATTGATCCCTTCCTCTTCGCTGACCGACCAGGAAACGGGTCGCTCATCGACCGGGATGTCGGAGAACTGAAGAGAGGGAAGACAGGACAAGTCCTCTTCGGCTTCCTGGGCCTGCTGCAGTTCGCGGGCCTGTTCGATAATGCGTCGCTTGGCCTCTTCGTCCAGACCGGCCTTGATTCGGGCGAGTCGTTCTGCGAAGGCCTTGTTCTGGCGTTCCTTCTTTTCGGGGTCCGGTTTCAGGGTGAGGGTGACGCGATGCGGGTTGTCGAGCAGCTGCTCTCGAATCAGGTTTTCGAAGAACGGGCCGGCCTCGACTTCGGCTCGGATCCTTTCGAGATCCTCGCTCAATTGAAGCGGCGAAACCGGGTCCCCGCTATGGATCCAGGGCCCGAACAGGCGCATGAGAAGCAAAAGGGGATAAGGAAACTGATCGCCGGATACTTCGCGGTGGCCGAATTCCATCTGCTGCATTGCCGCTTCGACGCGCTCGGCAGCGAAGCCCTCTCGGACGCACTTCTCCAGTGTTTCAAGGATGAGCTGTTCGATCGCTTCCGCCTTGTCGGGATCGGTCCCCTGCAGTCCGACGGCGAAAAAGGTCTCTCGATTGTCTTCGTGGTAACCGCTGCCGGGGGCGAGGTTCTGGCCGAGCCGCGACTCGAGCAGGGCATTATACAGAGGCGCCGCGGGATTGCCGAGCAAAAGAGTCGAGAGGACCGAAAGAGCGACCCGGTCGAAGTTGTCCGCGGCGGGGCAGGTCAGCCAGGCGGTCTGGGCCATGCTGCGCCGCTCGAGCGGTTCACCGGGGTCGACGGGAAACGTTTCCGTAATCGATCGGGGTGCCTCATAGCGTTGTTCATCGGGGACGGCGGTGTCGACCTCCTTGCTTTCGAAATGGCTGAGGGCCAGTTCGTCGATCGTCCGGAGGTGCTTTTCGAGGGAAAAATTGCCGTAGGTATAGATGTAGGCATTGGCCGGATGGTAACTGGTGGCATGGAAGTCCTTGAGCTGCTGGTGAGTCAAGGTCGGTATCTCCTCCGGTTCGCCGCCCGAGTTGTATCCGTAGGTCGTTGTCGGATAGAGCGCCTTGTTCAGTGTACGGCCGAGAAGCGAGGATGGATCGGCCATGGCGCCTTTCATTTCATTGAAAACGACCCCCTTGTATTCGAGATCGGATTGCGGGTCCTCCGGTTGAGAAAATTCCAGTCGATGACCTTCCTGGTGGAAGTCACGCTCCCTCAGCAGCGGAAAGAAGGCGGCGTCGAGGTAGATGCCCAGAAGGTTGTAGAAATCCTTTTCATTCTGGCTCGAAAAGGGATAAAGGGTCCAGTCGCTCGCGGTCAGTGCGTTCATGAATGTGTTGAGACTGCGCTTGATCATCGAGAAGAAAGGATCGCGTACCGGATAGTGCTTCGATCCGCACAGTACAGTATGTTCGAGGATGTGAGCCACTCCGGTCGAGTCCGTGGGGGTGGTGTGGAAACCGACGCCGAAGAGGTTGTTGTCGTCGTCAGCCTCCAGATGCACCATCCGGGCGCCGGTCTTGTCGTGATGAAGTTGATAGAGGGTGATGTTCAGTTCCGGCAGGGGGGAGATGCTGTCGAGAATGAATCCACTGTATGTCTTTCCGACCTTCAGACCAGTTGTCGTCATGAAATTGCTCCTTGTCTTGGGGTGCTATTGATAAAGGTACCCCTCGTGGCCGAAAGGGCAAACGAAAATCTTCACATGATAGAGGGGAAGCCGAAGCCTTTTCAATGAAAAATAACTGGTCGGCCAGTCGCCGCCAGAATCGTTTTCCACAACAACTGTGGAAAACAAAAAGCTTTCAGCCGAACGAAAGCTATCAAGTGCGGGAACACTGTTGAGGAATAGCTTATTGCCTTTTTTTTGTGCAGAAAATTGCTTCCCATAATATCTAAATAATCAATTATTTCCATTGATTCGGCCATGCTCACGGGCGGGAAAAGTTCGAATGCAGGTTGATTATGACTGGGCGCATTGGTCCTCAAATTCGGAATGCGCCTCCTCCTGGAGGTGGTTCTTTCCCCATTCGCACATCCGGGCGAGGATCGGCGAAACAGTGCTCCCCTTTTCCGTCAGAGAGTATTCGACCCGGGGCGGTACCTCCGGAAAAACCCGGCGATGGACGAGGCCGTGCGCTTCGAGTTCGCGCAATTGCTGGGTCAGCATTTTCTGGGTCACCCCGGACATCCGTCTCTGAAGCTGACTGAAGCGCAGGGTTTTGTGTGTCAGGTGCCAGAGAATGACCCCTTTCCATTTTCCGCCGATGACCTCCAGGGTCACTTCGACTCCGCATCGGTAATCGTTCTGTGTCGATGTCATATCATTGCTCTCCCACATCTTTGAAATCACTGAATAGTATCTTTTTGGTGGGTACCTTACAAAACGGTGTGTACTTGACAATATCGCTCCAGCCGTCAATTCTATACCAAAAGCACGCGGAAAAAAAGAACGAAAGAACCCTGACACTGGAGGATGACATGTCCGAACGCAGCTTCAAAGCCATGTGGGTCGAGGAGAAGGAAAAGAAAAGTTTCAGTCGGTCGATTGTCGACAGGCAGGTCGACGATCTTCCCGAGGGATCGCTTCTGGTGAAGGTCCACTACTCATCGCTCAACTACAAGGATGCCCTCTCCGCCATCGGCAATAAGGCTGTGACGAAAAAATACCCCCACACGCCGGGGATCGACGCGGCCGGCGAGGTGGAGGAGTGCTCAGACGGATCTTTTGCTCCCGGCGACAAGGTGATTATCACCGGATATGATCTCGGGATGAATACGCCTGGAGGGTACGGGCAGTATGTCCGCGTTCCCTCCGAGTGGGCTGTGCCGCTTCCGAAGGGCCTGAGCCTGTCCGAAACCATGATTCTCGGCACCGCCGGATTCACTGCGGCTCTGTCCGTATGGAAACTGCAGCAGGCCGGAGTGCGCCAGGAAGATGGGGACATCCTCGTCACCGGATCCACCGGCGGTGTCGGAAGTATCGCCGTTTCCATTCTCGCGAAGGCAGGATACCGGGTGGTGGCTGCGACGGGCAAGTCTTCGGAAAAGGATTTTCTGCACTTGCTCGGCGCAGCGGATATCATTTCACGCGATGAGGTCATGGAGGGAGCGGAGCGGCCCATGATGAAGGAGCGCTGGGCCGGAGCTGTCGATGTGGTCGGGGGCGACATGCTCGCCGCCGTGCTCAAATCGACGGTCTACGGCGGCGCGGTGACCTGTTGCGGCCTTGTGAGCGCTCCCGATCTGAATGTCAACGTCTTCCCCTTTATTCTGCGTGGCGTCAGTCTGCTCGGAGTCGATTCCGTTCAATGCCCCAAAGATCTGCGGCGGATCGTGTGGGACAAACTCGCCGGCGAATGGAAGCCGGACCGTCTCGCGGAGATGACCACAAGGTGCAGCCTGGAAGAGCTGGATGAAAAGATCGACCAGATCCTGGGGGGCAAGCTCCGCGGTCGCATCCTGGTCGACATGACTGCAATATGAGAAGACATGGACCCTGGGAAAGATGCAAAGGGGTTGACAAAAGGGGAGTCAATTGGTAATCTATAGGTACTAGAAAGGCACTTGCTAAGCCTCCTTTCTGCGCGCTTCGCCTCCCCTCCTGGCAAGCGCGCTTTTTTTGTTTATTGTCCTATTTTGCGCGCAGGTCACGATACAAAAAAGACTTTCTTTCTTCTTCCCGCCAAGGAGAGTTCCCAATTTCTTTTGCAGTCTTCGGTGTTTTCGGACACTATCCACACCTGCTGTGGATAAGGTCCATCCGAAAAGGGTTGCTTGAGGTAAAACATCGCGTATATACGACAAAAATAGCATTGCGCATATAAAATGAACAGCAGGGAAAAATTAGTAATTCCGATATGTTAGGTTTTTTGGAATGTTTGTCTGCTGCCGGTTTTTACGAATTTTCAATCGCCTGGAAAAATCCTTTATCAGTGAAATTTTTCTTGTATTTATCTTGTTGAAAACCGTTTTTGTCACAGTTGCAGCCATCACCAATTCAATCTTGCAATGGCTGGTTCTGTTTCCCCCCCTCTGCCTTTCAGGCCGTGTCACTGCTTGCCCGTTCCGGTTTGTTGACCTATACTCTTCTAATAATAATTTCCATCAAGTCCATCCTGCGTTATCGGTGAAAAGGAGCGTCAATGAAAATTGTTGTACTCGACGGATTTACTTCGAATCCCGGTGACATGACCTGGGACGGGTTGCGAAAACTCGGCCCGGTGGAGGTTTATGATCGCACACCCGACGAACTGGTGGAGGAGCGGTGCAAAGGTGCAGAAGCGGTGCTGACCAACAAGGTTCCAATCGATGGAGATCTCATTGATCGGTTGCCCGATCTGAAGTACATCGGCATCCTCGCCACCGGCGTGGATATCGTCGATCTGAAGGCTGCTCGCAGCCGAAACCTCACGGTGACCAATGTTCCCGGCTATAGCACCGACTCGGTCGCCCAGATGACCTTCGCCTTGTTGCTCGAAATGACCCAGCAGGTCGGTCACCACTCCCGCCTCGTCAAAGATGCAGGCCGGTGGGCATCGAGCCCCGATTTCTGTTTCTGGGATCGCCCTCTGCTTGAATTGAACGGCCAGACGATAGGCCTGGTGGGCTTCGGACAGATCGGTCGGCGTGTTGCTGCCATCGCCCGGTCCTTCGGCATGGAGGTGGTGGTGCATACAGCCCATCCGGAGAAGTACCAGAACAGTGCCGAGGGGCAGGAGGTGCGCCTCGTCGAGCTGAATGCCCTTCTGTCGGCCAGTGACGTGGTCAGTCTTCACTGTCCCTTGACCGATCAGACTCGCGGAATGATAAATGCCGAGAGGCTGCGTCGAATGAAGCCCGCCGCACTGCTGCTCAATACGGCCCGTGGTCCGTTACTCGATGAAAAAGCTGTCGCCTATGCCCTTAACTGTGGTCGTCTCGGGGGCCTGGGAGCCGATGTTCTCTCAAGCGAACCGCCCGCGCTTGACAATCCTTTACTTTCTGCGCGCAACGCCTTCATCACCCCGCATATCGGCTGGGCAACGAGGGAGGCGCGCCGACGACTCATGAAGATCGCCGCGGCCAATGTCCAGGCTTTTCTGGAGGGCAAATCCCACAATGTGGTCAACTAGAATTTTGCTGATGGAATTGCAAAAAGAGACAGACTCGAATGGGCGCCCCTGTTGATTGCAGCGCTGGGAACAGAGACAAGGAATCTTTGACGAACTTCAAATTCCCGGCTTTTGGAACCCTGATATTGTGTTAATAATTTCAGCAAGTTGTTTTTACTCTTACATCAGGCCACGATCGGTCAGAAAGCGCAATCGCCTATGAGACGCAGAGAGCCCATCACGCCGGAGCATTTCGACGCCGTTCTTTTCGATCTCGACGGAGTCCTGACATCGACCGCAGGTCTGCACGCGACCAGCTGGAAGCGGATGTTCGACGACTATCTTCGTCAGCGCGCCGAAGAAGAGGGGGAGGGGTACCGTCCCTTCGATATCGGTGCCGATTACAAGGCCTATGTGGACGGCAAACTTCGCTACGACGGAGTGCGCAGTTTTCTGGAGTCGAGAGGGATCGAATTGCCCGAGGGCGACCCGGACGATCCGCCCGAGCGCGAGACGGTATGTGGACTGGGAAATCGCAAGGATGTCATGGTCAAAAAGGCTTTGGACGAGGACGGCGTCAAGGTTTTCGAAGGATCTGTCAGGCTGGTGCATCACCTGCGGGATCTGGGACTGAAGCTGGCCGTGGTTTCAGCGAGCAAGAACTGCCAGGCTGTTCTGGAGGCCGCCGGGATTGACGATCTTTTTGAAGAACGGGTTGACGGAGTGGTCGCTGCCGAACATAATCTGCGAGGCAAGCCGGCTCCCGATACCTTCCTGGAAGGTGCCCGGCGGCTGGGAGTTGAGCCGCAGCGCACCGTGGTGTTCGAGGATGCTGTTTCCGGTGTGCAGGCTGGACGAGCCGGCGGTTTCGGCCTGGTGGTCGGCGTTGCTCAGGATGAAGACGGTGCCAAACTCAAACAGAACGGAGCCGACATTGTGGTGAAGGACCTGGCCGAGTTGCTGGAATGAAGAGACAAAGGCATTTTTAACGCAAAAAGGCGCAAAGATTTAAATCAAGACGCAAAGAGTTTTGAAAATTTTCTCCTGGTTTTTCTTTGCGTCATTGCTGTCTTCGCGACATTGCGTTAAACCGAGCTTTTGACGTTTAAGAAAGAGTAAATTTATGATCAGACACGAGACCCTCAACCCGCCGCCGCATATTTATCCGATCAATGCGTGGAAGATCGTAGAAACGAGTTTCTATCCGCGTTTTCTGGCCCAGAATGAAACGCTCTTTTCAGTGGGCAACGGCTATCTTGGCCTTCGAGGCAATTTTGAAGAGGGTGACCCGGTTTTCCAGAACGGCACCTTTATCAATGGATTCCACGAGACCTGGCCGATCGTCTACGGCGAAAAGGCTTACGGCTTCGCCAAGACCGGGCAGACCATGCTCAACGTGACCGATGCCAAGACGATTCGTCTTTATGTCGACGACGAACCGTTCTTCCTCCCGACCGCCAGTCTGATGCTTTTCGAGCGGATCCTCGATATGCGTGCAGGCACTCTCGAGCGCGAGGTGCTCTGGGAAACGCCCTCCGGCAAGCAGATACTCATCCAGTCACGACGGCTGGTCTCTCTGGAGCATCGCCATCTGGCGGCCATCTCCTACCAGGTGACGGTTCTCAATGCTTCGGCACCAGTGGTGATCGCTTCCGGAGTCCAGGGAAACCAGCCGAACAAGGGCAGCGTCAACGATCAGAGGCAGTCGAAGGGGTTTGATGAACGCGTCATGACGCTGGAGAAGCAGTCGGTGACCGAGCGTCGAACCATTTTCGGTCACAGCGTCCGGAACAGCGGGATGAGCATGGCCTGCGGTGTCGAAAACGTTTTTGAAACGGAGTGTGCATACGAAACACAGGTCGACTGCGGCGACGACAGTGCCGAGACCATCTATACCATCGATGCCGAAGAAGGCAAACCGATTCAGCTTGTCAAGTTCATGTCCTATCACAGCTCGCGGCGGCCCCAGGTCCAGGAGATGTGCATCCGCAGCGGCCGCACCCTCGACCGGGCCGTCAAAATGGGATTTGAAAATCTTCTTGTCAGTCAAAGAGAGTTCATGGACGAATTCTGGCGCCGCAGCGATGTGTCAATCGAAGAGGATCCGCAGCAGGTCCCGCCGGCGAAAAAGGGAGAACTTCAGCAAGCCTTGCGCTGGAATCTTTTCCAGATCCTCCAGGCCTCGGGACGTGCCGAAGGGACCAGTATTCCGGCCAAGGGATTGAGCGGCCAGACTTACGAGGGACACTATTTCTGGGATACGGAAATCTATGTTCTGCCGTTTTTGACCTATACCGCTCCGCGAATCGCCCGCAACATTCTTCTGCACCGCTATCATATGCTCGACCAGGCCCGGGAGAGGGCGCGGGAACTGAATCATTCGGGAGCGATGTTCCCCTGGCGCACCATAAACGGAGAGGAGGCTTCAGCCTACTATGCCGCCGGCACTGCCCAGTACCACATCAATGCCGATATCATGTACGCACTGAAGAAGTATGTGGAGATCACCGGTGACAAATCGTTTCTCAACAGCGAGGGCGCCGAAATGCTGGTGGAGACGGCGCGCATGTGGTCCGACCTCGGTTTTTTCTCCGAGCGCCAGGGCGGCCAGTTCTGTATCCACAGCGTTACCGGGCCCGACGAATATACGACAGTGGTCAACAACAATACCTACACCAATCTGATGGCTCGCGAGAATCTCTGGTATGCGGCCCGGACGGTGAGGAACATGCAGGAGAACTACACCCAGCATTTCGCCAGTCTGGTCCACAAGACCCAGCTGAACATCTCGGAGATCGATCGGTGGCAGATGGCGGCGGACCGCATGTATGTCCCCTGCGACCGCGGCCTGGGGATCCATCCACAGGATGACAGTTTTCTCGATCGCGAGGTTCTGGACATCGCCAATATCCCCCGCCACAAATTTCCTCTTCTGCTACATTTTCATCCCCTGGTTATTTATCGCCACCAGGTCATCAAGCAGGCCGATGTCGTGCTGGCGATGTTCCTGCTCGGAGACGAGTTTTCGGCCAAGGAGAAAGAGAGCAATTTTCGGTATTACGATCCGCTGACCACCGGCGACTCCTCCTTGTCAGCCTGCATCCAGAGTATCATTGCCGGCGAGGTGGGCGATGGCACGCGCCAGCTTAAATATGCCCGTTATGCCATCCTCATGGATCTGGCCGATGTCGGCGGAAATGTCCACGACGGATGCCATATCGCCTCGATGGGAGGCACCTGGATGGCCGCCGTCTATGGATTTGCCGGCATGCGCGATTACGAGGGGCAACTGAGTTTTGAACCCCGATTGCCCTCGGTCATCGAACAGCTTCGATTTCCCTTGCAGGTCCGGGGGCAGGAACTGGTGCTGGAGATCCGTCAAGACTCCGTGACCTACCTGCTGCGCGAGGGTGAGGAGCTGGCATTGCAGCACTTCGGCCAGGACATCGTTCTCAAGAAAAACGAGCCTCTGGTGATGGAGATCGAAACGTCTTCCGAAGAGGCGCCCTGAGGGGAAATAGAGCAGGGCCGTTGCAACAAAAAAGCTCCCGGATTTCTCCGGGAGCTTTTTTGTTGTCGTTCGATAATGAATTTTTGACTCTTATTCCTTGCCGTCCCCTTCTTGCATCTCTGAAAGTTTTTTGTAGAGATCAAAGCGCTGTGCCGTCTCTTTGTCGGCCTGTTCCATGAGCTGGTCGGACACCTCCGGCTGGGCCTTCTTCAGCACGCGGTAGCGGTTCTGCTTCTGGGCGTACTCGGAGAAGCTCATGGTCGGCGCTTTGCTGTCGAGC
>JAWOCM010000063.1:0-2965 GCA_046483795.1 Desulfuromonadales bacterium | reverse complement strand
CCACGATGATCGCTGTCGCCGGGGCACCGGACGGTCCCGATGCGGCCGGTCTCGAAGAGGTGACACTGGCCAAGTTCACGGCCAATGGCGTGACCCTGACCGCCGGGCCGGACATCCTGAGCCAGTATGACAGCCCGGATGGTCAGATGCATCTTCTGGCACGGGCCTGGTCCGCGACGCGCGGTGAAGCCGCGCTGTCGGTTCTGTCGGCACAGGCCGATCTGGCCGGAGTGCCCGTGGCACTGAGCCTCGTGACACCCTCGCCCGAGGCCGGTTTCGAAGCCTGGGCCATTCACCGCCGGGCTTTCGACATCGCCGTGAACAGTCTCGCGCTCGCCTGACGCGGGTGGTGCCGGTGATGCACGGGTTGCACAGTCCCCGGCATATATCCGCCCGCGGGTCGGGCGGGCTATGTTTCATCTCCCCAATGTGCTAAAAGAAGCTGTCTGGGGGACAACGGGCACACAAAATCAGGATGACTTTCATGACCAATCGAATCGAATCGACGACCAGAAAGTCGGGTTTGAGATCGCGCACACGCTGGCGGATGACGTCGAGGGACGTTTCCGCCAGCAGGAAGAGTTCATCGGCTGACACCCCGAGCCGGGCGGCACGCAGCTTGACCTGGCGTAGAGACTCCTCGGCGCTCACGTAGAGGACGCACCCCTTGCCGGCCAGGCGGGAGACGGCCTGAAGCAGAAGCGTCGACTTGCCGATACCCGGATCGCCGCCGATCAGGGTAAACGCGCCGGGCACCAGTCCGCCTCCCAGGACCCGGTCGAACTCTCCGATTCCGCAGCGGTGCCGATCCTCTTCGGTGGCGGAAACTTCGGCCAGACGCTGCGGCCGGCCGCCATCGGGCGACGACGAGGTGCCCCGCTTCGGCACCTTGCCGATGAGTGTTTCCTCGACCAGGGTGTTCCATTCGTTGCAGTCGGGGCACTTCCCGAGCCACTTGGGACTCTGGTAGCCGCATTGCTGACAGGTAAAAACCGTTTTGCTCTTCAAAGGCCGTCTCCGAGTAAAAATGTGGCCTAATTTAGTCTTTTTCAAAGGATGCTGTCAACGTCACATTACCATAAGGAGCGGCGACGGACCCTGATGCAGACGACGGATCGCCTTTGCCGCGCCGCCCGGGAAAAACTTTCCCCCAATACCATTAGGGTTTGCTTATGTGGTACAATTTTTCTTCATCCAGTTTTTTTAAGACCGGAGTTGATTTTGCTTGAAAACAGCACAAAAATCTCGCGGCTGATCAGTGTCCTGCTCATCATCGTTTTCCTTCTCGCCGCCACCCTGACCATTTTGTTGTCCAGTGCACATCTGCGTCGGGAAGCCGTGCATAATGCGGAGAGCCGGGCGAGGCTCCTTCTCGACCGGAACCTCGCTACCCACCACTATTTTACCGAGCGGATCAAACCCAGCGTTCATTCCCTGCTCGAGGAGGGGAGAAACCCCCTCCCCTTCGATCCGACCTGGATGTCCTCGCCCTATGCCGTACGACAGATCGACGATCTTTTCAAGAAACTGCACGAAAACAACGTCTACTATTACAAGGAATGCGCCGTCAACGCCCGGCTACCCTACAACGAGGCGGACCCGATCGAGCGGGAATTCCTGGCCGAGCTCACCGCCGACCCCGAGCTGAAGGTTCGCAGCGAATTGCGCAATATCGACGGTGAACCTTATTATGTCATGATGAGGCGCGGAGAAGTAATCGACGAGTCGTGTCTGCGTTGCCATTCAGACCCTGCCGCGGCACCGCCTGCCCTCGTGGACCTCTACGGTAACAAGGGCAGCTTTAACCGTGAGGTCGGTGATACGGTCTCCGCGATCTCCATCCGCATCCCTCTTAGCCGGGAATTCCAGCGGGCCGACACCCATTTCCTGTATCTTTCGCTGATTTTTGCAGGTATCTTCCTGCTCGTCTTCATCGTCCAGTTCTTTTTACAACAACACTTTCTGTTCCGTCCCCTGAAGGTGATACGCGACAAGGCCCGCTTGATCTCTTCGGATTCCAGTCATCTGGGCGAAACAATCGAGGACCCCACAGGGCAGGAGCTCAGCGAAGTCACCAGCGCCTTCAATGCCATGTCGCTCAGCCTGCATCATCAGATCGAGCATCTGGAGGAGATGGTCGATCAGCGTACCCGGGCTCTGCAGGAAGCCAACAGCCGACTGAGAGAAGACCTTGAGGTACGAACCGAAAATGAAGTCACCCTGCGCAACCGGGAACAGCATTACAATTACCTGGCACACCACGATCCCCTGACGAATCTTGCGAACCGCCTGCTCTTCGAGGCCCGTCTGGAGCAGGCGTTCAACCGCTCTGACCGTTTCGGCCATCTTGTCTGTCTGCTGTTCCTGGACCTGGATCACTTCAAGGACGTCAACGACACTTTCGGCCACGCCGCCGGAGACGAGCTGCTCAAAGGCGTTGCCAGGCGTCTCAGTGACTGTCTGCGTCACAACGACACCCTGGCTCGATTGGCCGGCGATGAATTCGCCATCGTGCTCGAGGACCTGAACACACCCGAAGATGGCGAAGTAATCGCCCATAAAATCATAAGCGCTCTGGACCCGCCGTTCGATATCTTCGGCCATTCCATCCGCAGCTGCATCAGCATCGGACTGTGTTTTTACCCCCAAAATGCCGAAAGCCCCGAAGACGCCATGCGCAAGGCCGACGTGGCCATGTACCAGGCCAAAAAAAGCGGAGGGGGTCGCTCTCATACCTACCTCTACGATTTTTAAACCCTAGGAGTCTGTCGGACTATCCATGAACCGGCTGCAAATTCGGCTGCGTGGCCCAGATTTCAGCTCCTTTTCGGCCCATAGCTACGGCTATGAGCTCTCAAACGAGCCAAAATCTGATCTCAAGCTTCCAAATTTTCGCTTCGGTCCGTATAGTCCGACAGACTCCTAATTGTTCCGTTGCCGGCACCGGCTCGTGTGATATAGTGGC
>JAWOCM010000069.1:0-87834 GCA_046483795.1 Desulfuromonadales bacterium | reverse complement strand
GCGGCCTTGACCGGCCCTGCATTTGGGGTTAGAGTAACGAGCTCCGGCCATCCAGGCCGGCACTACCCGCGCATGGAACAGACGATGAAACCGCTTCTCAACGTCACCAACCTCATGACTTACTTCTTTTCCTCCCAGGGGCTGGTCAAGGCCGTACGGGGAATCGATTTCACCATCTCCGCCGGTGAAACGATGGCCCTGGTCGGCGAATCGGGGTGCGGCAAGTCGATGACGGCCCTCTCGCTTCTGAGGCTCGTCCCTTCGCCGGGCAAAGTGGTCAGCGGAGAAGTCTGCTTCAAGGGAGAAGACCTGCGCCTACTGCCCGAGGAGGAAATGCAGCGTATCCGCGGCAACCAGCTGGCCATGGTTTTTCAGGAACCGATGACCTCGCTCAATCCCGTGCTGCGGATCGGCAACCAGCTTGGCGAAGTCCTGCAGTTGCATCTGGGCCTCTCCGGCGGCGAGTTGCAGGAAAAGTCCGTTGAACTTCTCAAGCAGGTCGGCATCTCCTCTCCGGCACAACGGCTCCGCGACTACCCCCATCAACTCTCGGGCGGTATGCGGCAACGGGTCATGATTGCCATGGCGCTTGCCTGCGACCCCGCCCTGCTCATCGCCGACGAGCCGACTACGGCTCTCGACGTGACCATCCAGGCTCAGATCATGGATCTGCTCGCCCGCCTCAAAGAGGAGCGCAACATGGCCACCCTGCTGATCACCCATGATTTCGGGGTGGTTGCCGAAATGGCCGATCGGGTCGCCGTCATGTACAACGGGCTCATCATGGAGTATGCGCCGGTCCGCACCCTGTTCGCAAACCCCGTCCATCCCTATACCCGGGGATTGATGGAGTGCATCCCGAAGCTGGGGCAGCGCAAGGATCGTCTGACCACCATTCCCTCAAGACCAGAGGGGCGCAGCGAGTTCGATAAAGAGTACTCCTTTCTCGATCAGTGTTCCGAACCCTTCGCCCCCAGAGACGGAAAGCTGCCGTTGCTTCGAAACGTCGAAGAAAACCATCTTGTTCGCTGCTGGAGCACCTGACGATGTCCACCCTTTTGAGTGTCAGGAATCTGGTCAAGTCTTTTTCCGTCAGTTCGGGGCTTCTGGGCAAAAAACACCAGACATTGAAGGCCGTCGACGGCATCTCGCTGGAGCTGGAGACCGGTGAAACGTTGGGAGTGGTCGGAGAATCAGGCTGCGGCAAGTCGACAACGGGAAAGCTGATCACGGGACTCCTGCCCTGCGATGAAGGCGAGATCCTCCTCGAGGACGACAATATCACCAACCTGCCCGCAAAGCGCATGCGCCCGCTGCGCCGCAAAATCCAGATGATCTTCCAGGACCCGTACTCTTCTCTCAATCCCCGGCTGCGCATCGGGGACATCGTCAGCGAACCGCTGAAGATTCACAACCTCGGCAGCAACGAGGAGATCCGGGAAGAGGTCATGGCGCTTCTCGAAAAGGTCGGTCTCAACCCCTCGCACTATCACCGGTACCCGCACGAATTCTCGGGCGGGCAGAGACAGCGCATCGGTATCGCCCGCGCTCTGGCCCTGAAGCCGGAACTGATCATCGCGGACGAGCCGGTCTCGGCTCTCGATCTTTCGATTCAGGCGCAGATCATCAACCTGCTCCAGGACCTGCAGCAGGAGTTCAACCTGACCTATCTTGTCATCGCCCATGATTTGTCAGTCATTGAACACATGTGCGACCGGGTTGCCGTCATGTACCTCGGGCGCATCGTGGAGATGGCCTCCGCCCGACAGATTTACGAAAAACCCCGTCACCCCTATGGCGAGGCGTTGCTCAATGCCGTTCCGATCGCCGACCCGCAGCACCGCAGCCGACGCGTAGCGCTCAAAGGAGAGCCCCCTTCACCGATAGAGCGGCCTGACGGCTGCCACTTTCATCCCCGCTGCCCCTATGCCCGCCAAATCTGCAGCGAACACTCGCCTTCCCTCGAAGACAAGGGCGACGGCCATCAGGCCGCCTGTCATTTCAGCGATGAAGTGGGACGTTTTCGCACATCTTGATCGCTCTTTCCGAACGTCGATTTCCCATCAGGCCCGAAATGCTTGACCGTGCATCTGGGATGGCTTTATATGGCCGTTGACTCCACGTGCCACCGATGGCACAATCAGCAGAATTTATTTCAGCTGGCCAGGAGATGCCGAACATGGGTCCGATTCAGACCATTCACGACCGTTGCCGCAAATGCTACGCTTGCGTGCGCAATTGCCCGGTAAAAGCGATCAAAGTCGAAGCCGACTGGGCGGAAGTCATCCATCCGCGCTGCATCGGCTGCGGCATCTGCGTCAAGGTCTGCTCCCAGCAGGCCAAGGTGATCATCGGATGTATCGACAAGACGCGCCAGCTGCTCGAAAGCGAGGTGCCGGTCGTCGCAGTACTCGGCTGCTCCTTCCCTGCTTTTTTCAGCGATATCCGTCCCGGCCAACTTATCAGCGGAATCCGTCAACTCGGCTTCTCCGAGGTACACGAGGGATCGGCCGGCGTTGAAATGATCCGACAGCAGTATGCCGATCTGATCGGCTCCGAAAACGATATACCCCTGATTTCAAGCCACTGTCCCTCGATTGTCGACCTTATCGAACGCCACTATCCCCAGCTGCTGCGCAATCTCATCGGTGTCGTTTCACCCATGGTGGCGATTGGCCAGTTCATCAAGAAATTCTATCCCGACAAGGTCAAGGTCGTCTACATCAGCTCCTGCATAGCCGGGAAGTTCGAGATCGAATCCGAAGAGGTGGATGGTGCAATCGACCTCGTGCTGACCTACGAGGAACTCGGTACGATGCTGTCCCAAAACAGAATCGACCTGCAGCGACTGCCCGAAAAGCCCCTCGGCAGCCACCCGCCTTCCAAGGGACGTCTGTTCGCCATTTCCGGCGGTCCCTTCCAGGCCTTCGGAATCCGTAACGAATTTCTCGAAGCCAAATTTATCTCGACCGAAGGGGAAGAAAATACCCTGGAAATCATCAAGGACCTCGCCGCGAGCCGCATCAGTCCTCAAATCGTCGATCTGCGATTCTGCAAGGGCGGATGCATCGGCGGTCCGGGCAAAAACAACCGCTTGACCACATTTTCCAAACGGAACATTATCCTCGACTTCTTCCGCAACAGTCCGGTCATCTCTCGACCTGCGGATCACTATCCCGGGGGAACCACCAACGGCTTCAATCTGACGCGACGCTTCAAGAACAAATTTCACCGGTTGGCCACGCCGAACGGAGACAGTATCCGTCGCATTCTGCAATCGACCAACAAGTTCGTCGAGCAGGATGAACTCGACTGCGGTTCCTGCGGCTACAACACGTGCCGCGAACATGCAGTTGCTGTCTGCCGAGATCTTGCAAAACCGGAGATGTGTCTGCCCTACTCTTTCAAACGTCTGGAAGAAGACAACCACAATCTGACGCAGAAATACGATCTCGCCCGCCGCGCCCTGGCCCAGGAGTTCGGTGATACGATCATCATCGGCAACGATCCGCGCACGCTCGAAACAGTCAAACTCATCCGGCAGGTGGGGCCGACGCCGACGACCGTCCTGATCCGGGGTGAAAGCGGCACAGGCAAGGAACTGGTAGCCCGTGCCATTCATGAACAAAGCCAGCGGGCGGACAAGACGCTGGTCACGGTCAATTGCACCACCCTGACCGACAGCCTGCTGGAAAGCGAACTCTTCGGCCATCGAAAGGGGTCCTTCACCGGCGCCATAGCCGACAAGAAAGGCCTTTTTGAAGCTGCGAACGGGGGCACCATCTTTCTCGATGAAATCGGGGATATCACACCAAAACTGCAGGCCGAACTTCTGCGCGTTCTCGATACGGGTGAAATCCGGGCAGTCGGCGGCAACACGACCAGAAAGGTGGATGTCCGACTGATCGCGGCGACAAATAAAAACCTTGAGGAGGGTATCCACGAAGGATGGTTCCGCGAAGATCTCTATTACAGACTCAACGTCTTTACCATCACCAACTCTCCCCTGCGCAGCCGCCTCGATTCGATTCCCGGGCTGGCGCATCATTTTATAGAGAAGGCCAGCAAACGCCTGAACAAGACGATCCGGGGCATCGAAGACCTCGCCCTTTCCGCCATGATGCAGTACCGCTGGCCGGGTAATATCCGCGAGCTGCAGAACATTATCGAGCGTGCGGCCGTGCTGACCCAGGACTCCGTCATTCGCCTGGAGAACCTGCCGGTCATCTTCGCCGAACTGGCCGTGCAGGACGATGACCCGGAAGTTCGCAAACAGGGCAGCTCATTCCGAACCCAGCGGGACAAACATCTCGGCCAGGTCGAAAAAGGGCTTCTGAAACACTACCTGCAGGAAGCGGGAGGTAATGTTTCGCAGGCCGCCCGAGCGGCGAACATTCCGCGTCGAACATTCTACAGAATGCTCTCGCGGAACGGTCTTCGGGGAGATGATTTTCGCCCATCCGCGGAATCACATGTGCCATTCGGGGCTCATTTCACAGAATAGCCGTGCCAACCCTCACCCCTACAGAAGAGTCTTTCCCCCGCAGGGTGCGTTTTTTCGCCATATTCGTGTCCACATCGTGCCTACCATGACACACTTTAGCGGCAACTCCCCGGCTCAAGTTCCCTCTCGATTCCGGCATTCATTAAAAAACATCACCCATCCAGCAACTTACATCCGAAGCAGGATTCTGGCACGGGCATTGCTTTCACCACTAGACCATATGTTGGGGCTTTCCAGATTTTCTGTTGAACGGAATACATCCCCTTTTTGCGCCGTGCCGGGCTCTCTCTCCCCGGCCGGCGTTTTTTTATGGCAATAATATGAACGTTTCTATATCATAACGAGAATAATCTTATACTGAGCAACTTTCCTTTTCGGGCCGAATCTTTCCGGCCCCATCACCATTATCCAGATTTTTCCGTATCCATTATGGGCAGACAGAAGCGAGACAACTTCGGCATCACCACCCTCGAGGACATCAGCACCCTCATTCTCCAGTCGCACGACCTGAACGAAACCCTGAATAACATCAGTTCGCTCGTCGCGCGAAGGATGCGGACCGAGGTCTGCTCAATCTATCTCCTGGACAACGACGGCAGGACCCTGCGTCTTCGGGCCACGAAAGGCTTGTCCCGCCGCGCCATTGGCAAGGTCGAGATGGACATCGATGATGGGCTTGCCGGCCTGGTCGTGCAGAAAGGGCAGCAGATCGCCATTCAGGAGCCCCAGGAACACCCCCGTTACCGCTACTTCAGGGAAACACGGGAGGAGCGTTTCCATTCCTTCCTCGGCACCCCCCTTTTCGACCGTGAGGAACCGCTCGGCGCCATCATCCTGCAGACCAAGGAGCCACGCGAATTCAGCCAGGAGGAAACCAGCGCCCTGTCGACAATCGCCTTTCAGGTGACCTCGATCGTCGTCAACGCACGCCTTCTCGACTCGATCCGTCTCAAGGAAGAGGAGTCGAACCATATCGCGAGGCAACTTGAGCAAACGCGGCAGACACTTGCGGCCCACGAAGAGACCGAAGACCAGCAAACGGCTAAACCGACTTACAGGGGGATTGTCGCTTATCCCGGCGTCACCTCCGGACCGGCCCATATCCTCGACGAGAGCCTCGGTTTCTCGGAGATGATCGAGGAAGGCGCCCTGTCTGCCCGGGACGAGTTGAAAAGGCTCGACGACGCCCTGGAGAAGACGCGCATCCAGACCATTTTCCTGGAAAAACGGGTCGCCGATCGCCTATCGAACGATGACGCATCCATTTTCCACACTCACCTGATGATTCTGGAAGACCGCAGTTTTTTAAAAAAGGTCCGGCAGAACATCAGAGAAGGTCACAGCGCCAGCTACGCCCTTCTGCATGTGGTGACGGAATATATCGAAGCTTTCGGGCGCATGGACGACCCCTACCTCCGCGAACGCGCAGCCGACATGAAAGATATCGGTCGCCGCATCCTGTCGCATCTGACGGGCAAAACACACCAGAAACCGGTCTTGAAACATCCCGGTATTGTGGTGGCGGGGGAAATTCTCCCCTCCGACATGGCGGCCCTCGACCACGAAATGATCAAAGGGATCGTGACCGAAGCCGGAGAGAAAAATAGCCATGCCGTTATTATGGCCAAGTCTCTGGGGATCCCGGCGATAGTCGGCGTCAAGAAAGCCCTCGGCCACATATCCCCCGAAGACCACCTGATTCTCGATGCCAATTCGGGCTGCCTCTACATTTCACCCCCGGACCATATTGCCGAAGAGTACAAGAGGCTTGAAGAGGACTGCAGGACAGAGATTTCAAGACTCGCAGAGAACCGGGATCTGCCGGCGCTCAGCAAGGATGGAGTCAGGGTGTCCCTGCGCTCCAACATCGGCTTGATCAGCGACATCGATGTCGCCCTGCGCAACGGGGCCGAAGGGGTCGGCCTCTACCGGACTGAATTTCCTTACATGGCGCGCTCGAGCTTTCCTGACCGTGACGACCAGTACCAGCTCTACCGCAAGGTGGTGGAAAGATTCGAGGGTCAGCCCGTTACGATCCGCACCCTCGACATCGGTGGCGACAAGGGCCTGCCCTACTTCCAGCTGCCCAAAGAAGAAAACCCCTTTATGGGTTGGCGCTCCGTAAGGGTCTCGCTTGACAATGCGGATATTTTCCGCACACAGATCGAAGCGATTCTCATGGCCGGAGTTCACGGACCGGTGAAACTTCTTTTCCCCATGATTTCGAGCCTTCAGGAGGTCGAGGCCTGCAAAGCCATTGTGGGAGAAGCCCGCTCAAACCTGGAGCGGGCCGGTCTGCCTTGTGCGGGATCCATTCCCATCGGGGTCATGATCGAGGTTCCGGCGGCGGTTCTTATAATCGAGGACCTGAGTCGCGAAGTCGATTTTTTCGCGTTGGGAACCAACGATCTGGTTCAGTATCTGCTGGCAGCCGATCGCAACAATCCTCTCGTTTCCAAATACTATGACCCGCTGCACCCCGCCGCTCTCAAGGTTCTTCAGCAGGTCACCCGGACGGCGACCGACCGGGGGAAAGAGGTCTGTCTATGCGGGGAAATCGCCAGCGATCCGATGATCTTCCTGGTTCTGTTCGGCATGGGGATTACCGAATTCTCCATGGCCGCCCCCTTCATCCCGCGTGTCAAAGACTTTCTGCAGAATATACCGGCCACTGTTGCTCGAGAAGCGGCCCGGGACGTCCTCACCATGTCCGATCCTCGTCAGATCCGCCAGCATCTCGAGACGGTACTACAGGATCTCGACGGATTCTTCAGCTGTCTGAAAGGGTCCTGACATCCCCTCCAAAAGCGAAAGGGCCCTCCCTATACGGAAGAGCCCTTTCATCAAGCCGACGCCATCCACGTTGATGCTTTTTTTTGCAAAAGCATCAATTCAAAACAGCTACTCGAAGGTCACCAGAAGATCACCTGGGGTGACTTGGCCTCCCTCGCTGACAAAGACTTCTGACACGACGCCGTTGCGCGGCGCCTTGACATTGGTCTCCATTTTCATAGCTTCTGTCGTGAGCAGGACTTCTCCCTCCTCCACTTCATCCCCGGCATTCACCAGGAGCTTGAATACCTTGCCGGGCATCGGCGCTCCGACCTCCTTGGGATTTTCCGGATCCGCTTTGCGGTGAGCGACTTCATCGCTCGTGACGGAGAGGTCTTTTACCTGAACCACCCGTGGCTCGCCGTTGAGCTCGTAGTAGATGTTGCGAGTTCCATCGTCCTGGATTCTGCCGATCGCATTGAGCTTGACGATCAGAGTCTTGCCCGGCTCGATCTCCACACTGACTTCATCGCCCGGATCGAGTCCGTAGAAGAAGACGGGTGTCGGCATGAACGAGGTATCGCTGAATTCCTGGCGATGACGATCGAATTCTTCGAAAACACCGGGATAGAGAGTTGCCGAGAGGACATCGCGATCGGTAATCGGATGACCCAGTTTTTTCTCCACTTCAGCCTTTTTCGCATCAAAGTCGACAGGTTCGAGAAGCTCCCCGGGTCGACAGGTCAAGGGGGACTCGCCCTTGAGGATGATTTTCTGCAACTTTTCGGGGAAGCCGCCGTAAGGCTGTCCGATCATCCCCTTGAAGAAGTCGACCACGCCCTGGGGGAAGGCCAGTTCGTGCCCTCGCTCATAGACATCTTCCGGTTCGAGATCGTTCTGGATCATGAACATAGCCATGTCGCCGACTATTTTCGACGAGGGCGTCACCTTGACAAGATCGCCGAACATGTCGTTGACCTTGCGGTACATCTGCTTGCACTCCTCCCATCGGTGGCCGAGACCGAGACCCTCGACCTGGGGCTTGTAGTTGGAATACTGCCCGCCGGGAATCTCGTGATAGTATACCTGGGCGGTGCCGGAGCGAAGCTCGGATTCAAAGGGTGAATAATAAGGACGAACAGTCTCCCAGTAGTTGGCCAGTTTCTGCAGACCCTCTTCGTTGACCTGGGGATCCCAGATGGTGCCCTTGAGAGCCGCCACAAGGGCGTTGAGGTTCGGCTGGGCCGTCAATCCGGACACGCTGGAGAGGGCGCAATCAACAACATCCACCCCAGCCTGGGCGGCGACCAGCAACATGGCACCGCCGTTGCTCGAGGTATCATGGGTGTGCAGATGCACCGGGATACCTATCTCCTGCTTGAGAGCCCGGATGAGTTTTTCGGCGGCGAATGGCTTGAGCAGACCGGCCATGTCCTTGATCGCCAGGATATGGGCGCCCATTTTCTCCAGCTCCTTGGCCAGCTCGACATAGTATTCAAGGGGATACTTGTCGCGGTTGGGATCGGTGATATCACCGGTGTAACACATGGACGCCTCGCAGACCGCACCGTTCTTGCGCACGGCCTCCATGGCCACCTGCATCCCTTTTGCCCAGTTCAGCGAATCGAACACGCGGAAGACGTCGATTCCGCTCTCAGCTGACTTTTTGACGAATTCCTGAACGACATTGTCCGGGTAATTGGTATAGCCGACGGCATTCGAGCCGCGCAGCAGCATCTGGAAAAGGATATTCGGAACTTTTTCGCGCAGCCGGTCCAGCCGCTCCCAGGGGTCTTCATTGAGAAAACGCATCGACACGTCGAAGGTCGCTCCGCCCCACATCTCCAGAGAGTAAAGTCCGCCGCCCAGATGAGCTGTCGCGTCGGCGATCCGGTCGAGATCGAAAGTTCGGAAGCGGGTCGCCATGAGCGACTGGTGAGCATCGCGCATGGTCGTGTCGGTCAGAAGCAGGCGTTTCTGTTTGAGAGTCCACTCCGCCAGGCCTTCGGGGCCTTTCTCCTGCAGGATATCCCTGGTGCCGCGCGGATGGGCCTGACCGTAGGGAATGACCGGAATCTCCGGTTCCCTGAGACTGCTGAATTTCTGTGCCTTCTCCGGAGAAATACCCGGATAGCCGTTGACCACGGTGTGACCGATGAACTGAAGGATCTTGTTGGCACGATCCCGCTTTTGCGGCAGCTCGAAGAGTTCAGGGTGATTGTCGATGTAGGAGGTGTCGCACTGGCCCTTGAGAAATATCTCATGGTTGACCACGTTTTCGAGAAAACCGATATTGGTCTTGACACCCCGGATCCGGAACTCCTTCAAGGCCCGGTCCATGGTCCTGGCGGCATCGGGGAAGGTCAGGCCGTGGGTGGTGATCTTTACCAGGAGGGAATCATAAAAGGGCGTGATCTGCGCTCCCGCATAACCGGCGGCCGCATCGAGACGCACGCCGAAGCCGGCCGCTGTTCGATAGGCCTTGATCGTTCCGAAATCGGGGGCGAACTTGTTCTGCGGATCTTCGGTTGTCACCCGGCACTGGATCGCGTACCCATTGAGATTGATATCCTTCTGGCCTTTGATGCCGATTTCAACATCGGAGAGCTTGTATCCTTCGGCCACGCGGATCTGGGCCTGCACCAGGTTCCGACCGGTCACCATCTCGGTCACGGTATGCTCGACCTGAATGCGCGGATTGGTTTCAATGAAATAGAAATTCTCGTCCTTGTCCATCAAAAATTCGATCGTTCCGGCATTGACGTAATCGACGGCCCGGGCGAGTTTCATGGCATGATCGGCCACTTCCTGACGTTTCTTCCGGGAAAGTGAGAGCGACGGAGCGGTTTCAATCACCTTCTGATGACGCCGCTGAATGGAACAGTCGCGTTCATAAAGGTGAACGATATTGCCGTGCTTGTCGCCGAGTATCTGGACTTCGATATGCTTGGGGTTTTCGATATATTTTTCCAGAAACACCGCGGCATTTCCGAAAGAGGCCTGTGCTTCGGAGGCAGCGCTCTTGAGTCCTTCGAGCAGTTCCTTCCGATCGTGTGCCACGCGCATACCCCGGCCGCCACCACCGGCTGAAGCCTTGACGATGATCGGATATCCGGCTTTTTTGGCAAAGATCAAAGCCTCTTCCTCAGTGCTCACCGGCTTTTGAGTTCCCGGCACAACCGGAACGTCGGCCTCAACGGCAACCTCGCGGCCTGACACCTTGTCCCCCAGACTTCTCTGGATCTCCGGAGTCGGACCGATGAAAGCGATGTCGGCCCGCTCGCAGGCTTCGGCGAATTCAGCATTTTCCGAGAGGAAACCGTAACCGGGATGGATCGCATCGACCTCGTTGCGACGGGCCAGATCGATAATTTCATCAATTCCCAGATAGGCATCGATCGGTCCCTTGCCCTTGCCGACCAGATAGGCCTCGTCGGCCTTATAGCGATGCAGCGACAGTTTGTCCTCTTCTGAATAGATCGCTACCGTGTTTATCCCAAGTTCCGTACAGGCACGGAAAATCCGGATGGCGATTTCACCGCGATTGGCGGCCATAATTTTTTTGAATTTCTTTACTGCCATGAAATACTCCTCCTCATCTTCCCTGGGGACTCAAAAATATACAGCTTTAAAAGCCAGAAATAAAACGATAGAATCGCTAAAATTTTTTACTCACACTAAATTTTTATTGTTATTCTAGATAGTTACGGCTTTACCAAGACTGCGATATCTAACCAAACAGCAAATTCAGTGTCAAGATAAAATGTTGTTTTACTTCATAAAGCTGTGATATTACTGGCCTTTTTGTCCCCTAACTCGAAATACGTACCAGATAGGGTATACCGCTTCACTGGAAGATAAGGTTTTGTTTTAGCTAGACTTTTCAGATTCCGTCTTTTTCTTTGCATCCTCACGCTCCATGAAAGGACGCAGCAGATCGATCGGTACGGGGAAGAGAATCGTGGAATTCTTTTCTGCGGATATCTCGGTCAGGGTCTGCAGAAACCTCAACTGCAGGGCTCCTGTTTCCTTGGAAATGATTTTCGCCGCGGCTGAGAGCTGTTTGGAGGCCTGGAACTCTCCTTCAGCATGGATGACCTTGCTGCGCCTCTCGCGCTCTGCCTCGGCCTGCCGGGCCATGGCCCGCTGCATCTCGGCCGGAAGATCGACATGCTTGATCTCCACATTGGACACCTTCACGCCCCAGGGGTCGGTCTGACGATCGAGAATCTCCTGGAGGTGCTGGTTGATGCTTTCACGCTGGGAGAGCAGTTCGTCGAGTTCCGACTGACCGAGAACGCTGCGCAGGGAGGTCTGGGAGAGCTGACTGGTGGCATAGAGGTAATCTTCAACCTCGATCAGCGCCTTGTCCGGTTGCAGAACGCGGAAATAGATGACGGCGTTGACCTTGATCGACACATTGTCCTTGGTAATCACATCCTGTGGTGGCACGTCCATGGCCACCGTTCGCAGACTCACCTTGTAAATCTTGTCGACGATCGGAATGATGAAGCGAAGCCCCGGCCCTTTGACGCCGGCAAAGCGCCCGAGACGGAAAATGACCCCCCGTTCGTATTCCACAAGAATACGGACGGCGGATGCGATGATCAGTATGACGATAAGCAGGCTTATTACCCAGGTCATGTTGACTGGAAAGTCCATATCCCCTCCTTTGGGTTAGAACGACACCACTGAGACTATTCTTCGATGCTCTTTCGCACTTGCAGTCTCATGTTGCGATCCACATTGACGACTTCGATCGGTTCCCCCGCAGCAATCGTATCGCGGGAGGAGGCGCTCCAGTATTCACCGTGAACGTAAACCTGCCCTTCCGGGTCGATGTCGGAAACGGCTTGCCCCCGCTCTCCAAGGATCCCTTCTTCGCCCGAAGCGAATTTCGTTTTCTGCGTACCGACGACAAAATAGAGCACCAGCATGGCAAGACCGGAGAAAACCAGAACAGTCGCCGCAATGACAGCCCGGGAGATCTGGAGGTAGGGTTCCGAGGTTTCGATCAGCATCAGGGAGCCGAGAGCCAGAGCAACGACCCCTCCGACAGTCAGCATCCCGAAAGAGGTGACCTTGATCTCGAGAACGAACAAAATAACCGCCAGAACAATGAACAGCACGCCGACATAATTGACCGGCAGCATCTGGAAGGCGAAAAAAGCCAGCAGCAGCGCAATGACTCCCACCGCTCCGGGCAGAATACCTCCCGGCTGGGAAATCTCGAAAAAGATACCCAGGATACCCAGCATCATCAGCAGATAGGCGACGGTGGGATTGCTGATGGTGTCGAGAACCTTCTGGCGCCAGTTCATGCTCGACTTCGACACGGTCGCGTCGGCAATGTTCAGCTCTCTTTCAACTCCGGCTCTCTGGTAGTGACGGCCGTCAAGGGCTTGAAAAAGAGATGCCTCGCTCTCGGCGATCAGATCGATGACGTTTTTTTCCATGGCCTCGGTCGCGCTGGAGGAGAGACTTTCCCTTACAATGCGCTCGGCCCACTCCTCATTGCGATCTCGTTTCTGGGCGATACTGCGGGAATAGGCAACGGCATCGGAAACGGCCTTTTCCATCATCGTCTCATCCTGTTCGCCGCCCATACCGATCGCAACGGGATGAGCTGCGCCGATGTTGGTGCCGGGGGCCATAACGGCAAAGTCTGCGGCCAAGGTGATCAGGGCACCTGCCGATGCCGCCCGGGCACCGGAGGGAGAGACATAAACGATCACCGGGATCTCCGAGCCCAATATCCCCTGGATAATCGAACGCATCGAGGAGTCGAGACCTCCCGGGGTGTCAAGCTGAAGAAGAAAAGCGTCGGCCTGCTTTTCATTTGCGGCATTCAGGGCACTGGTCGCAAAATCGGCTGTGACAGGATTGATGACGGATTCAACCCTGATTTGGTGAACAACCGGCTTCGATTCATTGTCCTGGGCAGTTGTCGCCGTAACGAACAGGAGCAGAGCCGAGGAGATGATCAAAATGAAATAACATAATTGTCTCATAGTCCAAGACTACCCGACCGCAAAGCGGTGTCAAATCAGTGAAATGATTCTAAAGGCCCGTATTCAGGCTAAATTCACTTGATAGGGAAAAAGGGACATGATACGGTGGCAGCGTCAAGTAAATGACGGACCATGCAGGTGCCAGGGAGACAGTCACCATGAAAGATCAGCCCCACATTCTCGTTATCGATGATGAACCTCACAACACAGAAGCACTGAAACTGCTGCTGGAAAAGGAAGGGTACAAAATCGATTCGGCGGCTTCCGGCGAAGAAGCCCTGGAGATCCTGAAAAAAAGGCCCTTCGAAATCGTACTCACCGACCTTTTCCTGCCGGGGGTCAGCGGAATCGACATCCTCAAGAAGGTCAAGGAGGACGCTCCACAGACCAATGTCATTGTGGTGACCGGTCAGGCCTCGGCGGAAACTGCTGTCGAGGCGATGAAGGAAGGCGCCTTCGACTACATAACCAAGCCGTTCAATTTCGAAAAACTCAAGATCCAGGTTGCGAAAGCGGCTGAAAAAAGCGCCTTGGTAGCGGAGAACGTTTTTTTACGTCAGCAGCTCAGGGGCAAGTACAAGTTCAACAACATCATCGGGACCAGCATGCCTATGCAGCAGATCTTTACCCGCATGGAAAAGATCCTCCACACTGAATCGACGGTCATGGTACTTGGAGAATCCGGTACGGGAAAGGAACTCGTCGCCCGTGCCCTACATTACAACGGTCAGCGCAAGGACAAGCCTTTCGTCGCCATCAACTGCGGAGCCATTCCGGGTGAACTTCTCGAAAGCGAGCTTTTCGGCCATACAAAAGGCTCATTCACCGGAGCGGTCAGCGACAAGCCCGGGAAATTCGAAGTAGCCAACGGCGGAACACTCTTTCTCGATGAAATCGGCACCATGCCTCTTCATCTGCAGAGCAAGCTGTTGCGCGTTCTTCAGGAACAGGAGATCGAACGCGTCGGCTCATCCCGATCGATCAAGCTCGACGTACGGCTCATTTCAGCAACCAATTCCAAAATCGAGGAGAACGTTCGGGAGGGGATTTTTCGGGAAGATCTCTATTATCGGCTCAATGTCATTCCCATCGTCCTGCCGCCGCTGAGAGACCGCCGCGAAGACATCGCGCTGCTGGCCCGGCATTTTCTCCAGAAGAGCTGCAAGGAGATGAACCGCTCCGACATGAGCCTCACTCCCGACGCGATATTCGCTCTCGAGGAGTACAACTGGCCCGGCAACGTGAGGGAGATGGAAAATGTCATCGAGCGGACTGTCGCCCTGACAGACGGGGACACTATCACCCCCCGCGACCTGCCGCCGAATATCGGCGGGTCCGATCCCATTGCCGAACCCGGGCCTCTGAGCACACCTCATCTGACGGAAAAAGGGCTGGACATGCCCCGGGCGATCAACGAGATCGAATCACGACTGATCATCGAGGCGCTGGACATGACAGAGGGCGTCAAAGCCCGGGCCGCATCCCTGCTCGGAATCAATCGAACGACCCTTGTGGAAAAAATCAAGAGACTCGGACTCGTTCCCCGTGACTGAGACCGCAGGGATCTAATACAGCTTTCGTCTCGAAAATGTCGATCCGATAACCGTGAACGTGTTATCGACGATAAACAGGGCATGAGGGTCGATCGTGAAAACGATCTCCTCGAGCCGTTTGAGCTGGATGTTATTGATCACGGCCAGTAGAATTTTTTTGTGTCCACCGTGATAAGCACCCTGCCCTTCGAGAAAGGTCGCGCCGATCTGGAGCTTCTCGAGTATTTCGGCGGCGATCTTGTCGGAGTGGTTGGAAATGATAAAGGACATTTTCCGCTGGCTGAACATGGCCAGGAAATATTCGACAGCGGCCGAGGATACGAAAACCATAATCAGAGAAGCGATAACAATGTCAGTGTCCAGGGTCAGGAAGCTTAGGGAGAACAATCCAAGGTTGAACAGGAAATAGAACTTACCCAGGCCGATGTTGTAGCGCTGCAGGAGGATGATGCCGATGACGTCCAGTCCACCATTCGACCCGAGAGATCGCAGTACGATTCCATCTGACTGAATAGGCAAAATCACGAATTGCCACGTTGAAAATCTCCTTGTTTTCTCTGGACTTTACGGCCAATTCAGGTTCAGAATCTTACGGGAGCACAGTGCACCGGAGCCTGTCAACAGGGCTGAAAAAGGCTTTATCTCTTTTCTGCGGATGCGCAGCCTGCTAAAATCAGGGACCAATCTTTCCTGCGAGGCGTCCAATGACGTATTCCCTTTTCCTGGTCTTCATCGCCCTCATTGCCGGGTTCATCGTTCCGACACAGGCCGGGATCAATGCCCAGCTCAGCATCTGGACGCGATCCCCGGTTCTTGCAGCAACGATCTCTTTCGCCGTCGGAACCGTTGCCCTGGTCGTTTATGCGATTATAATGCGGATCCCTCTTCCCGACTGGTCCCGGGCGTCCGATCACCCCTGGTGGATATGGACCGGCGGGGTTCTCGGGGCATTCTTCGTGACAGCGACCATCATGCTCGCCCCGAAACTCGGCGCTGCGCTTATGGTCGTTCTGGTTCTCGCCGGACAATTGATCGCCTCGCTGATCCTGGACCACTTCGGATGGCTCGGTTTTCCCGTTCAGGAGATCAGCGCCGGACGCATCTTCGGTATTGTTCTCGTGGCCTTCGGTGTCATCCTGGTCCGCTTTTATTGACATTCCGACGCCTGAACGCATCCGCCGTTTCCGGGACGAAAAACAATTTAAATATTGCCCTGAAACGCAGGCACTATATAATGAGGATGTGCATTGTCAAACATTCAATAGCAGGAGGAAAAAAACATGGGTTTTCTCGAAACAATCGCCGCCATCATAGCTTTCTTGATCCTTGTCCCCATCGGACTGATCCCTCTGGAGCTCATTTCCTGGTGGGCGGACAAAGCACACAAGAACAAACACTAAAAGAATGCTGCAACAAACGGCGCCAGAGAAGACAAACCCGTCTTTTCTGGCGCTGGTAATCGAAGCGACAGCAGGAGCCTGACGGACAAGATCATGAACCAAGACGCATGGGAAAAGATCTGCCGCCGCTGCGGTGAGTGCTGCTTCGAGAAGTGGATCGACAGCGAAAACCGGATCCGGTTTACCCGGATCGCCTGCCGTCATCTCGACATCGTTTCCCGTGAATGCCGCGTATATCACAAACGACTCCATGTCGGCGAAGGATGCATCCACCTTACGACCGAGATCGTTCGCAACGCTCCCTGGCTGCCCGAGAGCTGCAGCTATCGATATGCGCTGTCGGCATTTCCGGAAAAACCGGCTGCGGTCGCTCCCTCGAGCTCCAGCAGCCACTGTTTACAGATCGAGCCCTCCCCGCCCGAATAACCTCCTATACCGCCCGACGATGGAATGACCCGGTGACAGGGAACAATAATCGGAAGTGGATTGGACGCCATTACTCTGCCGACAGCCCGGGCGGCACCGGCAGCCCCCGCCATTCGGCTGAGCTCTCCGTAACTGACGTTTGTACCATAGGGGACTTCCATCAACGCCAACAGAACTTTTCGTGAAAAGGCCGACTGACCTGCAAACTCCAGAGGCAGATCAAACCCCGTCACCCTCCCGGCAAGATAGGCATCTATCTGTCGTGCGGCTTCCTGAAGCAACTGCGTGGCGTCTATAAAGGGACTGTCGGACTCCGGAGAACTCTCCGCTGGGAGCAATTCTTTTTGGGAATGAAATTCGACAAGCCTGACCCCCTCGAGCCCTGCCACAATCCTCGTCCATGCAAGGGGGGAGTGCCATGTCAGCGTGTTTTTCATCGGCCTTTCCCCAATCGCTTGCGAACAATCTCACCGAAATGTTTCATCTCAGGAACCCGGAAAAGAAGGCATCCGACCGTAAATACGGCCACACCTGCCAGCACCGCTGCGAGCAGCAAACCTCCCTGGATCAGACGCGCATCGGGATTGTCCCATGGTCCCCCATGCAGAATAAACACCACAATCGCCGCCATGGCAATAACCGGAGGAATCATTCGCACAACCGACCCGAACACCGCCGACAGCCCCAGTGATCCGATTTTGCGACGCAACGCCCACAAAAGCGCGGCGCTGTTGAAAATCGTAGCCAGAGTCAGGGCCAGAGCAAGGCCGACATGACTGTAGACCTGCATCAGCCAGAGGCCCAGGCCGACATTGACAATCAGGGTGAAAACAGAAATCAGGACAGGGGTCCGGGTATCCTTGAGAGCATAAAAGGTCGGAACGACGACACGACTGATGCCGACGAAAACCAGCCCCGGGGCGTAAGCCGCCAGGGCGAAAGCCGTCTGCCGCACCTCGTGGTAGCTGAATTCTCCCCCGAGGAAAAACAGACTGTAAACCGGGATTGAACACGCCATCAGACCGACAGCCGCCGGCAGCGTCACCAGGGCGATCAGCGCCAGGGAGAACTGCAGAGAATCTTTTAAACCCTCGGAATCACCGGCGGTGGCTTGCCGGCTCATCGCCGGAAGAACGGCCTGGGCCAGGGCAACGACGAAAATCCCCTGCGGAAATTCGAAAAGGCGCTGACCGTAATAAAGATAGGAAACGCTGCCCTGCGGCAGAAAAGAGGCCATCAGGCGCGTCACCACGACGTTGATCTGGTAAATGGCCACGCCGGCGACACCGGGCAGCATGAGAAAGGCGATCCGTTTGACAGCGGGATGCCGAAAGTGGAAATCGGGTCTCAACGATAGACCGTGGCGGCGCAGGACTGGCCATTGGGCAAGAAGCTGAATAACACCGCCGACAACCACACCCACCGCAAGCGCAGTCACGGGAATCCGGAACAGATCCTTGAAGAAAAAAGCACTTGCTATTATTGATAGATTGAGAAAAAGGGGCGAGAGTGCCGGCAGGAAGAAATGGCCGTAGACGTTGAGGACTCCGGTCACCAGTGAGAGGAGGCTTACAAAAAAAATGTAGGGAAACATGATGCGGTTAAGCTGATCCGTCAAGGCCAGTTTCCCGGCAATATCCCCGAATCCGTAACCGATCAGCCGAACAATCAGTGGCGAGCCGAGAATCCCCAGCAGAGTCACCACCGCCATGACCAGCACCAGAAGCGTCCAGCAGATATTGACGACCCGCTGGGCCTCCTCGCGTCCCTGACCATGATAGACTTCCGAGAACGTGGGAACGAAGGCGGCCGTCAGGGAGCCTTCTGCAAAAAACCTTCGCAGCAGGTTCGGGATGGTAAACGCCATGAAGAAAGCATCCGTGGCGTAGCCGGCCCCGAAGAGCCGGCCGATGACCATGTCCCTTGCCAGTCCGGCGACACGGCTGAGCATCGTAGCGCACCCCATGATACCGGTGGCTCTGGAGATGGACTTTTTTTCTGACATGATGCCCTGCTCCGCCTTTATCTGGGATTAATTTGACTTAATCCCGCTCTCCGCCACGATTTCCTCTGAGACTTCAAAAACTTAAGCCATGGGATTAATTATTTTTTAACTTGACTTGGTTTCTCTTCAATGCTACAAATCTGTCTGGAAAAAACAGTTTCATCTATTCAAACGACAGACGGAGGAAAATCTTGGCCAACCACAAATCAGCACTGAAACGCAATCGGCAGAGCGCCGTGCGCAACGCTCGCAATACTCATATCCGATCGACCATGAGAACCTATGTCAAAAACGTGCGACTGGCTGTCGCAGACGGCAATATCGAATCGGCAAGGGATGCGCTGAACAAGGCCGTACCCTTTATCGACAAGGCGTCGACCAAGGGTGTCATTCACAAAAACACTGCCAGCCGCAAAATCAGCCGCCTCAATAAACTGGTCAACTCGCTCAAGTAATAGCCCACTTTCCCTTATGCTATACAAAAAGGGCCCCTCGGGGCCCTTTTTTATTTATTTCGATCGGCCTTCTCCTGCAACCAATTGAAGAAGCACCTTCTCCAGAATAGCCGAGGCATGGGACCCGCTCGACTTCAAGGCAAGATCGGCATCGAGGAACAGATCGAAGGCCCGACGGCATTCCCTGTCAGAGAAATGCTGCGCCTGATCGAGGATACCATCGAGAAAGTAGGGGTTGACGCCGAGACTGCGCGGCAATGTTTTGCGCAATGCGCCCTGCTTCTGCAATTCCCGGGCTTTCCACAACTGACGAAAATGCCGGACCAGCATGGAGAGGATCAACAGCGGGGCGGCCCCCTCGTCCAGCATCCGCTGCAGCAGCCGCAAAGCCTCTCCCGCCCTGCGTCGACCAACGGCATTGGTCAACTCGAAAATAGACTCGATGCGGCTGTCGGAAACAATGGCGGTCACATCGTCGACATCGACCAGATCGCGATCTCCGGCATAGGTTTTGAGTTTGACCAGTTCGCCGTGGACTTCGGCCAGATTGGTCCCGACTTTCCGGCAAAATCCCTGCAAGGCGTCCTCGGTGAAAGACAAACCGAGTTCACGGGATTGGGTCTTGACGAAGGCCGGCAACTGGTTGTCGTAGATTCCCTTGAACTCGACGAGTTCCCCTTTTTTTGAAAACTCCTGGAAGAATTTGCGTCTCTTGTCGATCTTGTCCGCGACAAAAACGAGAACTGTTTCGGGAACCGGTTCCTTGATGTATTCTCTCAGCGTTTCCAGGCTGTCGGCCTTCAGGTGCTGACTGTCCCGGACTATAACGAGGCGATGCGGAGCGTAAACCGGAAGCGTGCGGGCATGATCGAGCACGGCGGCTCCGGAGACATCGCGACCATTGAGAACAACGAGATTGAAATCCTGCGCTTCGGGCGGAACAAGGTGGTCCTTGATGCGGCGCAGGGATTTCTCGAGCAGGAAAGTTTCTTCGCCGTACAAAAAGAGCAGGCCGGGGATACGTCCCGAATCGATGGCTTTGGTCAATTCAGCAGGCTTCATTCAGGCCCTGTCTTTTGTTTTCAAAATGTGTCCAGAATGCGGGCGTACAGCTGCTCGGAGATCCGATCGCTGATATCCTCGATAGCCCGGGCCTCGTTGTCCTCCTGGACCGCTTTGTCGCGATCCGAAGCAAACTCCTCCGACCATTCCAGCGTGCCTTTCCACAGCGTCCGGCCCGTATCCTGCCGACGCAGAGCCGCCTCGACGCTCATGGATGAACGATATTCCTCAATCCGGTCGGTCCGGCTATACGCGACAGCTGATTGCGAATAGCGAACAACGGTCCCGGTCAGAATGGCATCCGCTTTCTGCTTCTCTCCGATGAGGGAGAGGATATCAGATCGGGCAAATTCGGTGATGACACTGTCCGTGACGCGGTTCTCTACGAACGGTTCCGAGGTTTGGTTGGCAAAGGTCCCGACATAAACCGTCCGGATATCGTCCGGCAGATTATTGACCTGTCCGGGCAGATGATAACCGCAGCCGCTCGTCAGCAAAAGGCCGGCCATCAACAGACAGAGCCGGAGCATCAATTTGCCACCACGTTGACCAGCCGGCCGGGAACAATGATCACTTTTCGCACTGTCTTGTCCTCCAGGAATCGCAAGACGTTATAATCTTCAAGTGCAGCCGAACGGACGGTCTCCTCGTCGGCATCGGCGGGAACGGTGACTTTGCCCCGGACCTTGCCGTTGACCTGAACAACGATGAGCACTTCATCTTCCCGGATCGCTTCCTCATCCCAGACCGGCCAGGCGGATTCACTGATAGACTCGGCATGGCCCAACAGGCTCCAGAGTTCTTCGCAGATATGGGGGACGAAGGGAGTCAACAGCCGCACTGTGGTCTCGAGTGCCTCGCGAATGACGCCGGGATATTGTTCTTTCGGCTTGAAGGCGTTGACGGCGTTGACCAGTTCCATGACGGCGGCAATCGCGGTATTGAAATGAAAACGGCCGTCGATATCGCTGGTCACCTTCTGGATCGTTTTATGAACGACGCGGTGCAAATCGACCGCCGGGCCATCGATCGTGCCGGGAGCTTCGACATCGGCAACACGTTCGACGTTCTCGGCCACCAGCCGCCAGAGTCTGTTCAAAAAACGGGAGCATCCCTCGACGCCCTGTTCGTTCCATTCAAGGTCTTTTTCAGGAGGCGCTGCAAACAACGAGAAAAGACGGGCCGTATCCGCTCCGTAAGTGGCGATCAAGGAATCGGGGTCGACCACGTTCTTCTTCGATTTGCTCATTTTTTCGGTGCGCCCCTCTTCAACTGCAGCACCGCATTTCCCGCAGGTCCCATTCTTGACCTCGTCGGGATACAGCCAGCCGTGCTCCGGACAGGCGACCGTCTCCATGCAGACCATGCCCTGGGTCAGAAGATTCCGGAAGGGTTCGTCGATATCGATCATTTTCAAATCCCGCATCACCTTGGTAAAGAAGCGGGAATAGAGCAGGTGCATGACGGCATGCTCGACGCCGCCGATATACTGATCGACCGGCATCCAGTAATCGACCGCATTGCGATCAACGGGGGCTGCTGCGAAATCGGGGGCGCAATAGCGCATGAAGTACCACGAACTCTCGACAAAGGTATCGAAGGTGTCGGTTTCTCGGCGGGCGGGACGACCGCAGCAGGGACAATCGACCTTGACGAACGACTCATGGGTCGTCAGGGGGCTGCCCCCTTCGCCGGAAAGCTTCACATCCTCCGGCAAAACCACGGGCAGGTCCGCTTCCGGCACCGGCACGGTACCGCATCCGTCGCAATAGATCACCGGGATAGGAGTCCCCCAGTAGCGCTGGCGGGACACTCCCCAGTCGCGCAGGCGGAAGTTGACCGTCTCCTGGCCTTTGCCCTTCTTTTCGAGACGGGCAGCGATTTTCTTCTTCGCCTCTTCATTGTCCTGGCCGTCGAACTCGTCTGAATTGATTAGTCTTCCGGGTCCGGTCCAGGCGCTCTCCAGCGAATCCCCGCTTAAATCTTCCCCTTCGGGTTGGATAACGACGACCACAGGAAGATCGTATTTGCGGGCAAATTCAAAATCCCGCTGATCGTGAGCAGGTACCGCCATAACGGAACCGGTACCGTAATCCATGAGCACGAAGTTTGCGATAAAGACAGGAATCTTTCGCCCTGTCAGAGGGTGGAAGCAGTACGATCCGGTAAAAACACCCTCCTTGTCCAACTCATCGCTGGTGCGCAGGGCTTTGTCCTGAAGCCCGACCTTGTCACGAAAAGACTGGACAGCCTCCTGCCACTCAGGCGTGGTCAGCTTCTCCACCAGAGGGTGCTCCGGCGCAAGGCTCATGAAGGTCACCCCGTGCAGCGTGTCGGCGCGGGTCGTAAAGACGCGAACAGTTTCATCGGCATCCTCGACGGGAAACTCGATCTCGCACCCGTAACTTTTCCCGATCCAGTTCTGCTGCATGGCCAGAACACGCTCCGGCCAGCCGGGAAGCTTGTCGGTCCATTCGAGGAGCTCTTCGGCATAGGCGGTGATACGGAAAAACCACTGTTCGAGCTCCTTCTGTTCGACCTCGCTGTCGCAGCGCCAACAGGCGTTGTCTTCGACCTGTTCGTTGGCAAGAACCGTT
Organism: Desulfuromonadales bacterium; assembly: GCA_046483795.1. GTDB lineage: Bacteria > Desulfobacterota > Desulfuromonadia > Desulfuromonadales > JAWOCM01 > JAWOCM01. The sequence continues at coordinate 65,049 of JAWOCM010000069.1, read as the reverse complement.
TGGCACAGGGGACACCAGTTCACGAAACTGCTTTTCTTGTAGGCCAGCCCCTTTTCGAGCATTCTCAGAAAAATCAGTTGTTCCCATTTGTAATAATCAACGTCACAGGTGGCGAATTCCCTGTCCCAGTCGTAGGAAAGCCCCATGCGCTTGAGCTGGGTTCGCATTTTGTCGATATTTTCATAGGTCCATTCAGCAGGATGGGTCCCATGCTGTATCGCAGCATTTTCCGCCGGCATTCCGAAAGCGTCCCATCCCATGGGATGCAAGACGTTGAATCCCTGCATACGTTTGAACCGGGCTACGACATCACCGATGGAATAGTTGCGGACATGCCCCATATGGATGCGACCCGAAGGATAGGGGAACATCTCCAGAAGATAATATTTGCTCTTGTCGGCCTCCTCGGAAACGCTGAAAGCTTTGCGCTTCTCCCAGATCTTCTGCCACTTTTCCTCGATCGACCTCGGCTCATAAGACTTGTTCATGGGTGTCTCGCTACCTTCCCTCTTGTATCGGAATCACTGATATTCGTTCGCTCTGATGAGTGGATACTGCAGCACCGAGTCTATGAGTCGAGTCGCGAACTCATGGACTCAGCCTGGACGACACAAACAGGAAAACCGGCTTGCGCCGGTAAAAAATCGTCACGAAGACGGCTCCTGTCAGAGATGTGTCTTTGGGAGCCAACGCAAAAAGCGATCTCCTCCGGCTCCTTATCGTCGATAGCAGTCCGGGCTACTTTTCCCGATAGGTGATACGACCGCGACTCAAATCGTAAGGTGAAAGTTCAACAGTGACCCGGTCCCCCGGAAGGATGCGAATATAGAACTTGCGCATCTTGCCGGAAATATGGGCCAGCACAACATGGCCGTTATCGAGCTCGACCTTGAACATTGCGTTAGGCAAGGGCTCAATGACCTTGCCCTCAACTTCAATCGCTTCTTCTTTCGCCAAAAGGTCCTCCATCCATTCTATTCAAGTATTTTTTCCCCTGTCAATTGCGGCATATATAGCCGGAAGGCCGAACCGTTGTCAAGGCTCGGACACAGAACAGAGCATGATTATTCCATAGCCAGCAATCGCCTGGCGACATCGAGTATCTTTGTTGTCTGGATCGGCTTGGTGATATAATCATTCGCACCGAGACCAAGGGCTCGCTCACGGTCTTCACTGGCCCCTTCAGTGGTGATGATGCAGATGGGAACATCCTTGTAATTCTGATCATTTCTCACCAGGCTGACCAATTTAAGGCCATCCATGATCGGCATATTGATGTCGGTAAAAATCAGATCGAATTTCTCGCTGGAGATTTTCTTCAGTCCATCCACTCCGTCATTCGCCTCGACTATCTCGACCCCCCGGATGCGCTTCAGAGCAAAAACAATCAACTGGCGCATGGTCGGAGAGTCTTCGACAATCAATACCTTATATGATGACATGTATCCCTCCACGAACCTTCAAGGTTATTTCGTCATTAAATCGATAAAGCCCTGGATTGTACTCAGCTTGCGTTCCGATTCGGAATAGAGCTTGGAAGAAAAAATTGCTGTGGCAGCATGTCCGGCCAGCAGCGTAAAAAGTTCATAATCGACGTCCTCGAAATGACTTTTCTGCTCCAGGAGCTGATAAATCGCAATCACGCCGATGACCCGCTCTTTGATCTTCAGCGGGATACAGACCATCGGGGTGTTGATATCCTTTTCGTATTTATCCAGTTCCTGGAAGAAATGATTTTCTCCCGTCTTGGCAATCTCCCCGATGAGGCCCTGGCCAAGCGCGACCACAGGAATATCACTCAACTCCAACCCTTCGGAGGCCACTGCCTGAAGCCTGTTCTGCTTTTCGTCCAGCAACAGGATTCCGAACTCTTCGGCCCCGATCAGGTTGATGATGATTTCAGTAATAATCTGGAGGACTTCCCGAAAATCAAGAGTCGAATGAAGCTGATAGGACGCGATATAGAGGTTCGCCAGCATGTTGTTTTCATTTTCGATATCAACATAACGGTTGGCGAAATCCATGTTTTCCGCCTCGACCTTCTTGATACGGTTCAGAATTTCCTGTTTTTCTTCCTCCAGCGCCTGAATCCGTTTCTGCAAAACGGTTTCATCCCCGCCTGAGACCTCCTTCAAATCCCTGTTCTCTTCCTCGAGTTTGAGGACCTCGAATCGCAGGCGCTCGTTTTCCTTGAGAAGGTCCTGCGTAAAGTCGGCCCCTTTTTTGAAGATATGAAGAAACTCTTCGACTTTTTCCGCCTTCGGTGATTTATCTTGTTTATTCTCAGGCATCGCGATCTCCTATAAGACACAGAAATGCTCTTGGGGGGCACATCGTAGCAGCAAAAGCTTTAAATATCTACCTTTTCCTAATGATTTTCGTGACTTCGGCAACGCAGAGCAATCTCTCCTCCGATCTCTCGCAAAGGCAATTCCCTGTCGACGCAACCCGTGGCAACGGCCTCTTTGGGCATACCGTACACGACACTTGTCTCTTCCGATTCAGCAAGGACCTGTCCGCCCGCCTTTCGGATACTCTGCACTCCGGATGCTCCGTCGTTGCCCATCCCTGTCAGGACGACACCCAGCAAATCCTTGCCATAGATGCCTGCAGCGCTTTGAAACAAGGCATCGACCGAAGGCACATAACGATATTCGCTGTTTAGGTCCTTAAGCTGCGCCACAACATCGCGGCCGTGTCTGACAAGAAAAAGATTCTTCCCTCCAGGAGCTATCAGGACACGTTGAGGCTGTACTTTGTCTCCGGTCTGGGCTTCCCTTATTTCCATCCTGCAGAATCGATTCAACCGGTCGGCGAAAGCCCGCGTGAAGCCGGAGGGCATGTGCTGGGCGACAATGACTGCGACGGACTCCATGTGGTCGATGTCCTCCAGGACTTTCTGAAGGGCGGGAGGACCGCCGGTCGACGCTCCGATGACGACGACGGATGCCTTGCCTTCCACCGACTTGTGCAGGGTTCTCGCTACAGATCGGGTCTTCGGTGCCCGAACCTGAGGAGTTCTGCGAGCCACAGAGGGGTTGATGGTCGATCTCCCCAGGACCTTCTCCATATCAGTGCCGGCGGCGGCGAAAACTTTCTGAACCAGCCCCTTGCGGATATTGATCAGGTCGGGCGAGATTCGCGCCGATGGTTTGGCGACGAACTCCACGGCACCGAATTCGAGTGCCTTGAAGACATCCTCATCCTGGGTTCGAGCCGAAACGACAATAACCGGAGTCGGACAGTTGTTCATCAGGATGCGCAGAAAAGTAAAACCATCCATACGCGGCATTTCCAGGTCGAGGGTGACCAGGTCCGGTTTCAGATCGAAGACCTTTCGCAGGGCTTCCTCGCCGTCGGAGGCGTACCCGACAACCTCGATCCCCGCTTCGGAGTCGAGCATCTTTGTGATTGTGCGACGATTGAATGCCGAATCGTCGACGACAAGAACACGGATATCCTTCACCGCTCATCCCCTTCTCTTCCGGACCGTGCCGCCTGAGATCGTTGATAGACCATGTCATTGGTAAAGTGACGCAAAACAAAAGACGTGCTGATATTCATGAGCGATTCGGAGTGTCCCAGCAGCAGAAAACCATCGGGACGCAAGCGTTCGTACAGCCCCTCAACCACCTTTTTTTTGGCGGCACTATCAAAATAGATGATCACGTTCCGGCAGAAAATGACATCCACATGCCCGAGCAGACCGACGCGGGAGCGGTCGAAGAGGTTGAGATAACTGATCGTGACCAAACTCTTGACCTTGTCGCAGATGCGGTATTTGCCATCTTCCGTCGGCAGGAAATATTTTTGCAAGTAGGCGCTGTCGGTGGTACGAAAGGAGGGCTGGCCGTAAACCCCCTTGCGGGCCATTCCGAGCACGCGCTGGCTGATATCTGTTCCGATGATCTCGATATCCCACCCGCTCAGTTCCGGCTTTTCCAGAAGCAGCATGGCAATGGTGTAGGCCTCTTCGCCGGAGGAGCACCCGGCGCTCCAGATCCGGAGTTTGCGACTTCCCTCCCGTTTGCGACGCGCCGTGACTTCGGGAATGATCTCTTCGATGAACGTCTTTAGCTGATAGTCCTCTCGAAAAAAATAGGTCTCGTTCGTCGTCAGCGCATTCAGGACTTCTACCAGCTCAGCCTCTTTTTTCTGATTGTAACGCAGGAAATAATAGTAGTCCTTGAAACTCTTGAGCCGATGTGCCTGAAGACGTTTGCCGAGACGCTTCTCGAGAAGATACTTGGTATCGGCAGAGAAATGAAGGCCGCAATGCTGATAGACGAAATCCTTCAATAAAAGGAATTCTTCGTCGTTCATGGGGATTTCTGGTGTCAGAAAGAGCATCGGCTCCTAAACCTCGAAACTGTCCATAAGAGCCAAACACTCCTGGATCGCCTGTCTTACCGGTTCTTCCCTCTCCATCTTCAATCTTTCCACGAGTTGACTCCGGCAATTCTCACCCTGTGTTTCAAACAGGTTGCGGATAAATGTCAGGCGAACGTCCCAGTGCGGGTGGGAGATAAGATGCTCGCGTTCTTCGCGGGACCAGTCCATGTAGGCCGAAGAAAAAAGAAGCTGCATGGCGGCCTTGACCACTTCCTCATCCCGGTGGTAAAGAGCGTCGAGGAGTAAAGGACGGGCTTTACCGGCATCAATGGCCGTCAGTGTCTCCAGCGCGGCGATAGTGACCAGGCCTACGGAATCGTCGGCCGTTCGGGAAACAACGGAAAAGGCTGCGTCATTTTCGAAGTGCCCCAGAGAACGCACGGCCGTCGAGCGAACCCAGATATCTTCGTCACCACAGGCCAGTCCGAGAGCCTCGACAGCCTGGGGGTCGTCGATGCGACCCAGCACTTCTGCGGCCTGAGCGCGCACCTCGGCGTCCTCGTCCGTCAGCGCCATCTTCAGAGCCCGGATCTGGCCATCGTAAGGATGACCGTCAAGAACGGTCACCGCTGCTCGACGCACATCGGGCGATGGGTCCTTGAGCGCCCTGATCACATGGTCCTCGAATTCCGCGCCCAGAAGCTGGCCGAGGACCATGATGACGCTGGTGCGTAATTCCGGATTCTGCGAGTCCAGTAACGGCTCAAGCGCTTCGGTCAATTCCTGTCGGCAGCGTCGACCGATACGTTCCAGGGCGGTCTGCACCGCCTGGCGGGTTTCCTCGGTTTCATTTTCGAGGTGTTCCACCAGGGGAGCGATAGAGGAGGCATCCCCGATTTTTCCCAGCGCCTGCAGCGCCACCATCCGCAATTCGTCCTCATCGGAACCGATGGACGCCAGAAGGAAATCCCGACCGGCGCCGTAGCCGGTTTCACCGATGAGGTAGGAGACGTAGGCACACCGACGGGGTTCTTCGGGCGAAACAATGGACGCGAGTTGGGCCGCCCCGTCGGCTCCCATAGCGATCAAGGCCTGCATGGCGGACTCGACCATGGACTGGTCATCAAGCAGATCGAGCAGTCGCGGCGCGTAGCGTGGCTCCGACAAAAAGCCCAGAAGCTTTAGCGACGCCTGGCGAATCCCCTGTTGCTGGTGATCGAGCAATTCGGCAATATGGTCCGCAGCCGCTGTCTGACGGACGCCGGAGAGGGATCTGCGAACCTCCTCGGGATAAGACTCGGCGATGCGGGCCAGAGCGACAACGGCGGATTCGCGCACATTGCGCATATCGTCGTCCAGAGCCTCGACAATAGCGGGGACCACGCAAACAGAGCCAACACGTCCGAGACAGTCGATCAGCGCCTTGCGGAGCAACCTTTCATCCTTGAAACGAAGCAGCCGCTCTTCATCGATCTGGCCGCCGATCTGCCCCAAAGCCTCCAGTATAGTGAAACGCAACCAGAGGTCGTCCGTCTCCATGGCATCCAGAAGCGCCGGTATCGCTTCGGAGGCTCTGAGTTTGCCGAGATTTTCAGCGGCGGCGGAGCGGACATTTTCATCCGGATCTTTCAAGGCCTCTACCAGGGTGGGGACACATCCTGGATCGCCGATCTCGCCGAGGATATCAAGAATGAACTTGCGTACATCATGATCCTGCGTGCCGATTTCAGACAGCAGATGGGGCACGGCCTGTCGGCCGAGCCGGATAAGTATCTCCATCGCAGCATTGCGCAGGCCGGCATTCTCCTCCGAATGGAGCAGTTTTACCACCTCGTCGGCGAAGCGGGCATTCTCTGGGCGCCTCAAAAAGAGATCCACCCCTTCCTTGCGCACTCGCCAGGAGTCGTCCCCGAGAGCCTGGTAGATCCATTCCCGGGGAAACTCTTCTGTGCTCTCGGCCAGCCCGCGAAGCCCCTGCAATCTGCGCTCTTCTTCGGGAGATTGCAGCAAATGAGATATATCCTGTATTTTCGTCACGTCTTCACCATCTATCAGCTCTGCAGTTCATTCTGGCGACGTTCGATGAAAGCGTCAAAAGCCTCCTGAAGAAGATCCTGTTTGCTGCGGATATCTTCAGCGACCCTCTCGGCGAACAATCGTCGCCCCTCTTCCACTTCAGCCCCCAGAATGTGGTAAAAAGTTCCGGTACGGATCCCCTCTGCAACCCGTTCCTCGTTGTAGAGGGCTATATCGGAAACAATGATACGGGCCAATCTTCGAGCCTTTTCCCAGCCCGAATCCGCTGAAGACGAACTCACTTCATGGTCTTCCGCCTGCTGGACCCTGGTATTGATTTTCTCGGCATTCTCCGGTCCGGCCTCTTTCTGTTTTGTCTCCACCCCGGCATTTGCCTCCCGGGGTTTCGAGATGCCGCCACCCCCTCCCAGTCGACGGACCTTGCTGACCAACTGGTCGGATATATGATGCTTTTCGAGATAATCGTCCGCCCCGAAAAGGGATGTGGGTGAGCGCTTGTAAGCCGCCTTGTTATAAACCGAAGACAGAAGAATGATCCTGACATCGTGCAGGGCTGGCTGACGGCGAACCTTCTCGACAACCTCAAAAGCGTAAAATCCCGGCAAAGCGACATCGATCAGGGCCACAGCCGGAGGCTTTGCTGCCATGGTGCGAAGGGCCGCCTGGCCATCATGGCAGATATCATAGGGAATATTTTCTCGCCTGAAGATATCGGCGATTGTGGCACAGAGTTCCTCGTCGGAATGAACGATAAGAACCCGCCCTGTTTCACTGGCGGGGGATGTCGCTATGTTCGTCTTGAATACGTGCCGACATCTTCTGCAACGGATTGTAACTCTTTTGCCGTCATGTCGGGAAGCATCAAGCTTCATGCGAACATGACACGTCGGACAATTGACAATCATCGAAATACCTTCAATAAGAATCTGCTGAAAAGACAGCGGCGATTTCCCGGAAAAGGGGCAGGCTACTCTTTATCGCCCGGGGCGGGTTGCATATGCCCAGAGAACGAATCGACCTTCTCAAGGTTGATTTTTTCGTCGGTGGTAAGAATCTTTTCCAGATCGATGAGCATGACCAGTTCGTCTTCCCGACGACAGACGCCGAGAAAATATTCGGCCCCTTTTCCTTTGAGAAAATGAGGAGCCGGCTGCACTTCCCGCCGGGTATATCGACGTACCTCTGTGACTTCGTCGGCAATAAGACCCACCACTTTTCCGGAAAGTGTACAGATCAGTATACGTGTTGCCCTGTTGTCCGGATCGATCGGCTGATCGAAACGCTTTCTCAGGTCGACGACCGGGATAACCGCGCCTCTCAGATTAATGACACCTTCCACGAAAGCCGGAGCTTTGGGAACAGGAGTCAGTTTCTGCGGCCGGATGATTTCTTTGATCCGCATAATATCCAGGGCATACATTTCCTCTGCGATCCGGAAACAGGCCAGCTGAATTTCCTTGCGGCCTGTCTCTTCTTCCGGTGTTTCCCTGTTTTGCCGATGTTCCATCATGGATACCTTCAAAAAACTTCTGTGGATGGCACCGCCATCATCCTTTATTCAAAAATCTCTGTATCGTTTCGATCACATTGACCGACTTGAAAGGTTTGGTGATGTACCAGTCGGCGCCCACCTGCTGTCCGCGCGCCATATCTTCGCGACTCTTCTTCGCCGTCAGCATGACAACGGGCAGGTCATTGATTTGGGGATTCTCCTTGATTCGGCGGCACACCTCGAATCCGTCCATCTCGGGAAGCATGATGTCCAACAGAACCAGGTCGGGTTTCTCTTCGGCAATGGCATCAAGAGCCGCCTGGCCGGTTGTCACTCCCTGGACTTCGTACCCCTTGGACGTCAGCAAAATGCTTTCCAGCTTCAACAGACTTTCTTCGTCTTCGACGACCAGAATCTTCTTTTTGGACACGAAATCCCTCCTTCATCTTTGCTCAACCGCCAGAACGATAGACAGGTCGAGTAGAATAAGCATGCGGCCCTCGTAGCGCCCAACGCCTTCCACGAGATCTTTATTGACACCGCTCAGGAGCCCGGAGACCTTTTCAATGGCCCCTTCAGGCAGGCGAACCACCTGGTTGATTTTATCGACGACCAGGCCGACAGATTTCCCTCCGGCACGGCAGACCACGATCCGCGTCGAGATCGTCGGCTCTATGGTTCCCAGGTGCAGGCGCCTCTTGAGATCAAAGACCGGGATGATATTGCCGCGCAGGGAGATGATCCCCAGGACGAAGTCGGGAACCCGGGGAACATCGGTCATCTCACGCAGCTTGATGATCTCCTGAACATCCTGGATATCGACTGCGTATTCTTCCTCGCCGAGGGCGAATGAAAGAAGCTGGCGAAAAGCCTCTTCAGTCTCATGGTCCTGTCCGACGAGTCCTTCGAAATAGGCTTCTTCCGTTGCCAGCCCCAACTCCGGATTGGCACGGAAAAGGGATTCGAGCGGATCCGTGGTCCCTTGCATGGAGAAGCCCGCGCTTTCCGGTCGCTTCCCGGACGCTTGACCGGAAGATTCCGATGTCGACGAGCTCGTTTCTGGCGGCGAAATCCCCTTTTCCTCCGGATTCGTGCCGGAAGAGGCGTTCTCTTCGCCCTGCTGTCCGGTCTGCGTCCCGGCACTGCTCGGCGCGACGGGTGTTGCCCTGGTTGACAAAGCCCTGTCAGACTCTTCGGCCGGGTCTCCTTCGGAACGCTTGTTCTTTTTTACCTTGCTGCCGGCCTTTTTACGTATATCGGAAAGATTCAACATTGCAATGACCCCGCTGTCCTTTCAGGAAACCAGCACCAGTTCTTCCATGACGGCGTCAAGGATCCCGGCGTCGATATTCGACGCTTCACGACCGAAACCCTCAAGCAGTGCCAGGGAAGCGGCATGGTTGATTTTTCTGGGAATTCCTCCGGAATATTCGTAGATTCTTGAAACCGCTCCCGGCTCGAATAATCCGGCTTCTCCCCCCGCCGTCGTCAGTCGAAAATCGAGGTAACTGGCCGTTTCTTCGAGATCAAGAGGCCGCAGATTGAACTGCATCCCGATACGCTGTCGCAAAGGCTCATACACGCGGTGCGCCAGGCGTTTTCGAAGTTCGGGTTGCCCCATCAGGACCACGCTCAAAAGGTTCTGATCGTCCAGCTGGAAATTGGTCAGCAGACGGATTTCATCGAAGGTCTCGCGATGGGGAATCAGTTGCGCCTCGTCGATGACCAGGACAGGGCAGATATCCCGTTCATAAAAAGCATACAGGGCAGAGCCGATCTGTTCCAGCAGGTCGGTCTTGCCCCCCGCCGGAGCTTCTACGTCGAGCCGCAGTGCCAGCGCCCGAAGAAACTCCATCGGCGTAAGGCGGGGATTGACAAAAAGGATGATGCGGTAGCCGGCCTCATTGAGTTCGTCCATCAGGCGCCGGGACAGGGTCGTCTTGCCGCAACCGATCTCACCGGTGAAGAGGATGAGGTCGCGTTCCTCCACGGCGTAAATAAGACGAACCAGAGCCTCCCTGTGTCCCTTGCTCATGAACAGGAAACGCGGGTCGGGCGTCTTGCTGAACGGACGTTCGTTGAAACCGTAATAGCTCTCGTACATCGTCAGGCCGCCTCCCCCTTCAGGGTATCCCCGATCAGGCCGCCCACATCGAGGACAAGAACCGTTTTCTGGTTGCCCAGATCAGCGGCGCCGGCAAACCCCTTGACAAAGGACAACGCTTCGCCCAGGGACTTTATAACGACATCCTGCTGGCCGACCAGTTCATCGACGATAATACCGATTTTCTTCTCGGCCAGACCGACAACGACAATATAGAAGCGCTCCGGGCTCCCGCCGGTTCGGGGCAGATCGAAGACATTCTCCAGACGGATCAGTGGAAGGGTCGAATCGCGAAGTTCGTAGACTTCCCGGCGATCTATGGTCCGGATATCATCGGCATTGACCATGAGCGTCTCCATCACTGAATTGATCGGAACGGCATAGGTCTTGTTGCATATCTCAATGATCAAAGCCTTGATAATGGCAAGGGTGATCGGCAGGGTGATCGTCATGGTGGTGCCCTTGCCGAATTCAGAGTCGACTTCTATCATGCCGGACAAGGAAGCGATGTTGTTTTTAACAACATCCATTCCCACGCCTCGCCCTGAAAGCTCACTGACCTCGTCCATTGTTGAGAATCCTGGCTCGAAAATCAGTTCGACGAGTTTCGCACGTGAAATGTCCGCATCGGCGGAGATCAGCCCTCTGGCTATGGCTCTCTGGCGCACTTTGTCGATATCGATCCCATGGCCGTCGTCCTGAATTTCCAGGACGACATGGTTCCCTTTCTGCGAGGCACGCAGGCTGATCGTCCCCTTTTCCGGTTTCCCCATCTCACGACGCTCGTGAGCCGATTCGATGCCGTGGTCGACTGCATTGCGGATGATGTGCATCAACGGATCGGACAACTCTTCGACGATCAGCTTGTCGAGTTCCGTATCGGCGCCCCGGATATCGAGTGAGACCTGTTTCCCGTATTCACCGGAGACCCGTCGCACGATGCGCGCCATTTTGTCGAAGAGCTGGCTGACAGGGACCATGCGGACCTCCATAACACCCTTTTGCAACTCGTCGAGGCGTCGTTCGAGGTTGCGCGTCGCCTTCTGCAATTCGGAGACCATTTCCACGTTGCCGATTTGCTTGAGAGATTCGCAATTCTCGTTAATGGCCGCCCTGCACAGGACAAGCTCCCCCACGATATTCATGAGGACATCGAGCTTTTCTATATCGACACGGACTGTTCGGCTGATCGAGCGCAGACTCGCGTGCTCTTCGACGGCGTTCCGGCCTGCCTCTTGGGCTTCCGGAGAGGCGCCTTCGGCGCTCTCGACAGGTGCCTCCGCAGCTTTTCCGGCCAGTTTTTCGATATCCAGATTTTTCCGGTCGGCGGCTTCAACCAGTTTGTCCATGGTCACTGCGGTGCCGACGATCAATTGAAAGGCGATCCCCCCGTCCATGTTCTCATCGACACTCGGAAGGGTGCTGATCACCTCTGCCTCTCTCTTGAGTGCGGCGGTCAGGGCGGCAAGATCCTGATCAAAACTGGCCAGGTCAAAAGAGGTCTTTATGCGGTAAAGATGATGTCCATTCCTGAGATTTTCAAGGAGTCTGTGCTCCTCGAATTCTGTCAGAACGCTGACCAGTGTCGGATCGACCTGCTTGAGGAGTTCGTCCTTGTCGCTCCCGCCTCCGCCTCCAAGGAGAGAATCGAACCGGCCGACCAGGGGGGTGAAGTCCAGCGTAAAATCTTCCCTTTCCCCCTTGCCGTGAATAATGCGGGTCAAAGTCTCGAGGGCATCGAAAAGTGTTTCGACAAGGACCTCATTGAGGGGGACTTTACCGAGGCGCAGATTGTCAAGAAGACTCTCCATCTGGTGCGAGAGCTCGGAGATGTCATCGAAGCCGAACATCCCCGCCAGCCCCTTGATGGAATGAGCGCCGCGAAAAATGCTGTTCAGCAGATCCGGATCGGACTCTCCGCTGTCTGCCCGCTCTCCGAGTTCGACCAACTCGAGGTTGAGCTCTTCGAGAATCTCCTCGGCCTCGCCGAGGAATTCCTTGATGGCACTTGGAGATGACTTGTCGCCCACAAGGGCCTCCTATCCCAGAAAACGCTTGATCAGTTTCTGAAGTTCCTGAGGGGAAAACGGCTTGACAAGATAAGCATCGGCTCCGAGCTTCATGCCTTTGTCGCGGTCCCGCTCACTGCTCTCGGTACTGATGATAAAGAGGGGAGTCTGTTTGTACTGATCGTTGGTCTTGATGAAACTGACCAGTTCCAGGCCGTTGATGTCCGGCATGTTGATATCCGTGATAACCAGGTCGACCTGGTTGCGGGGCAACTCTCGCAGGGCCTCGAAACCGTTCGCCGCTTCGATGATATCGTAATCGCCCATCGCCTGGATGGTGGAAACGATCAGGGAACGCATCGTCGGCGAATCTTCGGTGATGAGAATCTTTTGTGCCACGCTGGATGCTCCGTTCCTGAATTCTGTTATTCGCGGTTGACCCGCAGGCGCCGCTCCAATATAGCCTTTTCCATGGCCAGGCCGGCCTGGGAGAGAAAAATCTCCAGGGACTCGGTGTTGCCGATTTCCGTGTGCTCGGGAAGGTTGTCGCCGTAGAGTATGGCCACGACTTTTCCCTCGCTGAGGACGGGACCGAGAAAAACCTCCTCGGGCCGGTCGCCGCCGAGTTGCTCTGCGATATAAGTATCGACCGGTCCCTCACCCAGGGCACTCCTCATAGGCGTCATGGACTGGACGAGGGGCTTGAAGACGGAGTCCTGCTCGGTGGACAGGCGAATCCTGCGGATGCGTGCATCGGCATTTTCCCCTTCGACCTGGATGCCGAACTGACCGAGACCGACGATTTCCTTGTCCTTGACGGCAAAAATAACCGCCCGGTTCATCAGCTCACTGGCGAAGCGCAGCACCAGAAGGATGATCCCTCCTCCGAGTGATGGATTCTGAAGTTCGACCAGCATGTCGCGCAGCAGATGCAATCCGGGAGAGGCCACACCTCTAGCGGGGTCGATATCCTTTTCGCCGAACTCCCTGCGCAACTCCGCGCCCAGATTGAAGGCCGCTTCTGCTCCCCCGTCAGCGATATCAGGAGCGGCTGCCGGCTGGTCTTCGATGTCTCTGATATTTGTCTCAGGACCTCCCCCGTTCAGGGAAACTTCGTTATCGTTTGTCGAAGCCGGGGAATGGTCTTCGGATTGAGACCGGTCAGGCGCAGAAAAATCGGCATTCCGGGATATCAGGTCGTCGATATCGAAGGTCGGTCCTTCTTCCTCCTCGTCTTCGAGCGGATCACCGCGATGTATCTTCTCGTCGAGCTGGCGACTGCCTTCCATGGCAAGCCATTGGGGATTCAGCCCCTGGTCCAGCATGAACTGGAACGGGTTGAATGACGTTTCCCCCGGGTCTTCGGTATCACCCAGATCGAAGGAGAACGTTCCCTCCGACCAGGAAAAGAAGCTGTAAACGATTTTCTCGACCTGCTCCCTGACGGCAGTCTCGATAGCATCGCGGGACACGTCGAATCTCTCAGACAGAATCTCGCCGAGGCGGCGGTCGTCTCCCTCCTGTTGCTGAACGAGAACAGCCTCCCTGAGGGTTTCAAAGTCGACCAGTTCCCGGCTGAGCAGAAGTTCCCCGACGTTTTCGCGCCGACTCGAGGAGTTGGCGCGAATGACCTGCCCGTCCCGAAAGAAGACCTTCCCTTCTTTGCCATCGGTTTGAAGGGACAGAACTCCTGACTTGCGGCTCAGACTGACGATCTGGAGGATTTCCCCCAGGCCCAGATCTTCTAGGTTTCCGACAAGACTCATATAAACCAGTCAGCTCGATAAAGCGGCATCAATTGCAGGAACAGCTCGTAAGAGCCTGGAATTAAACGGGGTTTAATCATATCTCAGGCAACGTCTTTAGTAAAGGTTTTTGTGGTGCTCCTAGTCACGTTCTCGCTGACGCAATTTCAAACGGATCGGCACATTTTTCAGTTCGAAAGCATCGCGAATCTTGTTGGACAGAAAGCGATGATAAGAAAAATGAACCCCCTCCGGCCTGCTGACGAACATGATAAAGGTCGGCGGACGTACCGCGGATTGCGTCGCATAGAAGAATTTCAGGCGGCGCCCCCGGTACATCGGCGGCGGATGAGCCTCAACAGCCTTCTGCACCGCCCTGTTGAGCGCCGGTGTTGAAATCTTTCGCGAGAACTCTTCGGCAACTTTCTCCACTTCGGCCATGATGCGGGACACCCGCTGGCCGGTCAGGGCGGAGATGAAAACGATCGGCGTATGAGGCAGAAACTTGAATGAGCGGCGGAGATTCTCGACGTAACGGCCCATAGTCGCATTGTCCTTGGCGACCAGGTCCCACTTGTTGACGACCAGGACAACCGCCCGACCCTTTTCATGGGCATAACCGGCAACGGTCGCGTCCTGCTCGGTCACACCCTGTTCGGCATCGATGATCATGAGAACAATGTGGGCACGATCCATCGCCTTGAGTGCCTGAACGACACTGTATTTTTCCAGCTTCTGACTGACCTTGCCCTTTCGCCGGATCCCCGCCGTATCGATCAGAACGTAATTGTTCCTGTTATACACGAATCTCGTATCGATGCTGTCGCGGGTGGTTCCTGAAACAGGGTTGGCGACAACGCGTTCGGATCCGATAAGGCGATTGACAAGGGACGATTTGCCGACGTTCGGCCGACCTATCACCGCCAGCCGGGTCTCGCCCTCGACGGGGCTGCGCTTTGTCGTATCAGGCAGAAGGCTCACGATCTGATCGACCACATCACCCAGGCCCCGCCCGTGTTCGGCGGAAACGGCGAAAAAAGAGTCGATGCCGAGGGCGTAGAATTCCGCGGCATGGTCTTCCTGTTTGTCGCCGTCGACCTTGTTGACCACATAAAGAACCGGTTTGTTCGTCTGGCGAAGCTGGTCTGCGACTTCCCGGTCTGCAGCGGTCAGGCCTTCGCGTACATCGAGAACGAAAACGATGACATCCGCCTCCTCGACGGCAAGCTGGGACTGCTCCCGCATCTGCCTGAGCAGATGATCTTCGCTGACGGGCTCGAACCCGCCGGTGTCGATCAGGGTAAAGTCCTTCTCGTAGCGCGTGACTTCAGCGTAATTGCGATCGCGAGTGACCCCGGGAAAATCGTCGACGAGCGCCTTGCGCTGACCGAGAATCCGATTGAACAGGGTCGATTTCCCCACATTGGGGCGACCGACTATGGCGACGACGGACATTGATTTATCTACCTTTATGATGCACTGATGCGGCCTGCCGCATCAGTATTGAAAAAAACGGAATCCGGGGACTAACGCAATGGCGCAGAGGTTGAAAATCAAGCCGCAAAGAAATTCAAGAAGCTTTTTCATAGCGGCTTGACCTGACTCTTCTTTGCGCCTTTGCGTTAAACGCTTTTGCCTTCCCCCTACTCGTAGCCCATCTCTCTCAGGCCGCGGGCCGAAGAGGTCCAGTTCGGCTCGACCCGGACAAAGATCTCCAGGAAGACCCTTGTTCCAAGCATTCTCTCGATTTCCTTGCGTGCGGCCTGGCCAACAGTCCGAATCATGGATCCGCGCTTGCCCAGAATAATCGACTTATGGGCTTCGCGCTCGACCTGGACCACGGCATTGATGACGACCAGGTTCTTCTCCGGCTTTTCTTCGAAGCTCTCAACCTGGACCCCGACTCCGTAAGGAACCTCCTGCCGTGTCCGTCGAAAAACCTGTTCGCGGATCATCTCTGCGACGATAAATCGTTCAGGCTGGTCGGTGATCATATCGCCGGAATAATATTGCGGGCCTTCGGGCAGAAGTCCACCGATCGTCTCGACTAGATCGTCCACTCCTTCACCTTTTGTCGCCGAAACAGGAATGATCCCCTGAAAGGGGAAACGCTCGGCCCAGGACTGGATCAGGGGAAGCAGTTCCGGACGGGGCACCAGATCGCACTTGTTGATCACCAGAAGAATCGGGGCCTTGCTGCGTTCGATCAATTTCAGTACGTATTCGTCGCCGCCGCCCGGTCGATCGTTGGCCTCGACCAAAAGCAGGATCGCGTCGACCTCGCTGCAGCTGGACAGGGCCTGGTCGACCA
Organism: Desulfuromonadales bacterium; assembly: GCA_046483795.1. Lineage (GTDB taxonomy): Bacteria > Desulfobacterota > Desulfuromonadia > Desulfuromonadales > JAWOCM01 > JAWOCM01. The sequence goes on along the minus strand of JAWOCM010000069.1, from coordinate 49,019 downwards.
TGTATTTATTGAACGGCCCCTTGGCCTTGTGTATGCCCGGAGTGTCGAGAAACAGAATCTGGCCATCCGGAAGGTTGTGGATCCCGAGGATCCGGTTGCGGGTCGTCTGAGGTTTGTTGGATGTTATGGCAACCTTTTGTCCCAGAATCCTGTTGAGCAGGGTGGACTTTCCGACATTGGGCCGGCCGATAATCGCCACGAAACCGGACTTGAAATGTATCTTCTCTTCAGACAATTGAGTTGAACTCCTTCAGCCCGTGCAGTCGAACGACGGCAGCATTTGTCCCTGCCACCGCGCCTGTCCCCGGGGAATTTCCGCCGAGGACCGGATCACCAACGACCCGGTCTCCCGCTGGAGAGTTGTCATGTTTTCCCGCTTGTGCCCCAAAACGTCTGACATATCCGCGGGATGAACCTCCAGACAGCCGCCTGAGGTCCGACTCACAACGGTCTTCAGGCGATCAAGCCAGATGCGGGAACGAACAAGTTGGCCGAAAGCCGGGTGCCATGGACCTGCCAGAATCGTCCGCCCCTTTGCAAGTTCCGGACTGTTCTGCAGTCCCATGCGGATAACAGGCATGCCTTCCCGACTGCAGCGACGCCACATTTCAGCACACACCGCGACGGCTTCATCCAGCGACCAGGGACGGTAATCCCCCCTGCGATAAAGCTTCGCCAGAACGGTTCCCTCAAAGACCACCGTCGGGTATATCCTCAGAAAATCGGCGCCAAGAGCGATGGCCTGATCCAGAGAAGCAATCGCCTCTTCACGATCGGCGCCCGGAAGCCCCGGCATCAGTTGCAATCCGACCATCAGGCCGGCCTCTCGCAGTCTCCGAACCGCTTCAGCCGCAACATGGCTGTCATGGCCGCGCCCGCTGCGGTCTAGAACACCCGCATCGAACGACTGGCAGCCGATCTCGACGGTTGTCACATCGTATCGAACAAGAAAGGCGACAGATTCGGCGTCGAGAGCGTCGGGTCGCGTGGACAGGCGAATCCCCGAAATTCTTCCGCATTCGAGAAAGGGTCGGACCGCTTCGAGAAAGGCGGACTGCAAACTGTGATCGAGAAGCGTAAAAGATCCCCCGTAAAAAGCGACCTCCCCTTCTCTTCCTCCTGCGCAGCACATTGCATCGAGTTCCTCGGCCACATCGGAGGGATCAGGTCCGGTATCCCGTCCGGTTGTTCGAGCCTGATCGCAGAAGACACATCTATGAGGGCAGCCGGCATGGGGGATGAAAAAGGGATATATCCGCACCCGCGTCATCCCTCCTGCCGCCGCAGGGCCTCGCCGGCAGCCGCCTGTTCGGCACCTTTTTTCGTGCCTGACATGCCGCTGCCGATCGATTGCCCCTCGAAAACAACATCCACCGTATAAATGCGATGGTGATCCGGTCCCTCGATGCGAGACAGGACATATTCAGGGGGGTGACCGTATCGGGACTGAAACAGCTCCTGAAGTCTTGTCTTGTAATCGCTGCCTGTTTCTTGTTTGACCGACCGATCGAGGATTTCGCGGAAGAGCGGCTCAACAACCTGTCGGACCTGATCGTACCCTCCGTCCTGAAATACAGCCCCCAGGACGGCCTCCAGCGCATCAGCCAGCAGGCTGTCCTTGTCGGCACCGCCGCTGAGAAATTCGCCGCGGCCCAGGCGCAGCAGGGGGCCGAGATGCAGGTCTCTGGCCAGGGAGGCAAGACTTTTTTCGCTGACGGCCTCGGCCCGGATTCTGGTCAGTTCCCCTTCGGGGAGCTGCGGATAGCGGGTGAAAAGATCCTGACTGACAACCAGGTCCAGTACGGCATCGCCGAGAAATTCCAGCCGCTCGTTATGCAGCATCGCTCCGGCTTTCTCGTTGCTGCGGGACTTATGGGTGACAGCCTGCAGCAAAATAGCCGGATCCGCAAAATGATAGCCGATTCGTCGCTCGAGATCGGGTAGCGGATGATTTTCCGGGCTCGTCATTGCAGGTCTCTAAAGAAAAGTAAAATGCTCTGTCTGCTTCCGGAGGTGATTATACAGAACTCCACGGTTCATTTCAATCAACTGTGCTGTCCCGCATGGGATTTTCCCTTGATAAAAGGTATGGGGGTTTCTATAATGGCTTGATTTACTGACTAGATTGGTATTTATGTCTGCTTTTATCACATTCGAAGGCATCGAAGGGTCCGGGAAAACGACCCAGATTCACCTTCTTGCCCAACGGCTGCAAAACAGGGGCGTGCCGGTACTGACAACCCGGGAACCCGGCGGGTGCCCTATCGCCGACGCCATCCGGGCCGTTCTGCTCAACCCCGACCACAAAGCGATGTCGCCGCGGGCCGAGCTGCTCCTCTACGCGGCGGCCCGGGCCCAGCATGTCGAGGAGGTCATCCGGCCCGCCCTTGCCGCCGGAAAGATCGTTCTGTGCGATCGCTTCTCCGCCGCCACCATCGCCTATCAGGGCGAGGGGCGGGGCCTGGATCGGGAGTTGATCGACACGCTCAACAGTGTGGCTGTCAAGGGACTGACCCCCGACCTGACCATTCTGCTCGACATGCCTGTCGAAGAAGGGCTCCGGCGGGCCATCGAACGCAATGACCGGCATGACATGAGAGAGGGCCGCTTCGAGCAGGAATCTCTGCGATTTCATGAACGTGTCCGGCAGGGGTATCTGAAGCTGGTGGAAGACGAAAATCAATTTTTTGTTGTTGACGCCCGGGGCGACACCGCCGAAGTGTCGGCGAGAATTGATCGCATTGTCAATCGCTGTCTCGGCACAGGGGAAAAACCATGACCTTTTCCCAGATTCTTGGGCACGACCAGCAGAAAGACATCCTGAGACGCGCCCTGGGATCGAGACGGCTGGCTCATGCCTACCTTTTCCACGGACCTGAAGGCGTCGGCAAACGCCTTATGGCCCTGGCACTGGTGCGAGGGCTCTTCTGTCTGGAAGGAACAGGCTGCGGGAACTGCACCGCCTGTCGCAAGATCGACCATCAGAACCATCCCGACCTGCATCTGCTCGAAGCGGATGGAGCCTATATCAAGATCGAGCAGGTCCGGGCTCTGCAGCGAGAACTGGCCTTCCATCCGCTGGAAGCTCCCCGGAAGGTCTGCCTCATCGACGGAGCCGATCGACTGAATCCGGCGGGGGGGAACGCCCTGCTCAAAACGCTGGAAGAACCGAACGGCAATGCCCTGTTTATTCTTTTGAGCGCACAGAACGAGAGGATTCTGCCGACAATACGCTCGCGGTGCCAGAGCCTGCCGTTCGGCCGGATCCCGTCGCAGATTCTGCGCAGCACGCTTGAGGATCGGCTGGGGCTCAGCGAAGAGGAGGCCCACCTTCTCGGTGCCCTGTCGGACGGCAGTTTCAAAAAGGCCCTCGGCAAGGACAGGGAGCTTTATCTTGAGCGACGCCGCCCGCTGCTTAAATCCCTGACGGCGCTTTCAAGCGGCAGCATTCTGCCGATATTCGAAATGGCCGAGGAATTGTCCGCCGACAAGGACCATATCCCGGACATCCTGGAAATATACCAGGCTTTCTTTCGCGATCTTCTGCTCCACCATCATGGCCGACCGGTGAAAGAGCTTGTCAATATCGACCTGCAGGAAAAAATCTCCAGGGTCGCCGGCCGGGAAACGATCCGGTCGCTGATGGACAAACTCGACGCCATAGCCCACTGCCGGCGTCAGCTCGATCGCAACGTCAACCGACAGCTGGCCGTGGAAGTTCTTCTCATGCGCCTGGCGGCTTGATAAATCTTTAATCGGTGAGGTGTGAGGAGTAAGGCATACACTCACAGGAATACATATGATACGTATCGTCTCGATAAAATTCCGCACGGCAGGAAAGCTTTACGATTTTCATGCGGGGGATCTTGAACTGGAAACCGGAGACGCTGTGGTTGTGGAAACCGACCGCGGACGCACGCTGGGGACCGTCGTCATTGCTCCGCGGGAGGTCCCCAAAAAACAACTGCCCAATTCACTCAAGGGTGTCCAGCGCAAGGCCACTGAAAAAGATCTGGATGCGGCAGACAAATTCCTCGAGCGCGAGGAAGCGGCTTACCGCTACTGCATGCAGCGTATTCAGGAACGCAAAATGGAGATGAAACTGGTCCGTGCCGAATATGTTTTCGACGGTTCCAAGATCGTTTTCTATTTCACCGCTGACGGCCGCATCGATTTCAGGGATCTGGTCAAGGACCTGGCCCAGCACTTCCATACCCGTATTGAAATGCGGCAGATCGGGGTTCGCGACGAGGCCAAGATCACCGGTGGCATAGGCATTTGCGGTCGCGAGCTCTGTTGCTGCACTTTTTTGCGTGATTTTCAGCCCGTCTCGGTCAAAATGGCCAAGGAGCAGGGTCTGGCATTGAATCCGAGTAAAATTTCCGGTCAGTGCGGACGCCTTCTGTGCTGCCTGGGATATGAATTCGAAACCTACTGCTCCCTGAAGAAAGCGCTTCCTAAAAGCGGAAAAAAAATCCGCTACGCGGGCAAAGAGGCTGAAGTCATCAAACAGAATGTACTCAACCAGACGGTCCGGGTTCGAACAGCAGATAATTCGATCGTCGAGCTGACCCTTGAGGAAATCAGGGAGCACGCAGAGGCGCCGCCAATCCGGGAGGCTGAAAAGGAAGAGAAGAAATCCCGGCCGAGTGCCCCTCCTCGCAGGGAGCAGAAGAAACAGGGCCGACCTGCTGAAGAAAGCGACGAAAAGACAAAAGCCCCTGCCCCGACCGGTAAACCGGAGGTGAAGCAGGAGGAAAAACCGGAGAAGAAAAAACGCCGTCGACGCAGGAGAAAACCCCGTAGAAAGGGAGGGGAACAAAGTGCCCCCCCGGATCGTTCTCCCTCAAAATAATCGATCACCGCGTTTTTGATTGCTACGACCACACTGACTTTCACGTACAGGAGAGAAGCATGAGCGAAAGCTTCTACGTCACGACCCCTATTTATTACGTCAACGATGTCCCTCACATCGGCCACGCCTATACCACGCTGGCCTGCGACGTTCTGGCACGCTACAAGCGCTCTCGCGGCTTCGATGTCTTCTTCCTTACCGGGACGGACGAGCACGGTCAGAAAGTCGAGAAGGCCGCGCAAGCACAGGGAGAAACCCCTCTTGAACTGGCTGACCGTGTGGTCAAGCGGTTTCAGTCCCTGTGGGACAAACTGGAGATATCCCATGACGACTTTATCCGCACCAGCCAGGAGAGGCATCTCAAGGGAGTTCATGATCTTTTCCGCAAGATTCAGGCGAAGGGCGATATCTACCTGGGAGAATACGAGGACTGGTACTGCACTCCCTGTGAAACCTTCTGGACTGAGACCAACCTGATCGACGGGACCTGCCCCGACTGCGGCCGACCGACGGACAAACTCAAGGAGTCCTCCTACTTCTTCCGCATGAGCAAATACCAGGAGCAGCTGGCCAGGCACATCGAGGAAAATCCGGACTTCATTCAGCCCCGCAGTCGCCGCAACGAAATTCTCAGCTTCGTCAGGGAGGGCCTTCGCGACCTCTCCATTTCGCGCACGACGTTCTCCTGGGGCATTCCGGTGCCGGGAGATGAAAAACACGTCATTTATGTGTGGTTCGATGCCCTGACCAACTACATCACCGCTCTGGGTTACCCGGATGATCCCGACGGAAATGTCGCCAAGTTCTGGCCGGCAGATGCGCACGTGATCGGCAAGGACATTCTGCGGTTCCACACCGTATACTGGCCGACCTTCCTGATGGCGGCCGGACTTCCCCTGCCGAAGAAGATCTTCGCGCACGGCTGGTGGACTGTCGAAGGCCAGAAAATGAGCAAGAGCCTTCGCAATGTCGTCGAGCCGAACATGCTGGTCGAGAAATACGGGGTCGATGCCATTCGTTACTTCCTCTTGCGGGAAGTCCCCTTCGGCCTCGACGGCGACTTTTCCCATTCGGCGCTGATCAATCGCATCAACTCCGATCTTGCCAACGATCTCGGAAACCTGCTCAGCCGCTCGACGGCGATGCTCGGAAAGTACTTCCAGGGCGTGCTCCCTGCACCGGCGGAAGAGAACGAGCTCGACGAGAAATTCACGCTGCGATTCAAGCTGGCGTTCAACGCCTTTGATGCGCACATGGACGATCTGGCCTTCAACAAGGCCCTGCAATCGGTCTGGGAACTGATCAGCGCCGCCAACAAGTATATCGACGAGACCGCGCCCTGGACCCTGGCCAAGGACGAAAGCCAGAAGGAGCGTCTGGGAACGATCATGTACAACCTGATCGAAGGGCTGAGGGTCATCGCCCTGCTCATCACCCCCTTCATGCCCCACAGCGGAAAGAGCATTCTTAAAACCCTGGCTGTGGAAAGCATCGAACGCCCCCTGGCAAAGGGAATCGACTGGGGCGTACTGGAGCCGGGCACCAGGGTCGAGAAAGCACCACCGCTTTTTCCCCGGATCGCGCCGGAATAAAGACGGTGTCGTGTGACGTGTAAACCCGACGTCACTCGTTACTTGTCACGCTATTTTTACTTTGGAGCAACGATGAGCAACGCTTCCATGCCCCCCCTGATCGACACCCACGCCCACCTCGACAGCGGGCAATACGATTCCGACCGCCGGGAGATCATCGGGCGCGCCCTGCAATCGGGCATCAGCCATATCCTGACCATCGGGTGTGACATGGAGAGTTCGCGCGAAAGCGTGGCCCTGTCCATGACAGACAGCATGATCTACGCGGCGGTCGGCATCCATCCCCATGATGCCGAATCCGTGACTCCTCAGATCCTCGATGAGTTGAAACGGCTCGCCGCCGAGGACAAGGTCGTTGCAATCGGGGAAATAGGCCTCGACTTCTACCGGGACCGCAGTCCCCGCAACAAGCAGCGCCAGGCTTTCCGTCAGCAGATCCGTCTGGCCAGGGAGGTGAGCCTGCCGATCATCGTCCACGACCGCGATGCGCACGATGAAACTCTGCAGATCCTGCGGGAGGAGAATGCCGGCGAAATCGGGGGCGTGATGCACTGCTTCAGCGGTGATGTCGAACTGGCGCGGGCCTGCATAGACCTGGGACTGCATATCTCCTTTGCCGGCCCGCTGACTTATCCTAAAAACGACACCCTTCGCAATGTGGCACAGGTCATTCCGGCCGAGCATGTGCTGGTCGAAACCGACTGTCCCTACCTCTCTCCGCAGCAATACCGGGGCAAACGCAACGAACCGGCCCATGTCCGTCACACGGCCCAAAAGCTGGCCGAAATCAAGGGTCTTTCTATCGAGGACATCTCACGCATCACCAACCTGAACGCGTACGACCTTTTCGGCATCGGTGAGGTCGATCAGAGCAGCCGGATCGCATACCGCATCCGCAACGCGCTGTATCTGAACATCACCAACCGCTGCACCAACGCCTGCACATTCTGCGCAAAATTTGAGGATTTCGTGGTGAAAGGGCACCATCTCAAGCTCGAGAAGGAACCTTCCGTCGGGGAGATCAAACGAGCTATCGGAGACCCTGCATCCTACGAGGAAATCGTATTTTGCGGTTACGGCGAACCTCTTCTCAGGCTCGAAGTCGTCAAAGAGGTCGCCGAATGGGTGAAGCAGAAAGGCTGTCGGGTACGCATCAACACCGACGGGCAGGCCAATCTGGTTCACGGACGCAATGTATTGCCCGAGCTGGCCGGTCTGGTCGATGCGATATCGGTTTCACTCAATGCTCCCGATTCGGAAACCTATCAGGAGATATGTCGCTCCCAGTTCGGCAATCGAGCTTATGATGCCGTGAAGGACTTCCTGCGGTCGGCCACCGAGCATATCCCGGAAGTCACCGCCAGCGCGGTCACCCTTCCGGGCATCGACATCGGGGCCTGCCGGCAGGTCGCAGATGAGCTGGGTGTGGAGTTCCGGGTGAGGGAATACAACGAGGTCGGATAAGGCAACGCGGCTCCTGGAGAAATCATTGAAACCTTTGCCACTTCTCAAGCACTTGAGTTATCCGCAGCTTGCGGTGGCGGCTCTGCTGCTCGGCCTGGCGCCCTTCAGCCCCGAACCTCATCTGACGGAAAAAATTCGCATGCTGCTGGATGGGCGCCTGACGAGGGGGATCGATATATTCGATCTACTTTTCCATTCCTTGCCGCTTGTGTTGCTGGCCCTGAAATTCTTGACTGAGGGAACTTCGTCAAGAACCTGAAAATGCAAGGCTTTTTTACACTCGCCGTCACGCCCCGATAAACGAGCACCCTTTTTGCCGCATTTTTTCCATCGCTTCGTCGCCCATCTCCGGATCGACAGGCCTGGTCGCGTTTTTGATCAGTTGCATGTCGAACCCGGCATCCAGACCATCCAGCACAGAGGCAAGCACGCAGACATCCTGTGCCAGCCCGCCGATAAAAATTCTTTCGATGTCATGCCGGCGCAGCCATTCTGCCAGACCGGTCTGGTCGAATACCGAATTCTGATCCTTGTCGAACCGGGTTCCCTTGGAGATCAGCACCGCATCGTGGGGCACTTCGAGGCCGGTATGAAACCGGGCGCCGTCAGTATCCTGAATGCAGTGCGGCGGCCACTTTCCTCCGCTCTGCTCAAAGCTGACATGACATCGGGGATGCCAGTCGCGGGAGACATAAACGGGGATACCGTCATCAAGGGCGGCCCGCATCCAGAGATTGATGACCGGAACGATCTCGTCCCCCCCCTCTATGGGAAGAGCACCGCCGGGGCAGAAATCTTTCTGCACATCGACAATCATCATCAGGTCACCCTTGGCGAATTCGGGGACTTTTGTCGGCATCATCGTCCTCCTCTCTGTCAGTCAGCCATGGAGGGCTTTTTTTATCTTGTCCCGGCGCTCAATGAGAACTGCGGCGTGGCGATCTTCCTCCGCAGCCAGCCAGGAAAAAGCGTCCTTGCCTTCCTCGGTCCGGGCCTTGTCCTCAGCTCTGTGAAAATATTCGGCGAATTTCTCTTCGGCATGGATAGCCAGCTCCAGAGCCTTGAGATCGGAATCCTTCTCCTTGAGGACCGATTCCAGTCGCTCGGGAGAGGGAAAAATCTCTTGCTCGGAAAAACGCCGCAGATAGGGCAGAAACTCCTCTTCCGCATCCCAGAAGGCCCCTTCCTGATATTTGGGCACGAGCTCTTCGAGGGTTTTCAAGTGTTGCACTTCGTCCTGGGCAAGCCAGGAGAATACTTCCTTGGTGATCGCATTGTCAGCCCGCTCGGCCATGGTCGTGTAAAACCGATGCCCCTTCTTCTCCACCTCCATGGCTGCCCTGATCACTTCAAAACCGCTGAAATCTTCAATTCCTGTCATGAAATAAACTCCTCCTGTAAGAATAACAATTGATTAGCATTTGGTCAGACCGGTTGTCAATTTCTGAAAATTCCCCGCAGGGTATCCTCAAGTAATTTCTTTTCCGGTTTTTCCTCGCCATTTTCTTCCGATTCGCCATTTTTTCCGAATATCTTCTCCTGAACCTTCTCCCGCAACTTTCTTTCGGCCCCCTTTTTGACCTGCTCGGACAAGGCCTTTCGATCCAGGGAAACGGAAGGATCCGCCAGTTTGCCGGTGATCTTGAGGGGCACCAGGCCCCACCCCTGATCATCGGCGATCACTTCGCCCAGGGTTCCCCTTCCGGCCAACTTTTTCGTGTTCTGAGGGGAGAGAAATGTCTTAACCGACAGATCGAGCGAATGATCCAGTCCGATGCGACCGTTGGGCTGCAGGCGGGCTTTCGAACCGTCGAAGGTCGCATCAAGAAAAAGGTCGCCACCGCTGATATTGAAGGTGCCGTCCCCGCGATCAAAGCGGAAAACACGCAAGTCCTTCAGATCGAGGAAGTCGGCCAGACCCTTCATGACGCCGGCTCCGGTCAATCTGCCCTGGAGGATTGCAAAGTTTCCTTCACCGACCAGATTTCGCTTGATCTCCGAAATCTGTGTCCCGGAACCGTTCAGATTCGACGACAGGTTCAACTCTCCGAAAACTGTTTCGGCTGCCCGGGGAGCCAGGGCGGTGACCAACTCGTTGGCAACAACCTCTTTCACCTGGATATCCGCATCGTATCGGAGTCCCTTGCGCCCCAGATCGATATTCGCCTTTCCTGCCAGACTTCCCGAGGCAACGACGGCTGCGATATCCTCCAATTGAAGGTGATTGTCATTCAAATTCCAGTCGAGCCGGATATCTTTCAGATCGAGATTCTTGTATCGCCCCTCTGCGATCCGGATTGTGCCCTCCAACTCCAGAGGCAGTTTGAAGGGACCGACCTGATTTCCACCCTTTTCGGCACCGCCAGCTCCCGCAGTGTTGCGTTTTGACGAACCGGACGGTTCATTCTCGGGTGGCGTAAAGGCTGTAAAATCGACTTCGTCAGATTGAATCTGCGTTGTGACATATTTGATTTCATCGAAGAGTCTCTGCGCTGTGAGGTCGAAAACAAATCGGCTCCCGCCCGCATCCAGCTGCATTTTTCGGCCACTCAGTTCGTCCTTCTCCAGATGAACGGTACCGCTCAGCCGCGGTTTCAGATGACCGACGCTCAGACCTGCCTGCTCCAGGATAATGGATCCGTCGGCAATCAGAGTTTTCAGGCTCGATACCTTCCCGGAAAGTTGCACCTTTGCTTCAATGTTTCCGGAAGGGGCGAGATCGTCCATCTGCTTCGCCAGTCTCGCCGGCAGCGCAGAGACGAGATCCGATGCGGAACGCTTCGGCAGATGCAGTCCCATATCGAGTTCAGGAGTAGCACTGTAATCGAAAAGGGCATCCTGCGTCTGGAGTTCCAGCCGGTTATATTCAGCGCGAAATGAACGAATGGTGACTTTTTCCTGCTCCAGATTGACAGTCAGATCGTGATCGAGTTCCAGACGCGCATCTTCGATCGGAGCCTCGGGCAGGGCCTCGAGGGTCATGCCGATCTTATCAAGGAGGATATTCCCGCGGCTCGTCATTGCCTGCCGATCCCCGTCGAGATGCAGATCGGCATCGAGTTGAAAGGACCGGAGTTCCCCGGGGAAGGCGTCGTCCACATAGGGAGCCAGGGGAGCACCCGCAAGCCCCGAAACCTGAAGCTGACCGGCGATCCCACTGCCAGCCGGATCGACCGATCCGTCCCACGACACCGGCGCATCGTTGAGCAGAAAGTCGAGGGTGAGGGGGAACTCTTTTCCCAGCGACAAGGCCTGTGCCGAAAGATTCAGATCGGCAAGGCGCGTCACGACCGCCTGATCCGGGCGAACAGCATGATCGGTAAATTCGAGTTGACCTTTGCGGACCGTCAGGTGGGTCACCAGCAGATCGACCGGTGACCCGTCCTCGCCTTGTGAAGAGGCCGATGTGTCTTCGCCACCTCCACTTTCGCCCGATTCGAGCAGATCGTCAAAACTGAAGCGCCCTTCGGGATTGCGCACCATGCGGATAACAGGCTGGTTCAGAGTCGCTTCGTCGATCATCACCCGACCGAACAGCAGGGGCCAGAACCGATAGCGCAATACCAGCGTATCGGCCTCGATGAAATTGCCCTCCCCCTGCTTTTCGCCGATGACGAGACCGCGGCAGGAGATACCGGAGAAGAGACCGACCTCGATCTTTTCCAGCTCGACAGGACGATCCAGATAATCCTCCGCAATCGGCAGAACAGCCGAGCGCACCCGCTCCGGAGTAATCAGGATGTTGGCGAGAACAAGCAGAGTCGCAATCAGGACGATCACGACGCCGGCGATTATCGCCGAAATCTTCACCCATTTGTTACGCATGCGCAGTCTTCTCCAGTCTGGAATGAAAATCAGGACTTCTAAAAGGCTTCCTGCCAAGGCTGCTATGGTCAGGACCGGCAGGCAATGGCTGTTATTATTCTTTTTTTTTCGAATCTTGACCTGCGTCAAAGCGACGGTGCAGAAAAGGCTCTAAGGTACAGCACAGTCAACACGAGCTGATTACGTAAATTATACCTTACCAAAAACCTGGACTCCCACAAAGGAAGAGGAGAAGCAAAATGGGTCTTTTCGATTTTCTAAGCAAAAAATCCAAAACCACACCAACCACCAAGGAGGAAAACATGTTCTGTTATCAATGTGAGCAGGCCGCCCATGGCACAGGCTGCACCCAGATCGGGGTCTGCGGTAAACAACCCGATGTCGCGGCCCTGCAGGACCTTCTCATCTACAGTCTCAAGGGGGTTGCGTTCTGGGCCGACAAAGCGCGGCAGGAAGGCAAAAAAGACCCGGAGATTGACCGCTTCATGATCAAGGGACTCTTCACCACCGTCACCAACGTCGACTTCGACGCCGAAGACGTGGCCCGTGTCGTGCGTGAAAGCGTTAAAATCCGCGAGACTGCAAAGGCTTTGGCCGGCTCAGCAACAGGGACCGTTCCGGCCGCCGCTTCCTGGCAGCCCGCCGACGACACCACCGGCCTCGTGCGTCAGGGCGAGGAGCACGGCGTCAAGAACGATACGCTCGATCCCGACGTCAAGTCGGTCGTCGAAATGCTCATCTACGGCATCAAGGGTTATGCCGCCTACGCGGAGCACGCTCTGACCCTGGGCAGCGAAAGCGAAGAGGTCTATGCCTTCACCCACAAGGCCCTGGCCGCCACCCTCGACACGTCGATGGACCTGAACACCGCAGTCGGTCTGGCAATGGAATGCGGCCGCATCAACCTGGTCACCATGGAACTGCTCAACAAGGCGCACGTGGAGGCTTACGGCCACCCCGAGCCGACCCCGGTTCAACTCGGAACCAAAGCCGGCAAGGCTATTCTCGTCTCCGGTCACGATCTGCGAATGCTCGAAGAGCTGCTCAAGCAGACTGAAGGCACCGGCATCAACATCTATACCCACGGTGAGATGATTCCCGCCCACGGCTATCCCGGATTGAAGAAGTACGACCACCTGGCCGGCAATTTCGGCGGTGCCTGGCAGGACCAGGCCAGGGAGCTTCCCGAGTTCCCCGGCGCCATTATCTTCAACACCAACTGCATCCAGCGCCCGGCTGACAGCTACAAGGACCGCCTCTTCACCTGGGGCCTGACCCAGTGGCCCGACGTCAAGCACATCGACGGCTTCGACTTCTCCGACGTGATCGCCAAGGCGAAAGAGTACGAGGGATTCGAGGAGAAGCCGGGACAGGAGATCCTCACCGGCTTCGGTCACAACGCGGTGCTGGGTGTGGCCGACAAGGTGATCGATGCCGTCAAGGCCGGCGACATCAAGCACTTTTTCCTCGTCGGAGGCTGCGACGGCGCCAAGTCGGGACGGAACTATTACACCGAATTCGCCGAAAAAGCGCCGAAGGACACGGTCATTCTCACCCTGGCCTGCGGCAAGTACCGCTTCAACAAGATGGACCTTGGCGATATCGGCGGCATCCCGCGCCTTCTCGATGTCGGACAATGCAACGATGCCTACAGTGCCATCCAGATCGCCCTGGCCCTGGCCGATGCCTTCGAATGCGGAGTCAACGACCTGCCGCTTTCCATGATCCTCTCATGGTACGAACAGAAGGCGGTCGCCATCCTTCTGACCCTGCTGCACCTGGGGATCAAGGACATCAAGATCGGCCCGTCCCTGCCGGCCTTCGTCACCCCGAACGTGCTCAACTACCTGGTCGAGAATTTCAATATCGGCCCGATCGGCACGGCCGAAGAGGACCTCAAACAGATTCTCGGCTAAGGCGGAGTGATAGCTTGAAGGAGTAAAAAGAGCGCGGGAGTGATCCCGCGCTCTTTTTTGTCCAGTGAACTTTGTATCCCTGACGACGGCGAGAGCATACATTTCCCCGGGGGGCATTCTGAATGTCTGGATATCGGGGCGAAAGCAAAAAAATCAGTGGCGACGCTCTGGACCGGCATAGAAGGGATTTCCATGCTTGCTCCTCAAGGGAGACCTTCCGACCTCCGCCCAGCCCTCCGCGCGATGGAATTTTCTTACTCGCTTGCGCTTGAGCAGTGCGTCCAGAGCTTGCGGAGATATCCGGGAATACTGTCCGTCATCGAGAATGACCTCGATGTAAAGCGGATTTTCACTCATATCCTTTCACCCCCCTGCTTTTTGTGTATACCCCTTTTCTGCTATGGGAACAACCCTGCGTCCGGCCGGAGTTTCCGAATGGACGCTCCATTTTATTATATTTTATTCAGGAATCACTTTCTGTCAATCTCGGCAAAGTGACCAAGAGGACAATCGTGGCCTTTCTTTTTGTCAGCCTCGGTGAATTTTACAGAAACGATGATGCACTAACGAGATTCCGCACTCTTTCAAAAGACCCCGCTTCTGAAGGTGGACAATAGGTGAAAATCTGTTAGGAGTTCAAAAATAGATATATCATCACGCAGCCCTTTGCGGTTAATTTTCACTTACGAAACGGAGGAACGCCAAATGGAAGAGATGTTTTGCTATCAGTGCGAGCAGGCGGCCAATGGAACGGGATGCACCAAGATCGGTGTTTGCGGCAAGAAGCCCGACGCTGCCGCCCTTCAGGATCTTATCGTCTGGGGCCTCAAGGGAATGTCCTTCTGGGCTCACATGGCCCGGGGAAAAGGGGCGTTCGACAGGGATATCGATGTCCATCTTGTCGAGGCCCTGTTCAGTACCGTCACCAATGTGGACTTCGATCCCGAAAACCTCGCGAAGGTGGCAGAGAAAACCGTCGACATGCGGGACCGGGCCAAAGCCATGTTCGAGAAAGCCAATGGCGAACCGTTTGCCGGAGACGTTCCGGAAGCGGCGCAGGACTGGCCGATACCGGGGAGCATTGCGCAGATGATCCATCTCGGGCGCCAGCACGGTGTGAAAGATCCGAGCATCGATCCCGATGTCAAATCGGCCCAGGATATTCTTCTCTACGGCTGCAAGGGGATGTCGGCCTACACCGACCACGCCCATATTCTCGGCCGCGACGACGACGAGATCTACGGCTTCCTGCACAAGGCGCTGGCCTCGATTCTCAACAGGAATCTGGGCCTGATGGACTACGTCAATCTTGCCATGGAATGCGGCAAGATGAACATCAAGGGGATGGGCCTGCTCAACGAAGCCCACACCGACAATTACGAGCACCCTGTGCCGACGCCGGTCAATATCGGCACGAAGGCCGGCAAAGGCATTCTCGTCTCCGGTCACGACATGAGGATGCTCGAGGAACTGCTCAAGCAGACCGAGGGCAAGGGGATCAACGTCTATACGCACGTCGAGATGCTGCCGGCCCACGGCTATCCCGGCCTCAAGAAGTATCCGCACCTGGTCGGCAATTACGGCAGCGCGTGGCAGAACCAGATCAAGGAATTTCCCGAT
The DNA here is from genome assembly GCA_046483795.1 of Desulfuromonadales bacterium. Lineage (GTDB taxonomy): Bacteria > Desulfobacterota > Desulfuromonadia > Desulfuromonadales > JAWOCM01 > JAWOCM01. The sequence continues at coordinate 33,747 of JAWOCM010000069.1, read as the reverse complement.
TTTCCCGGCGCCATCATCTTCAACACCAACTGCATCCAGCGTCCGGGCGATGTCTACAAGGATCGTCTCTACACCTGGGGCCGGGTGCAGTGGCCCGGAGTGAAGCATGTCGAGGGATGGGACTTTTCAGAGGTCATCGACAAGGCCCTCGCCAGCGACAATGTCCCGGAGAGACCCGACAAAGACATCACGGTCGGGTTCGGACACAATGCCGTCCTTGGTGTGGCCGACAAGGTGATCGATGCCGTCAAATCGGGAGACATCCAGCGCTTTTTTGTCATCGGCGGATGCGACGGCGCCAAGCCGGGGCGCAACTACTATACCGAATTCGCCGAGAAGCTGCCGAGCAACACGGTCATTCTCACCCTGGCCTGCGGCAAGTACCGGTTCAACAAGATGGACCTTGGCGATATCGGCGGCATCCCGCGTCTGCTCGATGTCGGACAGTGCAACGACGCCTACAGCGCCGTGCAGATCGCCCTGGCCCTGGCCGACGCCTTCGACTGCGGCGTCAATGACCTGCCGCTCTCCTTCATTCTCTCCTGGTATGAGCAGAAGGCGGTCGTCGTACTTCTGAGCCTTCTGTCTCTGGGGATTCAGGACATCAAGCTCGGCCCGACCCTGCCGGCTTTCGTCACCCCGAATGTACTCAACTTTCTGGTGGAGAATTTCAACATAGCCCCCATCGGAACCGTTGAGGAGGATATGCAGGCCTGTCTGGGCTAAGCTATTGGCCACTGGGCACGCCATGCCTGTCGCAAAAAAAGAGCGCGGGATAAACTCCCGCGCTCTTTTTTTGTCTTGTTCAGAAGCCCTACAAACCGAGGGAGGCGGTTCTCACCTCCTCGCTATCGAGCAGCTTGTCGGTCTCGTCACTCAGGGCGATGGCACCGTGTTCCATGACGTAGCCTCGATGCTCCAGCTGGCGCAAATCCCGGCAGCCGGATGCGCAAGTTAAAGCACCTCTGCAAGGAACTGACGGGTGCGTTTCTCCTGAGGCGCACTGAAAATATCAGCGGGCTTGCCCTGTTCGACGATACGACCTTCGGCCATAAATACCAGTCGATCGGCGACCCTTTCCGCGAAGCCCATCTCGTGGGTCACGACCAGCATAGTCATCCCCTCCGCGGCCAGATCTTCCATGACCCGCAGGACCTCTCCCACCAGCTCGGGGTCAAGAGCGCTGGTCACCTCGTCAAAGAGCATGACCGAAGGTTTCATGGCGAGGGCCCGGGCGATCGCCACGCGTTGCTGCTGTCCACCGGAGAGCTGGGCCGGGTAGGCGTCGCGTTTGTCGACCATACCGACCTTTTCGAGCAATTCCATCGCATCCTTCTCGGCCTCAGAGCGGGGACGGTTCAGCACCTGAACCGGGGCCTCAACAATATTCCCGAGCACCGTCTTGTGGGGGAACAGGTTGAAGTGCTGGAAGACCATCCCCATATGAGTGCGGACCCTGTTGAGGTGAGCCTGAAAGGCCCGGGGGGAGAGATCGTCACGGTTGACCCGTTGGCCATCCACGACAACTTCTCCGGAAGTGGGCGTTTCCAGGTGATTGATGCAGCGCAGCAGCGTACTCTTGCCCGAACCGCTCGGCCCTATGATCACCAGCACCTCGCTGCGGACGACATCGAGATCGATATCACTGAGCACTTCATCCCGGTCGAACGTCTTGCAAAGGCCGCGCAGGGTGATCATTGTCCCCTTGTCCTGGCTGCCGGCGTCGACTGCGTTCATGCGACCCCCTTCATGGTCCGCTTTTCGAACTGTGCGAGCAGGACGCTGGCTGATGTGGTAAGCACGGCGTAGAGAACGGCTGCCATCAGATACATTTCGAAGGGCTTGTAGGTGGAGCCGATCAGCCGCTGGGCGGTGAGAGTCAACTCCACAAGGGTGATGGTGGAAACCAGCGACGTATCCTTGATCAGGATGACAAAGTTGTTGCCCAGCGGCGGGATGATCAGTTTCATGGCCTGGGGCAGCACGATGCGGCGCATGGTCAGCCTGGCGCTCATACCGAGGGAGCGCGCCGCCTCCACCTGACCGTGCGGAACGGAGATGATTCCGCCGCGAATCGTCTCGGCGTTGTACGCGCCGGTGTTGAGCGCCAGCGCGAGTACGCCCGACCAGAACGGGCTCAGGTCGATTCCGAACTGGGGCAGACCGAAATAGATGAGAAAAAGCTGAACCAGCAGGGGCGTAGAGCGAATGATCCAGACATAGAAACGTCCAGGGAAATGCAGCAACCAGTTTTTGGAAAGAATGGACAGGGCCGCGATCAAACCAATGACCAGGCCCAGCGCCAGGGAGATAACAGAGATTTGCAGGGTCAGCAGAGCCCCTTTCAGCAGAAAGGGGAAGTAGTGGATAATGATCGACCAATCCAGCATAAAATAGCAGTCCCTTGTGAATAAAAAGGGCCGCCCCGTACGGCAGGAGTGCTGAACGGGACGGCTTTCATGGTGGGAATCTGGGGATTACCGCGCGTCGATCTTCAACCACTTCATGCTGATTTCGCGATAGGTGCTGTCCTCTTTCATGCTTTCCAGCGCTTCGTTGATGGCCTCAACAAGTTCGGGGGTGCCCTTGGGTGCAGCGATCCCCATGCGCTCCTCATAGAGAAGCGGGCCGGCCATCTCAATGGGTGCGCCTTTTTCGTCGATCGCCATTGCTCCAACGATCCGGTCGGTGATGAATCCGTCGAGGCGGCCCGAGGAGAGCTCCATCACCATGTCGGGAACCCCCTTGTAGGTCCGCACCTTGACATTCGATACGTTGTCCCGGACCCACTCCTCGTAGGTCGTGCCCAAAGTCACCCCGATCTTCTTGTCTTCCAGCGCATCCACCGAATCATAGGGAGATCCTTCTCGCACGAAGAGCTGGGCGCCGGAACGGTAGTAGGGGTCGGAAAAATCGAGTGCTTCGAGCCGCTTCTCGGTGATGGCCATGCTGCCGCAGATCAGGTCGTATTTGCCCGCCAGCAGACCGGCGACGATCCCGTCCCAGGCGGTGGATACAGGACGAGGCTCAAGATTCATCCGCCCGGCGATCTCGCTGCAGATCTGCACGTCGAAACCGGCCAGTTCGTTGTCCTCGTCCACGAAGTTGAAGGGGGGGTACTGTCCGCTCATCGCGAAACTGATGGTTCCCTTGTCTTGCAAGGTTGCAAGGTCTGCACCCATGGCGGGAGCGATCATAACAAGTAGCACCGCAAGAGCAATCAGGGAAAATACGACTCTGTTCATTGTATCCTCCTATCAAGTAACGAGGGGAATAAACATGGAATGTCTTTTCAAGTCCGAAACAGAACATGAAAAGACACATGATTCAATAAAACGTCTTCATGTATTCATACCTTTTCAACTATGACAGTGTCAAGTGACCAACAAAAAGGTTAAAAAAAGCCGTCCCTGTTGGGGGACGGCTTCGGTTTCTCTTTATTCGTCGATCAAATCAGGCTGCGTGAACCTTCTTCTGTTTGGCCGAACGTTTGCGGTCGGTTTCGTTCAATCGCTTTTTGCGAAGCCGAATCGATTCCGGAGTAATCTCGACCAATTCATCGTCGTCGATATACTCCAGCGCCTGCTCGAGGGTCAGAATATTCGGCGGCGTCAGTCGGATGGTCTCGTCGCTGCCGGACGCACGCACGTTGGTGAGCTTCTTCCCCTTGCAGGGGTTGACGACCAGGTCATTTTCCTTGGCGTGCTGACCGAGAATCATACCTTCATACACGGCTGTCCCGGGAGCGACAAAAAGGATCCCGCGATCCTGAAGATTGAACAGGGAAAAAGCGACCGTCTCCCCGTCCTCCATGGCCACCAGAACTCCGTTGCCCCGTCCGCCGATCGTGCCCTTGTAGGGGGCGTATTCGTGGAAGATATGGTTCATGACGCCGGTGCCGCGCGTGTCGGTGAGAAACTCGGTGCGGAATCCGATCAGTCCGCGCGCCGGGATAATGAACTCGATGCGCACGATGCCGTCCATGGGCAGCATGGACACCATTTCCGCCTTTCGGGTACCGAGCTTTTCGATCACCGTGCCCTGGTGCTCTTCGGGGACATCGATGCTCAGATACTCCATCGGCTCGCTCTTGACACCGTCGATATCGCGAAAAATGACCTCAGGCTTGGACACGGCCAACTCGAAGCCCTCGCGGCGCATGTTTTCGATAAGGATCGACAGGTGCAGTTCGCCGCGTCCGGACACCTTGAACGTATCCGTGTTCTCGGTATCCTCAACCCTCAGGGAGACATTGGTGCGCAGCTCCTTCGTCAGGCGATCCCGAATATTGCGGGAGGTGACGTATTTGCCCTCGCGTCCTGCAAAGGGAGAGTCGTTGACCATGAAGTTCATCGACAGGGTCGGCTCGTCGACGGCAGCGTAAGGCAAGGCTTCGGGCCGCTCGACACAGGTGAAAGTATCGCCGATACCGACATCTTCGAATCCGGCGATGGTGACGATGTCCCCTGCGACGGCACTGTCGAGCTCGACCTGTTTGAGCCCATCGTAGCCGATCAGCTTTGAGATACGTCCTTTTTTCATCGTTCCGTCACGCTGCATCAACGAAACATGATCCCCGCCCTTGACCCGACCGTTGGATATTTTCCCTGTGGCGATACGGCCGATGTAATCGTTGTAATCGATCGTGGTGACCAGCATCTGAAAGTCGGCTTCCGGATCTCCTGCAGGGGGACTGAGACGCTCGCGAATGGTGGTGAAAAGGGAATCGAGATTCGTCGTCTCCTCTTCCAGATCCAGTCTGGAGAATCCCTCTTTGGCACTGGCGTATACGATCGGGAAATCGAGCTGGTGCTCATCTGCGTCAAGTTCACAGAAGAGGTCGAAAACCATATCGACAACCGCTTCGGGACGTGCTCCCGGACGGTCGATCTTGTTTATAACGACGATCGGCCGGTGACCGAGATCGAGAGATTTCTTGAGAACGAAACGGGTTTGCGGCATCGGCCCGTCAAAGGCGTCAACCAGCAACAGAACCGAGTCGACCATCTTCAGAACCCGCTCGACTTCGCCGCCGAAATCGGCGTGGCCGGGGGTATCGACGATGTTGATCTTGAGTCCGCCGCGGTGGATCGAAAGATTTTTAGAGAGGATGGTAATCCCCCGTTCACGCTCCAGATCGTTGCGATCCATGACCCGGTCGGCAACGACTTCATTGGTGCGGAACACGCCCGACTGTTTGAGCATGGCATCGACCAGTGTGGTCTTGCCGTGGTCAACATGGGCAATAATTGCGATGTTACGAATAGTTTCCGACATTCCTTGTACCTGCTCCCTGAAAGTTGAGACGACACCGCTTCAGTGCCAAACCTATCCAGTATAGGACAAAATGGCCTGCAATCCAAGCAAAAAGGCGGTCTGGGTTGCCTTTTATTTTTTTCTTCCCGTTTGGCCATTTTAACGAATGTCGGATGACAGCGACAGAAGCCTTTGGTAGACTTCCTCTCATGGGGAAACACTTTTGACAGAAACGGGATAAGGCCCCCAAGGGGCGCGAACGGTTGCCCCCAGGGCGTTCATTCCCGAGCAGACACGCGAACCGTGTCAGAAGGAGTAAGCTGCAATGGCAGAAGGAACAGTGAAATGGTTCAACGAGGCGAAAGGTTTCGGTTTTATCGAGCAGGAGGACGGTCCGGATGTCTTCGTCCATTTTTCGGGTATCCAGGGCGAAGGGTTCAAGACCCTCGAAGAAGGCGACCGTGTCTCTTTCGATATCACTGAAGGCCAGAAAGGTCCTCAGGCATCAAATGTGGTCAAGATTTGACGGCCAGAACCGGTAACAGCCCCCCAAGGCCTCCTGGCTTCCAGGAGGCTTTTATTCGTGAGAATTCGTCCTCGGCAGTAAAAAAAATCTTCCGGAAAGTGGCGAAATCTTCTGACTTGTGTTACAAAGCTCTAATAGCGAATTCCGGGCGAACCATATCGACGTCCGGAAGGGACCAACGGCCTGCTTTGCCAGGGGTAACGCAGGAGAAACTGGTGACTTGGAGGCAAGTCACGTACTACCCCGGACCAACCGGGAAAGAAAGAGGGAGTAAGGAATAATGTCTGAAGGTGTTGTCAAATGGTTTAATGACGCAAAGGGTTTCGGTTTCATTGAGCAGGACGGTGGTGCCGATGTATTCGTCCATTTTTCCGCCATCCAGGGAGAAGGATTCAAATCTCTGGCCGAGGGAGAGACGGTCAATTTCGAAATAATTGACGGCCCCAAAGGCCCTCAGGCCGCCAACGTCAGCAAAGTGTAAGGCAGAAACATCCCGCCTGAAGCTGAAAAGCTCCGTGGATCCCGCCACGGAGCTTTTTTTATGGAGTCCCTTCCCACCTGTCTTCAACCTCTTTTCAGCGCACGAAATCGATGATCAACTGGTGAGCATCCGTAAAGTAACCCCGGTATCCCTGTACCACAATCAAAAGGGCAGTCACGGCAACGCTTCCCGTAATCACGCACATGATAGCGATCTGGTATTTGACGGCCACAACCGGTTCCGTTCCGGAAAGGATCTGGCCGGTCATCATTCCAGGCAAAAAGACAATACCCATCGCCGCCATTGAATTGATCGACGGAATCAGCGCCGCCCGGAAAGCATTGCGCACAGTTTCTCTGGCAGCCTGGTGCGCGCTGGCCCCCAGGCAGAGCGCCGTCTCGATTTCATCTCTTCGTTCGCGAATTTCCGAAGCCAGACGCTCGGCGGCAAGGCTGGCACCGGTCATCGAGTTGCCTATAATCATTCCTGCCAGCGGGATCAGATACTGGGGATCGAACCATGGTTCCACTGCGATGACCAGATTGCACAGAAAGAACGTCGCTCCGCCGCAACCGATAAAAATGGCGGCCCCTACCACGCGGTAAAACCGCGGCATGCGATACTTGACCCGGGAGCCGACGGTTTGCACAGCGAAAAGAGCCATGACGACGAGCAGCAGAATGATGGGGGCGGGGGTTCGCAAGGTAAAAACGGCCTTGAGAACGTAACCGACCGCCAGCAACTGGACAACCATCCGCACCGAAGCGATCAGTATTTCTTTTTCCTGGCCGACCTGCTGAAGCCGACCGAGTCCGATGGCGAGAATCACCAGGCCATAGACCAGAAAGAGATCGGACAGCTGGAGATCGATGATGCCGGTCACGTCCATTATTCCCGCCCTTCCACTGCAAAAGGATCAGCAAGAAATGCCTGGAATTCTTCACTTTGCGGGTGTACCAGCAACCGGTCGGCCGGCCCGTGTTCAAGCATTTCCCCTCTCTCGAGGTAAGCGAGCTGCTCGGCAACCCGACCGGCCAATCGCAGATCGTGCGTGACCATGACAATGGTCAGATCCAACCTGGACCCTATTTGCTTAAACGTTTCTCCCAGGCGGTCCGCCGTCGGGCGATCGAGAGCGCTGGTCGGCTCGTCGAGAAGAAGCACTTCGGGGTCGAGGATCAGAGTCCTCGCCAGACTCACACGCTGTTGCTGGCCGAGGGAGAGATTTCGAGCTGTCTTGTCCAGAATATCGTCGGGCAACTGGCAGATATCAAGGGTTTGAAGAAGCTTTTGGTCGGGAGGAAAAGTTGCGGTTTTCCCCGAATATATAAACGGCTGTAGCAGATTCGTCCGGACCGTCCCCTCGAACATGTAGGGCTTTTGCAGAACCAGGCCGATCCGGCGTCGCAATGACAAGGGATCGATGGCGGTTATATCCTGGTCATTGAAAAGAATTCGGCCCTCCGTGGGATCGTCGAGTCGGTTCAGCAACCGCAAAAGGGTACTCTTCCCTCCGCCGGAAGGTCCCACTATCGCCGTAAAGCGACCATCCTCCACAGCAAAATCGATCGACCGCAACAAGACGATCCGGTCTCCCTCAACCGAGAGCCGTCGCTTTGTCACATTTTCGAGACGGAGGACATTTCTCGACAAATCAGATCCTCTCCCGCAGTTGTTTCATCACCTGTTTCATGTCCTCCCAGGCCTCTCTTTTGGCCGAAGGGTTCCTCAACAGGAAAGCGGGATGATAGGTTGGCAACAGGAAAATACCTTCATACTCATGCCATTTTCCCCGCAACTTTCCGATAGGCGTATCACATTTGAGAAGGGTCTGGGCGGCAAAGCGACCCAAAGCCACGATGACCCGGGGTCTGATGACAGACAGCTGGCGTTTGAGGTAAGGTTCGCATGCCTCGATTTCCCCGGCTGATGGGTCCCGATTTTCAGGAGGCTTGCATTTTTCGACGTTGCAGATATAGACATGCTGACGATCTGTGCCCATGGCATTGAGGATTCTATCGAGCAGGCGGCCGGCTTCGCCGACAAAGGGCTCTCCCTTGAGATCCTCTTCCCGTCCGGGCGCTTCCCCGACAAAGACAATGTCCGCATCGGGATCGCCGACACCGAAGACGACGTTATTGCGATTCTTGCATAGGGGGCAACGACGGCAATCGGCTATTTCCTTGCGAATGTCCTCCAGCCTCTTCCCTTTTTCCTCCCTCGAACCAGAAGAGGAAGTGCTGTTGTCCGAATCAGTGCCCTGTGAATTCGGACTGGTCTGCAGAGGGTAGAGATCGTCCAGCCCCAGTGCCGCGAAATCCTCCAGCAGGGCTCGGGTCTGGGCCAGGCATTCGGCGAGTTGTTGTCTGCTTCGTTCGGGCATCTGTTCTTTACAACCCTTCTGTCGTGGACTAGACTTTTGCAATAAACAAGGACAACACATTATGGCTTTTCACATATTTGTGGCCACTGCGGCCTTTCTGTTACTGCCGGAAAAAGCGCTGGCGTGGGGAGCAGGCATCCACCTCGAGGTCGGGAACTTCGTCCTCGAAAACATGGGGCGCCTTCCCGTTGCCTTGCGGACTCTTCTGTCCGCACATCCCCACGATTTTCTCTACGGCTGCATCAGTGCCGATATTACCCTGGGGAAGAAATTCACCCATTACCTCCAGCATTGCCATTCCTGGCGCATGGGGCGAAAAATCCTCGACAAATCCGTTACAGACCAGCAAAAGGCCTGCGCCCTGGGCTATTTCTGCCACCTCGGAGCCGACACGGTCGCTCACTCCTATTACGTCCCCTTCAAGATGGTGAGAACCTTCAATACTGTGCTTCTCAAGCACACCTACTGGGAGATGCGCTACGAGTCGATGGTCCGCCCTCAAACATGGCAGAAAGCCCGGGAACTCGCCAATAAAGATTTTTCCGAAAACGATCGGTTAATGAGAAGCGTTCTGTCGGAGACCCTTTTTTCGTTTGCGACCAACAAACGACTTTTCAACTCGATCATGCTCGTATCACGCCTGGAACAGTGGCAGAAGGTTCTTAAGTCGTACTCGGAAACATCAAAATGGGCTCTGGAGAAGGATGCCCGCGAGTACCTTGAACTGGCTCAGCAGGCGTCTCTCAGCACCTTGGCTGACATGGAGGAAAGCCCCTATCTCAGAGCCGACCCGACCGGCGAAAGAGCGATCAACGCCGCGAAAATGATCCGGAAGAATCTGAACCTGCTCTGGCTCGACGGCAAATTACCGGAGCAGGAAGGGATTCAAATCGTCAGGGGTTTCAAAAAGCACTTTCGAGAGAGTATCACCCGTCCGGACCTTCTCCTTGAAATGCTCTCCGAAGAAGTCTGAACCCTACTTTTTCTTTTCAATCATTCGGCACACCGCATCGAGGAGCTTTTCGGAGACTTCGGCTTTACTCATTTGCGGGAATTCTTCCATTCTCCCGTCGGGAAAGAGAAAACGCACGATGTTGGTATCGACGTCGAATCCGGCGCCTTCCGCAGTCACATCATTGGCAACGATGAGATCGAGATTCTTTCGCTGGAGTTTCTCCCGGGCATTCTTTACCAGATCGCCTGTTTCGGCGGCGAACCCCACCACAAGACGATCTTTTTTAACCTTGCCCAGTTCGGAGAGTATATCCGGGTTCTTTTCCATACGAAGCACCATCTCCGCCATCTGTTCCTTTTTTATTTTTTTATCGGCAACTTTCTCCGGACGGTAGTCAGCAACGGCAGCGGCCTTGATCACAACGGTGGCGCCTTCGATTCGTTTTAGTACCTCGTCGCGCATCTCGTTGGCGGTGGTCACCGGAACCATTTCAACGCCGCAGGGCGGGGCGAGACAGGTCGGTCCGCTGACCAGTGTAACCTTCGCACCCCGGTTTCGCGCGGCACGGGCGATGGCATACCCCATTTTCCCTGAGGAAAAGTTGCTGACGAATCGTATCGGGTCGATCTTTTCACAGGTCGGCCCCGCCGTGACAAGTACCGTTTCACCCTCCAGATCCGAGGGTGAGAGGATCCGCAGAGTCTCCTCGAAAACAGCTGACGGATCGGGGAATTTCCCCTTTCCCTCCCAACCGCAAGCCAGATAACCGCTCAGCGGCTCCATGACATGGCAGCCGAGCTCGACCAGGCGCTCTTCATTCTTTCGGTAGGCGGCATTTTCGAACATATTGACGTTCATAGCCGGCACGAAAAGAACCGGCGCTTTGGTCGCCATAAGAGTCGTCGACAGAAGATCATCAGCGAGTCCGTTAGCCACCTTGCCGATGATATTGGCCGTCGCCGGAGCCACCACGAAAACATCGGCCCGGTCGGCCAGGGAGATGTGCCCGATCTCGCTTTCCTGATAAAGGCTGAAAAGGTCGGTATGAACCGGATGGCCGCTGAGAGTCTGAAAGGTCAGCGGCGTGACGAATTCACGAGCGCTGCCCGACATGACGACGTGAACCTCGGCCCCGGCCTTCATATAGAGCCGAAGGAGTTCAACGGCCTTGTAGACAGCGATTCCCCCAGTGACGCCCAGAACGATCTTTTTCCCTTTCAGCATCGGTCTTCTCCCGGCTTCTCCGCCGTTTCAGCGGGTTATGATGCGCCTTCGCCAACAAAAGGATTCGAGGTCCTCTCCCGCCCGATCGTCGTATCGGGGCCATGGCCGGGATGCACGACTGTCTCGTCGGGCAATCCCCAGAGGTTCCGGCGAATGGAGTCGGCAAGCTGCGCAAAATCACCCCCCGGCAGGTCGGTTCTGCCGACGGAACCCGCAAAAAGCGTATCGCCGCAAAACAGGTGGCCGGAAGCGGACAGGCAAATCCCGCCCGGAGAATGTCCCGGCGTGTGTAGAACGTCGAAAACCCGCTCTCCGACCTCTACGACATCCCCCGCCTTGAGAAGACGGTTCGGTTCCGGCGAGGGTTCGGTCTGCAGCCCGTATATGCGGGCATGTGATTCGGCCTGGGACAAAAGTGGAGCATCGGCCTCGTGAATCAGCAGTTCGGCTCCGGATTGCTCAATCAACCGGCGATTTCCGCCGATGTGATCGAAATGGCCATGAGTGTTGATGACTTTGACCAGCGTCCAGCCCTCTTCCTCTATCGCGGATGCAATCGCGCCTGCATCGTCGCCAGGATCGATCACTGCAGCCTGTTTGCTGTGCGGACAGGCCACGAAATAACAGTTTACCTGCAGCGGGCCGACGACCAGTTTCCTGATTTCCATGACAAAACTCCATTATTCTCTGTAGGGCTGCCTCAGAAGTTGACGCCCGAAGCCCTTAGACTAGCCCTCGTTTTTTTCTGAAAAAAGATCGAGGCTCTTTCCGTTGAGCTGGTCTGCAAGGGTAAAGCCCGAACGCCCCCGCCGATCGGTTTTTCTTTCAGCCTTCTCCTCCGATGTCCGTTTCTCTTTCTTCTCGGGAGGCTGCGGCAGATCCCGCAGATTGCTTTCTGTTTCGTCGTCACCGGCCGGAGGGCCCTTGAAGAAATAACGATCGTACAAGCGGTGATAACTTGTCCATGATTCCGGGTTCGACGCCTCTTTCGCTATATGCGAACTCACTCCGTTGATCTTGGAATCGAGGTCGTCGACAAAGTTGAGAACAACAGCCTCGAGCGTCTTGGGCCGTTTGGGTGAGCCGTAGTCGTACTGGCCGTGATGCGATAAAAGCAGATGCTTGACCAGGGTTTTCAACTGCGCGGGAAATTCGGGCAGGGAACGGATCTTGTCATCGACCATCTCGACACCCATAACGATATGTCCGAGCAGTTTGCCCGCATCTGTATAATCGAAGCCCCGGTCATAGCACAACTCGGCCACCTTGCCGACATCGTGCAACAAGGCGCCGGTTATCAGAAGATCGCGGTCGATCTCCGTATAACGTCCGCTGATGTCCTGTGCCAGCGAAGCGACCGCCAGGCTGTGCTCGAGCAATCCCCCCAGGTACGCATGATGCATCCCCTTGGCAGCGGGAGCCCGGCTGAACATGGCCATAAACTGCTCGTCATCAAGAAAGGTTTCCATCAGGGCTCGCAAGTGCCGATTCTCCAGAGACTCGACCATGCTGCGAAGCTGCGCGATCATCTCGTCCACAGCCTGCTCGGAAACGGGGAGAAAATCACCGATTTCGATCTCCGTATCCTCGACCCGCCGCAAGTCCTGTACGATCAACTGCATCTTGCCCATATAGACGCTGGCCTTGGCCCGGACGTGAATAAAATCATCCTTGTCGAACCGGGAAGAGAACTCGTCGACGCGATCCCAGACACGTCCCTCGACCTCTCCTGTCTTGTCCATGAGCTTCAGGGTCAGGTAGGGCTTACCGTTTTTGGCCATGGCCGTCGTTTTGCTGCGAACCAGAAAAGGGCTTTCAACAAGATCCCTCTCGCTTATATTCTCTACATAGATGCGCTTCAAATTTTTTCTCCTGTCACGGGTTTATCAACAACATGGCCGGCTGTACGCAATCCGTCAAGAGCCGCGCTCATGATGCCGCCTGCATATCCGGCCCCTTCTCCGCAGGGGAAAAGCCCCTGGTGGGAGATCGACTCTCCTTCTTCATTTCGCAAGATCCACACCGGCGACGATGTTCGCGTTTCGACCCCGATCAGTGTCGCTTCTGCAGTGACGAATCCGCGCATTCGGCGGTCGAAATGCGGCAGGGCCCTGCGCAAGCCGTCGACAACGAAACCGGGCAGAGTCTCCTGCAGAGAAGCCTCTGCAATGCCGGGGCGGCAGGTAGAGCGGATGGGGCCCTTGCCACGGCCGAGAAAGGCCATCATATTCTCGGCCGGTGCCAGATGACCGCCACCGCCTGTCTGAAAAGCCAGACGTTCCCATTCGCGTTGAAACCGGACGCCGGCCAGAGGTGACTCACCGGGCAGGTCGTCCTGCCGCACTGTCACGACCAGGGCGCTGTTGGACGTGGACCCGGCCCGAGCCAGAGAACTCATGCCGTTGACCACAAGAGCACCGGCCTCGGAAGAGGCATTGACAACCTCGCCGCCCGGGCACATACAGAAAGAATAGGTTCCGCGACCTGTTTCGCGATCATTGAAGGTCAGGGCGTATTCGGCTGCCGGCAACTGCGGATGGTTCGGGTGGCCGAACTGGATGGCGTTGATCAGCTCAGCGGGGTGTTCCACCCTCACCCCTACGGCAAAGGGTTTGGCCTCCATGGCGACACCCGAAGTATCGAGCATGCTGTAGGTGTCCCGGGCACTGTGGCCGGGGGCGAGCACCAGTGTATCGCAGGGAAACTCCTCTGTCTCGTTAACGATTGCGGCCTGCAACGTGTTCTGCTTCTGAACGAAACCGGTGAGGCGGCTCTCGTAACGGATCTCCACGCCGAGTTCCTTCAGGGCCTGGCGGAAATTGATCAGCACCAGCCGCAGACGATCGGTGCCGATATGCGGTTTGGACTGCACCAGGATCTCCTCCGGGGCCCCGAATCCTACGAGCGTCTGGAGGACGAAACGCATCCAGGGGTGATTGATGCGTGTCGTCAGTTTGCCGTCGGAAAAGGTTCCTGCACCGCCTTCTCCGAACTGAACGTTGCTGACAGGATCAAGCTCCCCGCCCGACCAGAACCCTCTCACGTCCCGGACGCGGCTTTCCACCGGTCGTCCTCGTTCGATCAGGCACACACTGACTCCCTGGCGAGCCAGGCGAAGCGCCGCGAAAAGACCGGCCGGTCCCATCCCGACAACCATAGCCCGGCGCGGTGTCGGAACCGGTGGCAGATCCGGCAACTCAGGGCGTGCAACCTTCTGCAACCTCTGATTACGGGACTGACGCGTTAAAAGAGCCTGCTCGTTCTCAACGGTGAACTGAACCGTATAGATCTTGTAAATTCTGGGCTTGCGGCGCGCATCGAAAGAGACTCGCACGATCGACAGGTTGTCGATTTCTTCAGGGTCGAGCCCGAGGGCATTCGCCACTTTGAGCCGAAGATGTGTTTCATCCTGCTCGAGCCCCAGCGAAATCTCCCTTACCTGTAATGCCATGGCGCCTTGCCGATCAATCCCGCGGGGTCCGGGGAAGCCTGATATTGAATGTGGTGCCCTCGCCCGGCGTGCTGTCAACGGAAATCTTGCCGCCATAAGCTTTTATGATCCGCAGAACCACGGAAAGGCCGAACCCGGTCCCTTTCTCCTTGGTGGTAAAGAACGGGTCGAAGATGGTATTGAGATTTTCGGGCGGGATGCCTCCGCCGCTGTCGGAAACGACGACGTGAACATCTTCATCATCCTGCCACAGTTTGACAGCAATCCGCCCACCGCCGGATATTTCATAAATGGAGTTGGAAAAGAGATTGCTGAAGACCTGCTCGATTTCAGTGGGATCGGCCATAATCGGCTGCAATCCCGGAGAATAATCCTTGTCGATTTCGATATTCTGCGACCTGGTCTGCTCACCGAAAGACTCCAGAACATGCTCGATAACATCGGTGACATCCAGAGATTCCAGTTGGAAGCGGGGTCTCTTACTGGCATGCAGCAGCTTGATCAATATATCGTCAATGCGATCGACTTCCTGGAATATTTTGTCGATATAGACCAGGTTGCCGTCTTCTGGAGGACAGGAGGATTTAAGGATCTGGGTGAAAAGATTGATGGAATTGAGGGGGTTGCGGATCTCATGGGCCATGCCTCCGGCCAGGTGACCAAGAGCGGCCAATTTTTCCGTTTGCACAATCTCTGCATGGGCCTGTTTCAGTTCGGCACTTTTCTGCTCGACCCGTGCTTCGAGCTCCTGATTCCATTCCTCGATCTCACGCAGCAGGTGTTCACGTTCTTCGCGCAACTGACGGTTATGAATTTCAATGCGTCGAATCCTCAAAACATTCTCAATACGATCCAGCAGATCCTGATTACTGAAGGGCTTGAGAATATAGTCGGATGCGCCGGCTTTCATCAGATCAACGGCAATTTCCTCACTGCCCTTGCCCGTAAACATGATGACGTAAACATCCGGAAAGCGAACGCGGATTTCACGCAAAGCTGTCATGCCGTCCATTCCCGGCATCATATAATCGAGCAACACCAGATCGGGTTGTTCTTCTGCAATACGCTCGAGCCCCTCCTGACCGTTTTCTGCCGTCAGAACATCGAAGCCCTTGGCCGTGAGGATAATCGAGGTCAGATCGAGGATGACTTTTTCATCGTCCACGACCAGAATCTTGCTGCTCATATTCGTCTCCGCGCCTCGTTCATGTCAGGCGAAATCGTCCCGTAGAATACCTTGCCCTGTGAATTTTGACAAGACTCCGAACCATGCAAACTTCAAAGAAAAAGGCGACCGGAGCGGTCGCCTTTCTGTCTTGCCGGTCTTTGCAGGCCGTTTATTCCTGAATGCGCACCGTCATAACGGGAACAGGAGATTTACGCACCACTTTTTCTGCGGTACTGCCGAAAAGGACATGGTCGATGCCGGTGCGGCCATGGGTTCCCATGACGATCAGATCGGCATCAACCTCCTGCGCCTTGTTGATGATTTCCTCATGGGGGATCCCGGGAAGGATGGCAGACTCGTAATTGTCGTAATCCTTGATATGGGTCCGACAGAATTTGTCCATCATTTTCTGCGCTCCTTCCTCTATCTCCTCTTCGAGTTTGTCGAAGGACATATGAGGAACATAAAACCCACGCAAGTCCACCGGTTCATTGATGACGTGGACAACATACAGGCTGGCATTGTATTTCTTGGTTAATGAAAATGCGTAATCGAAAGAGAAATCAGAGCTTTCCGAGAAATCGGTGGCGAACACTATGGCTTTGAGTTCTTTCATATCCCTCTCCTGATGAATTGAGTTTGCCGGCCAACCGCCCCTTTCAAAGGAATCACTGCCGGTTGAATACCTTCTTCATGACCGATTTCAGTTCGTCCAGCCTGACCGGCTTGTTGATGTATTCGAAGGCCCCCAGATTCATCGCCTCCAGATAGGTTTCCACACCTCCGTAGGCTGTCATCATAATGACATCCGTTTCCGGGAAACGACGATTGAGTTCACGCAGGAAGGACATCCCGTCCATACCGGGCATCCGTATATCCGTAATGACCAGACTGGCGTTTTTTTTACTCAAATATTCCAGGGCGTCATTGCCATCGGCAACAGCGTCAACTCCATAGCCTTCCTGGGCGAGAAGCTCGCTCAAGCCCATTCGCGCATTTTCCTCATCATCGACGATAAGTATACTTTTATTCTTGGCACCCAAAAGATTTTACTCCATCGCTATTTTGAAAATAGTCTAGCATGCCGCGACGGGGTGTCAAGATAGCCTCAAATCAAACCAGACAATTTTTTCTAATAAATTCGGACACTTAAAGAGGAGGGGCAACATCTGCCTCTGAAATTGTTTAAATAATATCCGGACTGTCGTTACTCTGTGCCCCAAAGATCCAGCATTCGACAGGCCAAAGTGCAAAAATCGCTGCTCCCCTGCCGGGCGCGAGCCAGAACGTCCCGATGCGTCAGGAGCTCATCCGATAATCCGGCCGCCCTGTTGGAAATAAAAGCCAGAGCGGCAACCTCCAGGCCGAGGTATCTGGACATGATGGCCTCCGGTACAGTCGACATGGAGACGGCATCGCCGCCAAGACGCTCAACCATTCGTATCTCGGCCGGTGTCTCGTAAGACGGACCGGGCAGAGCCGTCAGAATCCCGCTTTGAAGGCGGATTTTATTCTCCAGGGCACATTCCTGCAGCTGCTGCAAAAATGAGAATTTGTACAATTCGGAGAGATCGACAAAAGGCTCGCGTGTCCGGCCCCGGAGCGGATTGTCACCCAGGAGATTGATATGATCTTTGACGATCATGAAATCGCCGGCCCTGAAATCAGGACAGACACCGCCGGCAGCGCAGGAAAGAAGGATCCGGCGACAACCCAGAGCGTGAGCCAGGATGACGTTGATCACCGCTTCTCTGGCTGTATATCCTTCATATAGATGGAAACGTCCCTGAAAAACAGCGACCCGCTTTGCCCCGAGACTGCCCAGCACGAGCCGCCCACCGTGTCCGGCGACTTGAGCAGAAGGGAATCCAGGGATATCTTCGTAGGCGATAATACGAGCCTGCGCGACGCGATCGGCCAGACTCCCCAGGCCGGACCCCAGAATAATCGCTGTATCCAGTGGGTCTTCCTGCAGGAAATCAACAAAGGCTTCCAGCGATTGTCGGTCTGAAACTCCATTCATAGAACCGTCTCTCCTCGCGGCGGCGATACATCACAAAAGAGGCCCCTTCTCAGAGGCCTCTTTGCAAGGAGCATGTCAACGCCGACCAGTAAACTATTTTTCCAGGATTTGCAGGTAGTTGAGAGAATTCCGACCGAGCTCCGAATTGGGGACAGATGAGACTATTTTCTGAAAAAGCAGCCTGGCTTCGTCTGTCTTTCTGGCCTTCACAAGGGCCAACGCCAGGCGATACTGGATCCGCGGATTTTCGGGAACAATCCGGAGGGCTTCACGAAATTCGTCAATAGCCAGAGCGACTTTATCGAGAGCATAATAGGCCTCGCCGAGGTGAAAGTGGGCTCTGTAATAGCGAGGATTCGCATCCAGTGCTTTTTTGTAAGCGCGTGCAGCCTCACGGTAATTACTTTTTTTGTAATGAGCAAGACCCAGTCCTGTCAGGGCGACTTCCGGACGTTGGAAGAGGAGATTATCCGAAGCCTGCTGAAAATGGACCATCGCATCATCAAAGCGGTTCATGTCCAGATAAAGCGCCGCCAGGTTGTTATGAAACTGTGGATTGTCCGGTGTCAGCTCAATGGCCCTGAGAAAGTGTTTTTCCGCCTTGTCGTAAGCTTTTTTCATAAAATAGGCCTGCCCGAGACCATTCTGAATTTTCGGACTCTCTGGTTTGATCTCGGATGCCTTCAAGAACTCCTTAAGAGCCAAAGTCGGATTGGGTTCGCGCAGGTAAGACACGCCGAGCGTAAAATGAACTTCTGCTTCATTTTGGGTCGTATTGGATTTGCTGGAACTGCTGCAACCGATTAAAGATACCAGCAGCAGAAATAATAAAGGGAAATAAACAATATTTTTCACACCTAGCTCCTAAAATGATGCCAATAAGCGACCGAGTTTCTCGCGAATAAGCTCTTTCTCTTTTTCCATCCCTGCCCCTTCGGCCTTGCGCTCCTTCTCGGCCTTGCGTTCCTTCTCGGCCTTGCGTTCCTTCTCGGCCTTGCGTTTCTCCTCGGCCTTGCGTTTCTCCTCGGCCTTGCGTTTCTCCTCGGCCTTGCGTTTCTCCTCGGCCTTGCGTTTCTCCTCGGCCTTGCGCTCCTCCTCAGCCTTGCGCTCCTCCTCAGCCTTGCGCTCCTCCTCAGCCTTGCGCTCCTCCTCAGCCTTGCGCTCCTCCTCAGCCTTGCGCTCCTCTTCAGCCTTGCGCTCCTCTTCAGCCTTGCGCTCCTCTTCAGCCTTGCGCTCCTCTTCAGCCTTGCGCTCCTCCTCGGCCTTGCGCTCCTCTTCGGCCTTGCGCTTCTCCTCGGCCTTGCGCTTCTCCTCGGCCTTGCGCTCCTCTTCGGCCTTGCGCTTCTCTTCGGCCTCGTCTATCTGCTCAACGTCTTCAACCTCTTCTAATTCCTCAACTTCCGCAACTCTTTCCGGTTCTTCGCTGTCTGCCGGCGGGGCGGCAGCCGTTTTTTCTTCCGGAAGAACGCGGCCCCGGAATGCCCCCGTTTTGAGGATATGCCTGTTCCAGTATTCAGTCTTTTTTGCGCCTTTCAACCTGGCAAATTCATCATCATCAGCAAGGAAAAAACCCATTGTCTCAAGAAATCGCCGGCCTTCTTCAACAGCTTTTCCCAGGGCAGCATTCGGTAACTCTCCCCCCTCATTAAAGTAAAAAGCGAGCACCTGGCTTGAGAGCATTTTCAAGACGGCCGAAACACGATAGCCTTTTTTGGTCGCAAACGCACAGAGATAAGCTTCAGCCATCTGCGTTGGATGGCCGGGATGAGCGACCTGGACGGTCCCGAGAGAATGCATCAGATGCACAATTCTCTCTGCCGGAACATCAATCTTTTCTATCTCTTTTCGCCAGTGGAACATAGGACTCTCCCTGATGACCAGACCGGATTCTCAGGATGGAAGGACGCGAACCGACCGCCGCCATGGGTATAGGCCAGGCTTATCTACTGTTTCATTGTTTCTTCCAACAGTTTAATCAAACAAAGTTCACTCAGGCAAGAGTCCGGAACCATTTTCTAGAGATATTTATCCAACAGAAGCGATAAGTTCTTTCTCGTTTCGTCGGGAATCAGGGCCGGATCGGTCATAACGGCATATTTGAGAGCCTCTGTGCATTCACAGGAGCGTTCCTCGCTCATCTGCTTAACCGTCGCATCGATGATAAGACGGGCCTTTGCGACATTCTGCTTGATAATCTGCAGGACCGCCTCCACGGAGACGTCATCATGGCCGTCGTGCCAGCAGTCGTAATCGGTGGCCAGGGCTACGGTGCCGTAACATATCTCCGCTTCCCTGGCGAGGCGTGCTTCGGGAATATTGGTCATCCCGATGACGTCGACACCCCAGCTGCGGTAAATTTTCGATTCGGCCCGGGTCGAGAAATTCGGCCCCTCGATGCAGATATAGGTTCCGCCTTCATGAACGGAAGCTCCCACTTCCCGGGCTGCTTCAGCCAGCACTCCGGAAAGCTCCTGGCACAGCGGGTCGGCGAACTGGACATGTCCGGCAATGCCGTTGCCGAAAAAAGTCGAATCACGCTTGCCCTGGGTGCGATCGAAAAACTGATCGGGGATCACGATGTGTCCCGGGGCGATCTCTTCCTTCATGCTGCCGACTGCAGAAACAGAAATGATCCTCTCGACGCCCATTTTCTTCAATCCGTAAATATTGGCGCGATAAGGCACTTCCGAAGGCAGATAACGATGCCCCCGGCCATGACGGGGAAGGAAAACCATCTTCACCCCATGCAGATCTCCGGTGATAAACGAATCGGACGGTTCACCAAAAGGAGTGGTAACTTTCTCTTCTCGAACATCGGTCAGTCCCTCGATCTCATAGAGACCGCTGCCCCCGATGACGCCGAAAACAGGTTGCGACATGTCGATAACCTCCCAAAAAAACCCGGCCCGCTGACTGTAAAAGACCGGGGAATCTGAAAAAATGTTCAGGGAGCCGGAAGTTTCTCCTGCTCCTTGTCGAGCCGGCCCTTGAGCTGACCACAGGCGGCTGAGATATCCTGGCCTTTGCTCGACCGCCGGATTGCGACGATATTGCGATCGAGCAGACAACTTTGAAAATCCTGCAAAGCATCTTCGGAGGGGGAGAGAAAAGCCGACCCCTCGTGCTCGTTGAACGGGATCAGATTGACCTTGGCTTTGATGCCGTGCAGCAGCTTCACAAGGCGCCTGGCATCCGCAACGCTGTCGTTCACGCCCTGTATGAGGATGTATTCGAAGGTGATCCGCTGGCTTGGGGGCAGAGGAAAATCGCGGCACGCGGACATCAGTTCACGCAGAGGATACCGCCGATTGATCGGCATCAGACGGTCTCGCACCTCATCGGTTGTGGCATTGAGCGACACCGCCAGATTGACCCGGACGCGCTGTGCCAGCTCCCGCATTGCCGGCACCAGTCCGGAAGTAGAAAGGGTCACTTTGCGCGCGCCGAAACCGAAACCGTTGTCTTCGTTGAGGATGGAGACGGCCTTGACAACGTTGTCGAGATTGTCCAGAGGCTCGCCCATTCCCATGAGGACGATGTTGTTGATGTGTCCCTCTCTGGCCGCCGAACAGACCTGATTGACGATCTCGGCCGCTGTCAGATTGCGCACCAGCCCGAAAGCACCGGTCAGACAGAAGGAACAGCGCATGGCGCAACCGACCTGGGTCGATATGCACAGGGTCGTGCGCCCGCCTTCCATGGGAATGCGTACTGACTCCACAGCCTGACCGTCGTCCAGCCGGAAAAGCAGCTTGCTCGTGCCGTCCTGACTTGTTTCAACAGCCTCCGGAATCCAGTCGGATATAGTCGCTCGCTGCTCAAGTTCACCGCGGAAATCCTTGGAGAGATCGGTCATCGCAGCGAAAGAGGTCACCCCGCGCTGATAGATCCAGCGGAAAATCTGACCGGCCCTGAAGCGTTCCTTCCCCAGACCGGAAAGAAACCCGACGAGATCGTTCTGATCGAAATTTTTAAGATCAACCTTGTCCTGCAAATCGGATCCTGCCTGGTTTATGTATAAAAATAGCCCTCCTGATTGTATCCGAAGGGCTATGATGGAACAAGTTGAAAGTCACCGGAAGATTAAAGCAATTCAAGCCCGGAGAAAAAGTATCCGATTTCGAAAGAGGCGGTCTCCGGTGCATCGGAGCCATGAACAGCGTTCTCGCCGATAGAAGCACCAAACTCTTTGCGCAGCGTACCTTCGGCTGCTTCGGCAGGATTGGTGGCGCCCATGAGATCGCGCCATTTCCTGACCGCATCTTCAGCTTCAAGAACCATGACGACACAGGAACCGCCGCTCATGAAGTCTGTCAGTTCACCGAAAAAGGGACGCTCCTTGTGGACATGGTAGAAACCCTCGGCTTCGGTCTTGCTCAGGAAGAGTTTTTTGAGGCCGACAACCTTGAAACCCTCTTCATAAATACGGCTGATGATCCTGCCGGCATACCCGGCGGCAAAAGCATCAGGCTTGATAATGGCGAATGTTTTTTCCATGTTTTTGTCCTCCTGTGTGATGACCACCCGAAAATTTCGAATGGAACAGATTCTTTAAACAATTCGTTAAAAAATGCAGCGACCTTGCGTCAGTATCCGCTTGCGGTCTAAAGGGAAGGCCACGACATGCCGCCTCCGACATCACGGATCTGATCGGCGTCGATGATAAAACCAGCCGTTTTTACCATTGTCCCGGGAAACTGTCAAGTTTACGAACTTGCGCACTTTCCTCATTCTTGTCTTTGCCTGGCGCGAATGCCATGATATTTTTATCGACAACCCCTTACCCTCAGGAATGGAGTTTATGCGTATATCCTTTTTCTTTTTTTTCTGTTCTTCCCTGTTTCTTGCCGCAACAACGGCCCAAGGGTGGTATCCCCGCCCCGAAGGAGAATCCTTTCTCGTCGGCCAGAGTCCGGCCCCGGTCATAGGGAAAAATCAGCGTTACTTCCTGGACGACGGCGACAATCTCATCAAGGTGGCCCGTTACATGGGACTTGGCTATCTCGGCCTCGTTCAGGCCAATCCGGGCATCGATCCCTGGCGTCCGCCGGCGGGCCAACCCATCGTTCTTCCTTATGCGTCCATCCTCACCTCCCCCCCCCGGCCAGGCATCACCATAAATCTGGCAGAACATCGACTTTATCTCATCTGGGAGTCGAACGGGCTTTACAAAGTCCGTATCTATCCGGTGGGCATCGGGAAGCAAGGCACCGAAACGCCTGAGGGAGAGTTCGGAATCATCCAGAGAGTGAGCCGCCCCACCTGGCGGGTGCCTGAATCTGTCCGGGCTGAGCAACCGGATAAACCGGCCTTCATACCTCCAGGGCCAGACAATCCCCTGGGTGATTACTGGTTGCGCTTTACACCGCGAGGCCACGGGATCCACGGCACCAATAAACCTTACGGCATCGGCCGGCGGGTCAGTCATGGCTGCATCCGTCTTTATCCCGAAGATATCAAAGACCTCTTCGGCAAGGTGAAGCTTGGCACACCGGTCAGGGTTGTCTATCAACCGGCCAAGGTCGGTATTCGGGATGATACGCTATGGCTGGAAATACATCCGGATTATCTGGAAAGATTCAGCAGGGAAGATCTGATCGTCGAGATCGAAAAGCAGGTGGACGATCTGAACTGGCCGTACAGCATAAATCGCAAGACCTTACGAGGGGCGCTGGATCAGCAGCAGGGGTTTCCCGTCCCGATTTCCCGATCGCCGCCGGCCGGACGTATTGGAAAGGATCGTCAGCCCGGACCGAGAGAAAGAAGCTGAAGATACAAGAAGCCGCGAAGCTTTTCGGAGGGCTTCGCGGCTTCTTGGTTCAACTTGTTGGACCTGAAATGTAAGTGCCTAGAATTACTTGGACAGGCTCATCTCGAAAGCTTCTTCCGCCTTCTGTGCGCTGTCCTCAGCCTGCGTTGCGCCATCTTCAGCTCTGACTGCAGCAGCTTCTGCGCGGTCAGCGGCACTTTGCGCCTGGTTGGCGGATTCCTCAGCCTGGTTGGCCGAGTCAGTGGCCTGCGTCGAAGCCTCCTGGGCATCCTGGCTGGAATCAATGGCCTGATTCAGAAGATTGCGATCCTCGTCATTGAGAGACGGGGCGGCACAAGCCGAGAGCAGCAGCAGAAGGGCTGAGCAGGTAACGAGTGTTTTGATGACATTTTTCATCTTTGACCTCCTTGGATTTTTGACGTTATTGTACGGGCGAATTAAATTTCTTAACATTATGACATGCTTCGAGGGAATTTCCAGCAAGAAAATTCACCCATTAAGGATGCTTCAGATAGTTGGCGACCTGCCTGAGAGCCCGTCCCCGATGACTGATTCGGTTTTTCGTTTCAAGGGGAAGTTCCGCCAGAGTCCTGTCGTATTCAGGGACCAGAAATAGCGGGTCATAGCCGAACCCACTATTTCCCCGCGGATTGCCAATGATTTCTCCTTCGAGCTTCCCGGAGAAAGTTCGACAGTCACCATCGGCCCGACAAAGGGCCATGACGCAGTAAAAAGCTCCCTGGCGACGTTCAGGTGGAATCCCGGCAAGATCTTCGAGCAGTTTACGGTTATTCTCAGCGTCGGTGGCGTCCTCACCGGCGTATCGGGCGGACAGAACCCCCGGCTTTCCCTCAAGCGCATCAACACTCAATCCGGAATCATCGGCAAGGGTCAGACATCCGCTCAACCGGGCTATGGTGGCCGCTTTTTTCCGGGCATTGGCAGAAAATGTATCGCCATCTTCGACAACTTCAGGCAGGCCGGAGAAATTTTCGATGCTCAGTATTTCGACATCGATATCTTCGAGAATCTGACGTATTTCCCGCATTTTTCCTTTATTGCGGGTCGCTATCACCAGTTTCACGCTAGTCCTCCAGCGCTCGATTCTGCAAATCGGCCAGTTTTCCGCACCCACATCGAGCCAGGTGGCTCAGGGCGTCGAGTTGCGACTGGGAAAAAGGCTCTTCCTCCGCGGTGCCTTGCACCTCGACAAACTTCCCGCTGCCGGTGATGACAAAGTTCATGTCGACATCTGCAGCAAAGTCTTCCTGATAATTGAGGTCGAGGATCGGTTCTCCGCCGACAATACCGGCACTGACGGCGCTGACGTTGTCTTTGAGCGGACTGGAGGCAATCAGGTCGTCTTTCAGCAGTGTCGCGATCGCATCGCAAAGGGCGACATAGGCACCGGTGATGGCAGCCGTCCGGGTTCCCCCGTCAGCCTGGATGACATCGCAATCGATGAGAATGCTGCGCTCTCCGAGAGCTTCCAGATCGACAACAGCCCTGAGGGAACGCCCTATCAGGCGCTGAATCTCCTGGGTCCGCCCCCCGATCTTGCCTTTTGCCGCCTCGCGGACGGATCGAGTGTGTGTCGCCCGCGGCAGCATCGAGTATTCGGCAGTCACCCAGCCTCGTCCCTGTCCCCGCATGAAGGATGGGACCGATTCTTCCACGGAAGCATTACACAGAACCCGTGTTTCTCCGAAACAGACCAGAACCGATCCTTCGGCATAACGAGTAAAGTTGCGCTCGAAACTAACCTGGCGTATCTCGTCAGCCGAACGGCCATCGGTACGGTTTGCGACGCTACTGCTCACTGTCCGGCCTCCTTCGTTGTGGTGTTGAACTTTCTGACGCCGTCAAAAAGAGCATGGGCCAAGCTTTGCTGCTGCTCTGGATTTTGCAAACGCCGCAGGTCTTCGGGATTCGAAAGATAACCCATTTCAACCAGAACGGTCGGGAGGTTACCGCGTCCCAACGGCAGCAGCGGCGCTTCGATTATTCCATTGACCACAAAGCCGCGCGATTCAAGTGCCGCTTTTATTTCTTCGGCCAACTTCCTGCTGTTTCCATCCTGTATTTTCGGAGTGGCAGTAGTGCCATCCGTCATGTCGGAGCGAACCACAAGTGTCACCCCGCTCAATGCCGAATCGAAAGAAGCCTGGGCATGCAACAGGATAAAGGCATCGACCCCGGGACGGGCCGCAGTCTCGAAACGCTTTTTGCGGCTTAAGCGATAATCCCGATCCCGGGTGAGATAAACCGGAATGCCGAGTTCCATCTTGACCAGCTTTTCCAGTTCTTCGGCGACTGCGAGGTTCACATTTTTCTCTTTAACACCCGAGGAAACGAACACGCCGGGGTCAGTCCCGCCATGGCCTGGGTCGATGGCCAGGGCGCGGGATATGGGGTTTTCGGCTTTCTTTTCCTTTTTGCGCAGCAGAAAGGAAAAAAGACCGTCGATCCCCCCCTTCTCATCCGGCTCGCTGACTTCGGGCGGATCGAAATTCCGGTAGTGAATGGGATCATCGACCAGATTGGAAAGGTGAACAGTGACGAATTCCTCGGGAATTCGCAGTCGACCGTCGATGAACCGGGGCGAATGGTCGAGCGGGATATACCGTTGGCCGACGACGAGATAGTCGCCACCGGGATAGAACTGTGCCTGGCCCACATCGGTACGAAAGCGGTACACATGCTCGACCGAATCCCAGTCCCCCTTGATATCGAGCGCATCGAACACTTCTTCTATATCGAGGTAGTGGGTTCCATCGAGAAGATAGACCTCCTCGATCCGTTGCAATTTATCGCCTTCACGGCCCAGTTCTATGGCCGCCATTGCCGAAGCGGCACTTGACAGGAAAATACACAAAAAAAAGATATATCGAATCATGATCTCTCCGGCTTGAGGAAGAGCTCCGTTTATACCGCAATCTGCGCGAATCTGTCAATGCGAAGACCAATCCTCTGCATGGCGAAACATGCCAATCCAAGCCACAGCCCTGAAAAACGGATAAAGGAGCTGCGGGATCGAAAGGGGAAACGCGAAGAGGGGGAGGTCGACTATGAATCCGTGATGAGTTTTTTTCCCTTGACGACAGGCATGTCAAGGGCCTTGAGCAGACGAGTGGTCAGGGAGGACTGCAGTTCTCGAAGCACTGCATCACTCCCCTCCTGAGGAACGATCTGGCCTCCTGCGATCATGCCATGGCCGCCGGCCGTTCCGAGGCCATCGAGAACTCTCTGGACGACTGCGCCGGCGTTGAGATCCGGGTCGCTCGTTCGCATCGAAACAATAACCTGTTTCTTGAATCGTCCCATGCCGAGCGTAACTTCGACCCCCTCCATACGCAGCAGAAAATCGGCCATTTCAGAAACCATATCCGGATTGTCGATATCGTAAAGGTTGAAGACCAGAACCTTGTCATAGAGCCGTGCATTTTCCAGGGCCTTGTTGAAAAACAAAAAATAACCCCTCGGCGCCTTTGGATGGGTGATGTCGTAAAGGATTCTGTTGTTCGACCGACGAAGCAAATGCAGATAGGCATCACGGTCGGCCTTGGTCCACTCCCTCCCCAGGTCCTGGGTTTCGGACTTGATCGCATAAAACAGGGTGGTTGCCAGCTTGGTGCCGAAATAGACTTCCTGGCTGAGGAGGTATTCGAAAAGGATCGTCGCGCTGGCACCGTACTCGGGACGAATGTCAGCCCAACGGCAGTGCCTGGTTTGCTCTCGCTCCGGATGATGGTCGATGACGACATGCACGTCCCGGTCAGCAGGGAAAGAATTGTTGCCCGATCCAGGCTGAGTATCGACAAGGCAGATGACATCGTAGCTGGCCAGATCGACGTTCTCGATGGGTATCGCTTTGATTTCCAGTTTCTCCACCATCACCCGGTTTTCCCCTCTCCCGATGATGCCACCGAAGGCAATGGTCGACTCCCGTCCTGTCTTGACGAGAAAGAGGTGACGAAGGGCATAGGCCGACGCCAGGGAATCCGGATCTGGATTGTCGTGAGCGACGATGAGGATGCGACGTTTGCCGACAATCCAGTCGAGCAGTTCGCTGGAGATGTGCCGGGAACGCACCATGTTTTCCTTCTCTTTGCTCTTCTCTTTATTTTCCTTTTCTTCTTTGCCGTTATCGGTACTCACTTATGATTCATCCTTTCCAGGGCAATACTGACTGCCTCGACTGGAGTGGCCGCGGGTACGGCACCTTCGATTTCCCAGCGGCAATCAAGGGTCACGACAGGCCGTCCCAGTTTCAACGCCACAGCCATTTCCGAAAGGGTACCGTATTCCCCCTCGACGGCAACCAGGGCGTTGGCCGAATGGGCGATAACGATATTCCGGGCATGTCCAAGGTTGGTCGGCAGGGCAATCTGGACGTAATCGTTGGCCTCTTCGGCCTCGGAGCCCGGCAATATGCCGACAACCATCCCGCCGGCCTCCGAGCACCCCCGACTGGCCGCCTCCATGATACCGCCGAGCCCTCCGCTAATAAGGACGGCCCCGCTGGCTGCGATCTGCCGCCCGACTTCACGGGCCCTTTCATACCCGGAGCGGCTGGCCTGACCGGCTCCGATAACGGCAATGATCGGTTTGCGTTTCATGGGAGGTTCTCCTGGATCATTCCAAACCGCCTGAAGCACGCCTTGATACTAGTTAAGCCCATGCGGGATCAACCCTCTGATCGCAATCCCGGCTGCATCATAACCGCCCTTGCCATTCGGGACAAGTCTTCAGGCTTTCAGACCCCACTTCAGAGGGAAAATTGTCTGTAAAATACGCCCCAGCCTTCAACCGCCTGCGATTCGACACAGGCTGCCAATCTTGACATTTTCAAGGCCCAGGATTATAGTTTCGAGCTATGAAAGACGTCTTTGTCGCAGATGCCCATCTGGCCGATCCCGCTTCGGAAAATTACCGTTGCTTCCTCGATTTTCTGAACAGCCTGCAAGGAAAAACGCGAACTCTTTTCCTTCTCGGGGATATCTTCGAATTCTGGATCGGATACCGGCACATCGTCTTTTCTCCCTACGTTCCTGTCCTGGACGCCCTGCGCCGCCTCAAGGAAACCGGCACCGAAATCGTCTATGTTGAAGGCAATCACGATTTCCATCTCGGCCCTTATTTCGAAAAGGTTCTCGAGGCCAGAATCTTTCCCGACGGCGGAGAAATCGAGGTTGAAAACCAGTGCCTGCTGATCATTCACGGCGATCTGATCGACACATCAGATAAAGGCTACCGCCTGTTGCGCCGGCTCCTTCGAAGTCGTCCTTTCAAAATCCTGAAAAGCCTGATCCCCCCTGACCTGGCCTGGTCCATCGCCAGATGGGGAAGCCGCCAGAGCCAGAAGAAACATTCTTCCTATAACAACAGGCACAGCGCAAGAGAGATGGTTTCGGCCTTCGGTGAGAGAAAACTGACAGAAGGTTTCGACGGCGTTATTTCGGGGCATTTTCATACTCCCTTTATACAAAAAACCCCCGAAGGCACGATCATCGCCCTGGGAGACTGGATCGACCAATACTCCTATGCCGTTCTTGAGAACGGCTCCTTTTCCCTGGAAACCTGGTAAACTTCAAAACTTCTTCTCTAAAGTCTCCAACGGACGTTCTTGATCAGCTTCCGGCCTCTTGCTCCTCGCTCTCCATACTCGACTGCGCCAGATCGAGAAGGGTCATTCCATCAAGGGCCTGCCGGTCGACCTCCTTTAGTTTATCCTCGATCGAACTGACCAGACGGAATTCAGACTGCGAACGCTGCCTGACGAAACGGGATCCATCCTCCCGCAGAGCCTGTAGAACTTCGAAAACAGTGACTTGATCGGGAGCTCGGGCCGGCTGATATCCGAAGTCCCCCTTTTCCGAAGTGCGTGCCTCGCTCAAATACCCCAGATCGACCAACTCGTTGACCATGCTTCGCCCCAGTCGGGGAGGAATATCAAGCATCCGTGACAACTCTTCAAGACTCCAGGGTTTCCCGCCGGCATAGAAATTCCGGGTAATAACCAGAAGAAGGGTCAGTGCCACCATTTCGCGGCTTGCAAAATTTGCTCTCTCGCCGCGATATTCCCGACGAATGCTTGAGAGATTCTGGAACACATAGGTCATCTCCAGGCCGAGAAAAACGATCAGCCAGGAGATAAATATCCAGATCATCAGGATCGGCAACGCTGCCATCGTTCCGTAAATGGCGTTGTAACGGGAGACTCCGATCTGCAGATCGACGTAAAGTCCCTGGGTGAGAATCCAGAGAGTGCCGGCGCAAATTCCGCCGATAACGGCAGCGCTCAGGTTAACCTTCAGGTTGGGAATAAAAAGATAGATAAAGGTGAAAAAAAACCACATGACCAGAAAGGGGACGATCTGGAAGAGAAGGTATGCCGTTGTTCCGACAACGGGTTGATCAAGCAGAATCTGGACGAAAGCCTGATTTTTCAGGGAAGTCGTCATCGAAATGGCGGCCATTAGGAAAACCGGACCCACGATGACCAAAGACGAATAGTAGGCGAAAACTCGGAAGAACGGCCTGGTCTCCTTCACTCCCCAGACATGATTGAAACTTTTCTCGACATTGTTCAGCAGGGCAATAACAGAGAGGATCAGAGCCCCCAGTCCGACGGCACCGACTTGTCCCGCACTGATGTTTTCGACGTAACCGAGAATCCGCTCGCTGATGTCCGGTGAACCGAGTGTCAATTGCTCGACCAAAAATGGCTGCAGGGTCGACTCGACTCCACCAACCCCCTTGAACAGGGAAAACATCAGAGCTAGGAGGGGGACCAGTGCCAGAAGGGTGTTGAAAGACAGGGATCCGGCGCGCACCACGCACTGATCGGCGAAAAAATCGCGCAGGACAACCGATACGACCTGCGACGTGCGGATCGCCATGCGCTTACCGGTGCGCAGTCCTCTAACGTCGACCTCCCAGATATCTCTTTTCAGATAAGAAGCCAGGTCGGACCAGGCTTTTTTCAGGTCCATTCGCCCTGCCTTTGCACCGGAAATGAAAAAGCCCACCGAGGTGGGCTTTTTCCTGGGATTTGATCAGCCTTCAGTCTCGTGCTTCTTTTGCCCCTCTTCATAGGCTTCTTTGCCGGCGGCAATGGCCGAAGCAAAGACCTCTTTCTTTTCATCGAAATTTTCACGGCTCTCATCGACAGTCTCCTTGATCCGCTCTTCGGCATCGTCGATGATCTTACGAACTCTCTCCCGGACATCATCGGCTACATCGTTCGCCTTTTGTCGCGTTTCCTCTCCGGAACGCGGAGCGAACACCAGGGCCAGTCCGGCACCGATGGCTGCTCCCATGATGAATGGCATGAAACCCGAACCTCCACCGTCGTATCGACAATCATCTGACATAATCACTCTCCTTTTTTGGTTTTATGAAGATCCTTGAGCAGGACTTTGCTGGCTGCTCTTAACCCGAGCCAAAGACCGAGGACATTGCCGGTCGACTGCCCCAGCTCGCCTCGAGCCACCCCGGTAAATCGATGCAGGAACTGACCCACGTCGCCTATCGACTCGATAAAGGGCTCCAGTTCTTCAAAACCACGACCGGCATCACGCGATATTTTGTTTAAATGCTCCGAGGTTTCCCTGAGCTGGCGTGCGACAGGAATGATCTCGCGTTCGGCTTCTTCCGCCAAACGTTCCATCCGCTGAGCGGTCGCTTTAATCTGAATAAGGGTGGGGATGAGAAACAGTGCAACGACAACGACTGCCACAGTGATAATCAATACAAGAACATCAATCTGCATGAGCCCTCCTGAACCGGTCGATAAGACCTTTCAAATCATGATTCTATTAGAACATAAAACGAGGCTTTTTCAATTAAATGAACATTCCTGTATCGTTTACTTCTTTCAATTGTTCTCTTCCCCCTTGATTGAAACCTCCTCGACAGGGAAATCGAGGGAATCGACGGGCGTCTCGAATTCATCGGGAGAACCGACAAGAACGATTTTCAAATGATCAGGATGGATATGGGCTTGAGCGACCCGAAGAACATCCTCGGCTGTGACGGCAGCAACCCGTTCCCGGTAAGTCTCCAGGTAGTCCTCGGGATAATCGAAATGATCGAGACGCATTTTGCGGGCGACGACCGAATGCATATCTGTGAACGCAAAGACAAAGGAGTTGACCAGGCTTTCTTTGGCCAGTTCCAGTTCCTCCCCGGAGACAGGCTCCTGTCTCATCTGCTTCATGATACGACGCATCAGCCGGACCACCTCGATCGTTGTGGCATTGCCGGTTTCACTGCCGGCGACGAACATCCCCGGCAGGCGCCGGCCGGCCTGATAGCGGGAGTAGACGGAATAGGCCAATCCCCTGTTGGACCGGACCTCGCGCATCAAGCGTGAATTGAAGCCGCTGCCGCCGAGAATGTAATTCATGACCCGCACCGGGAACAGGTCCGGATCGTCCTTGTCGATACCGAGATGCCCCATGACGATCGTCGTCTGGGGGATCTCCTTGGTCGCCACCACGACCTGCCCCTGCGATTCAGCATCCACCGGCGGGATGGTCTGCCGATCGAAGTCTCCGGTGGGCCAGTTGTCAAACACCCCCTGAAGCCCGGAAAACAGGTCTGCTTTCTGGAAATCCCCGGTGACTGCAATCTTCAGATTGTTCGGATGGAAGAATTCACTGTGAAAAGCAAGAAGATCCTGCCTTTCGATGCGGTTAACGCTCTCTTCCACCGGTGAAACACCCAGAGGATGTTCGCCATAGACATTTTCGCGAAGAAGCCGCGACGCAACCGAAGAGGGATCGTCGTTTCTCCGTCGGATCCTTTCGATCAATTGGCGACGCCCTACCTCGAGACGATCGGCATCGAACCGTGGCTGCCTGAGGATATCGGAGAGAATCTCCAGGCCGATGGGCAGATCCTCGGCCCGCAGCGACAGCCGGATTGTCGTGGTGTAGGTGTCGGTGGAGACGTTCAGTCGGGCCGCTATCTGTTCGAGCAATGCCTCGAGTTGTCCGGGTTTTCTGTCTCCGGCCCCTCCTGTTTCCAGAGCCGTGGCGAAGAGGCTTCCCAGGCCGGCCTTCTCCGCCGGCTCTCCGATCGAGCCGGCCCCGACCAGCGCCGTAATTTCGACAAGGGGCAATTCGCGATTCTCCTGCAGGTACAGGAACATCCCGTTGTCCAATTCTTCACGGTCGACCTCGGGGGTCTGGAAGACCAGGGGGGGAAATTCCATCTGGTCCGGATGCACCGGCTCCGATTTGCCCGCACAGCCGGCCAGAAACAATACAAGCAGAAACGGTAAAATCCTTGTGAAACGCATTACATGCCATCCTTTCGGCCGATAACGGTCACGGTGCGGTTTTCGGGGGTCAAGTAGCGCCGGGCGACATCCATGATCTCTTCGGCGGTCACGGTGGCTATATTGCGGTCGTATTCGACCAGGTAACGCCAGTCGTCGGCGACGACCTGGTAATAGGTCAACATCCGCGCGAGGGTGCTGTTATCCTTCAGACGGCGCACCTGGGCGGTCCGCAGTTGAACGCGGGCTTTCTCCAGTTCTTCTTCGCTGACCGGCTCGCTTGCCAGTTTCTGAAGTTCCTCGTTGACGGCCTCCTCGACCTCCTCGGCGGTGTGGGGGTGCCGGGGCTTTGCCGAGACGACGAAGAGGTTCGGATAACGGGCGCCGGGTGCCACATAGGTATTGACGGAGGACGCCAGTTGCTTCTCTACGACCAGCGAACGATGCAGTCGCGAGGTGCGTCCCTGGCTGAGCAGTTGATCGATGAGGTCGAACACGTAATCGTCGCGATGCGGCAGCGTAGGCTTGTGGAAGGCGATGGCAAGTTGCTCTTCGGCATCGAAATAGATCCGGGTGCGCTTCTGCTCCCTTTGAGGCGGCTCCTTCGCGGTCACCGGTGAAACCGGCGTACCGGGGTCCATAGCCCCGAAATAGCGTCGTACCAGATTTTCGGCCTCCGAGGGATCGATCGCCCCGACCAGGGCGATGACCATGTTGGCCGGAGCATAGTACTTACGGAAAAAACGCCGCGTTTCCTCCAGAGAATGGTTTGCAATATCGCTGTCCCAGCCAATGATCGGGTTCCGGTAGGGATGTACTGTAAAGGCCGTCGCCAGAAGCCGCTCATAGAGCATGCCCCGGGGATTGCTCTCGTAGGAGCGCCGACGCTCTTCGCGCACCACCTCGCGTTCGGTATAGAACTCCCGCAGCACCGCGTTATTCCACCGATCCGATTCTAGAGCGGCCCACAACTCCAGTTTGTTGGCGGGAAGAGAAACCGTGTAGGTGGTCAGGTCCTTGCTGGTAAAGGCATTGTAGCCGACGGCACCGTTTTCGGAATAAATTCGTGAGAACTCATCCTTGACCACGAAATCCTTGTGTCGCTTCTGCAACTCTTCGAGCCTCTCTTCCAGGCTCTTTATCTCCCCGGGATCAGCCTGATCGCTCTGTCGCAGCCGATCGAGACGCTCGCCCGTCTGCTCGATTTTCCGCAACACCTCTTTT
>JAWOCM010000040.1:0-67743 GCA_046483795.1 Desulfuromonadales bacterium | reverse complement strand
GCCTGGTCTCCCCGCGTCGTAATCGACCCCCGATTCTCCAGCCGGTGCCCGGAGCCTGATCCACCCAGTCCATGCGCCGCTTTGCCTTCCGTGACGATTTCGCCTTCCGAGATGATTGAACCGTTTTCACCAAGGGCAAGGATACCGTAGGCGTCTCCACCCGAAGTGCTGATTGTACCGCTCGATACAATCTCGTTGCCGTTCCCTAAGAAAGCAAAGATGCCGTGTGCGGCTTTACCCGCGGTGGTGATCGAGCCGCTCGATACAATGTCGTTGTCAAATCCTACATGAGTGTAAATGCCGTAAGCGTCCGCGCCGGAAGTGGTGACGGCGCCGTTCATTGCAATCCGGTTGTCTTCCTGCCGTACCTGAATGCCCCAAGCGTCCGTTCCGGTGGTTTTGATGGTAGCGGTCCGGTTCACGACGATGTTCAGGTGACCGAACTGATCCGTACCGATACCGGGCGCGTGTGTGCCGGAGGTGGCGATGCTGCCGTTGAGGGTCAGGTCGGAATAGCCGGCCGCGTAGATGCCGCCGGCACCGGCTCCGCTGGTCTCGATGCGACCCTCCGCGATCACCACGTTGCCCCGGTGAATGCCTGCAGCGTCAATTCCACCGCCGAGGAAGATGCCGTTGCCGCTGTCGCCGTGCGTCCGGATCAGGCTCGATGGACCGGTCCGAACGGTATTGTCGCGGCCCATGAGCGCGACGCCGTCGGCGGAATATCCGTCCGTGGAGATAAAACCGTCGATCGCGATGGCATTGAAATCGCCGGAGGCGATGCCGTAGGCGGTGTGGCCGGCGGTTTCGATCCGACTGCCCTCTTCCATCTTCAGATCCCGATGATCGAATCCGTAGTTCTCGTCCGCCAGGGAGATCCCGAGTCCCTTGATGGCGGTTTTCTGCTCGCCGGCGGTGATAATGCGGCCGCTGCCGGTGACGATCACCGGTGTCTTTGCCTCCGTGGTGCCATCGGCGACGGCAAACCCGTCCCGCTCTCCATCGACGACCGGTTCGGACAGGACCTCCGCCGGGGCATTCTGTGGGAAATAGATGGCGCGGATATCGGCCAGATCCTGCTCGCTCGGGGCAAAGGCATGGTATCCTCCCAACCCGTACATGACCGAGTCCGGATTCAGGTTGTGGCCGATGAGCCCAAGGGCATGCCCCAGTTCATGGCTTGTCAGCCCCCCGAGTCGCTGGATATCCCACCCCTGCGCATACGTCGAATTGAAATCGATATCCCCCCATTTACTGGAACCGGAACTTTCTTCAGTCACCCCGGTGGGTACGGGCACTTCGGCTGCGGCGAAAGTGAGGGCCTTCTCTAACGGATGCGCTGAGAAGCGGATCGTCCCCTGCGCGTCCGGCGCCCCCAGATCGTCACCGCTGTCATCCACCTCGACGAAGGTGATGTCGGCTGGCTCCCCCCAGTTGGCTAACACCTGGCGGAACGCGTCCCGCCACTGCGGGATGTGGGCGAACTGCTCGTCGAGCGGCTCCGTGGTTTGCCCCTGCCACGCTAACCCGCCGTTCAGGTCGAAGGAGTAGGTGAGCGTTCGGTCGTTCTGCTCCAACACCGTCTGCCAGCTGTATCCTGTAGCATGGACCGGGGCGGCCGAGGCGACTCCGGTCCCTGCCTGGAAAAGCAGGGCGGACGCGAGCAGGCAGAACGAAATACGACCCAAGGTTGGCAGAGTCAGAGATGAAAGGTATATCATGAATTACTTCTCCTGTGTCGGGGTGATCTGCGTGAGGCGCCCCTTCAAGCGCATGATGCGCGTATAAGATTCATCGATGCGCGACTCGCTGATGATGCCGGTCTCCACCAGATCTTGGATAATTCCGACGCCCCTGGGGACGATCTCTTCGTCGTATTCAAGGTTGTTGCCGAAGACGAGGATATCCACCCCCGCCTCGATTGCCCTCAGGATCGCCGTCTCCAGGCCGTAATGGTCGGCGATGGCGCCCATCTGCATGTCGTCGGAGATGACCACCCCCTCGAAGCCGAGTTTTCCCCGCAGAATGCCGGTGACGACCTTTCGGGAGAGGGTTGCGGGATAGTCTTGGTCGAGGCGGGCGTTAAAGACGTGGGCGGTCATTACGGCGTCAGCTTCTCCTGCCTCGATGATCCGGGCGTAGGGTTCGAGTTCGCTCCGCGTCCAGGTCTCGGTGACGTCGGTGAAACCGAGGTGCGAGTCGGTGCGAGAGCTGCCGTGGCCGGGAAAGTGCTTGAGAGTAGTGAGAACCCCATGGTGGTGATGCGCCCCGATGAATTCCAGGGCGTAGGTCGCCACTTTCTCCGGATCGGCCGAGAAGCAGCGGTCGAGCCCGGCGATGACCGGGTTGTCAGGGTTGGCGCAGAGGTCGACCACCGGCGCCAGGTTGAGGCCGAAGCCGAGATCGGCCAGTGTCCCGGCCAGATCGCCGCTCTCCCGGGCGGTCGTCTCTAGATCGTCGATCCGCCCCAGCTCGCCGTGGGAGACGGTCGGCGGAAAGCCGTAGCGCTCCTTCAAACGCGCCACGCGTCCGCCCTCCTGATCCACAGCCACCAGCAGGGGCGTAGGAGACGCAGCTTGCAGGGATGCAATAAGGTCCTCGACCTGTTCCGGGGATCCTATATTTCGCACTGCCTGCCCGCTCAGGACATCGTAGTCGAACAGGACGACACCGCCCAGGTTATGCCGGCGGATATCGCGGACGATGAAGTGCCCCTTGTCCACCCTCATCCCGCGGAAACCGACCATCAGCATCTGGCCGATTTTGGCCTCCAGCGTGACCGGATCCGGTTCAGTCCTGGATTCCGGCGAGGAATTGGCGCAGCCGGTGAGGAGGGTCAGAGCAGTCAGGGCAATCGATATCGTTCTGAAGAACGCGTTCAACGGCATGATCAGGAATCTCCTACGGAGAAATCGGGTGGGGCGAGGCACCGGGAATAGCCCCATCACCTGCCCGGTCTACATCTCGAAAAATCTTTTCAAAAAGCGACTCGCCATTTTGAAAATCATTATCTTCATTGATCTTTTCTCTTGAACAAGTGATCTTGTTCCCGGGTTGCAACGATGCGGTCGGTGTCCCCTTTTTTCCCGTTAAAACGATTGACCAGGCTGAAGGCGGTGAAGTTGGCAAACACTCCGATCAACAGACCGTCGAATCCGCCGGGAGCACCGAGCAGGACGTTCCAGAGGAACACGCCCAGGATCCCGGCGCCCGCCCCGGCACAGAAGGCGCTCCTGGATGTCTTCACGCCCAGCAGGGTGGCTGCCAGCGGAACCAGGATGATCGGCGACCAGAAATTGTAGGCATAGATGAGGATGTCGAGAAGGCTCTGGATACGGATGGCGAAAATGATCGCCAGGGTGCCGGTTACCAGAGTGGCCAGTCGGGCCCAGACCAAGCCTTTCCGTTCACTGAGGTTCTCCTTGCGCAGAGGGTTGACGATGTCGTTGACAAAGGCGACGGAGGCGCTGTTGAGAAAAGAGTCCGCCGAGGACATCACCACGGCGATGATCCCGGCAATGACCAGACTCCGAAGCCCGATCGGCAGAACCGTTTCGACAACATAGGGAATCGCCATGTTGGGATTGAGCTCAGGTTCGATGGCCAGGGCGACCAGACCGAGGGCACCGGTAATGGCGAAGAAAGGGATCGAGTAGAGGCCGCTCCAAAGCGTGCCCCGGCAGATGGCCTTGTTGTCTTTGCTGATGAAGAGACGCCGGACGTAAGGGGGAACAAGAGTCTCTCCCAGCAAAAAAGTGAGAAAGAGGGAGGCGAACTGGAGAGGAGTAATGTTGCTGAAAAAATTCAGATGCCCTTCCGGCAGGCGGGAGGTCATCGCGTCGATCCCTCCCAGACTGGATATCCCCATGAACAGGGCCAGAGGCATGCCGATGGAGAGTATGACGAACTGCACCACATCGGTGGCAACCACCGCTCGCATACCGCCGATCGTGTCATAAACCAGGATGATCCCCATGCCGATCATGATGCCTTTCGGCACAGATATACCGAGGAAGAGGTTGAAGAGATAACCCATACCACCGATCTGTGCGCCGAGGATGCCCGCACAGAGCAGTACGGAAAATATGCCGGTTACGATTTTGCCGATTTTGCCGTAATCGACCTCCATGACATCGCCGACGGAAATAGCCGTAGGAAAACGGCCGGCATTCGGAGCGATGTAACGGGCGACCAGCAATTCTTTGAGGCTGAAACCCCAGAGGACGACGACATTGACGATACCGACCACGAAGACCTTCTCCGCATTGCCCATGGTGAAGCCGCCGCCAATGAAGGAGGCTGAAAGAGTGGCAGCGATGATCAGAGCGTTGTAGTTGCGCCCGGCAACGGCATACTCTTCCAGGGTGTGGACCCTGCGTCCCGCCCAGAGTCCGATACACAGGACGCCGCCGAGATAAAGAACAATAATCATCTCATCGAGCAAAGTGAGTTCGAGCATTCAACGCCTCCGGATAAAAAAATTCATTACAAAAACTCACCAGCCCTGATTAAGCTCCGCATCTAGGTCTGGTGCTACTGCTGATCGAAGAAATGGCTATGGGGCAACAGGATTCAGCACTTACAGTTTCATCTTTCTCCATACATCCGTCACGGTGCCCAGGATGCGAAAATCCGCCTCCGGTTGAAAAGGTGTATACGCACTGTTGTCGGGGGTCAGCCAGATTCCGTCATCATTGACCCGGTAGCGGCGAAGTAAAATGTCTCCCCATTTGCTGTTCACCAGTACGATGTCTCCGTTTCCGGCCTCGCCTCCCGGCCTGAATAGAACCAGGTCGTTGTCCTGTATAGTCGGAGCCATGAAGTCGCCGTAGGCAATCATCGCAAATTCATCCGGACTGCTCCCGGGCAGGGAGACATGTCCGAGGATGTCCTCCGGCTTTACCTCTCCGGGAAAGTCTGCAGAAATCGATTTGAGCAGGGGCGTTCCCGCCGACAACCTTGGCGTAGCAAGGGGCTCAGTGCCCGGTTCTCCCTCCCCCGATTCAAGCCAGCGGGCATCGACCCTGTAAAGATGCCTCAAGGCGATCATGAGTGTATCCGACGGAGCCTGTCTTCCCCGTTCGATACTACTCAGATATCCCTGAGCAATACCCAGGGATTGCGCAAATTCCTTCTGTGTGAGACCTCGTTTTCGGCGAACTTCGCGGATGCGTCCGCCAAGCGGATAATCTGTCTTTTCTTTCATACGTCCTCTCTCAGCCTTCCGGTCGGCTTACCCCGGTAGCCGTTTCGTTTATGAAGGCGAATTGCCGGATGAAGCTTATTTCATTTCGATTTAATTATTTATCAAATATATTTTAATTGTCAAGAAATACTTAAAGGGGGGAAATATATTTTAAAAATATATTTTCGGTTGACTATGGCCGAAACCGAGATTGGGATCTCTGGGAAAAGATTTTGGGAAAGGAAAGGAAAGGAAAGGTAGTGCATCGCTTCTGTAAATTTAATAAGGGCTCGAGAAAAATTAAAAGAGCCCGCAATCATCTGATTGCGGGCTCTTTTCTTTTACGGCCCAACGATGAGGTCGTCCTCCACACTCACGACGCCCGCCGTGTGACTTGCCGCTCGATAGGCTGCAAGACGGGCAGCCGCTGTCGGTACCGTGCCCCTGAGTGTCACTATCCCCCGATTGACGGTGACATCTATTTTTTCGGCTTCTACAAGGACGCTGCGATTCAGCGCATCGACTATTTCTTCTGCGACCATTTCATCAGGGATATTTTCTGTGGGCACCACAGCCAATTCATTTTTAACGGAAATCACTCCGGCCAGGGTGCCAACGAGTTCCTCCGTCTTTGTCTTTTCCCAGTGGCTGGGGACAGTTCCGGTCAGTGTAATAAGTCCATCGTTGACGAAGATCCTGATGTTGACGGAATCGATATCGGGGTTCCATTCCAGCGTGCGCTCTGCATTGCTCTGTATTGTTGAGTCGCTCGGTATTGGCGGGACATCAGGCAATCGGACTGTGAGCTGGTTGTCGACACCCTGAACTCCCGCAACTTTCCAGGCATCAGTTCCGGCAGCAATGAGAGCCCCGTAGCTCGGGACCGTACCCGTAAGCAGGACAATCCCGTCATTCACCTCCACAGAGACCTTGGAGGCGTCGATTCGGCTGTCCCAGCGAAGTTCATTGACCACTGCTGTTTTCGTTTCCTCATCTGTCCTGAAAACACTTTTTGTCGGTGCCATAATAAGACTCCTCTGTCATTTGGGTTTTCCGTCTGCTTTGAAGACAAATACTAGGATTCTCCAATCTTATCTCTCAACAAAACCGTATCAGAACATCTGCTGGTTGCAAAAGTTGTTCAGCCGAAAATGTCCGCTACTCCTCGGATAACTGTTTCTCGAGGCGCTGCCGGGAAGATGTTGCCGCACCGCGCAGGAACAAACCGATAACGACATACCAGATTCCATTGATCATGTACCCTCCCAGCATGGTGATGACTCCCAGGGCGATCAATGCGATGCCGAAGCCGGAGCCTATTCGACAGACAACCCGTGTGGCCCACATCAAATCATCTCGAATCGACCACAGAATGGAACGAAGAATACGTCCGCCGTCGAGGGGAAATGCCGGCAATATATTGAACCCGGCAAGCAACCAGTTGATGAAAGCCAGATAGCCGAAGACACCGCTCAGTATGGTGGGTTCTCCCCCTGCCTGGGTCACAGTCTGAAGGCCATAAAAACCGAACCCAAGCAAAACACTCGCCACCGGCCCGGCGACGGCCATAAGAAATTCGGTTTTCGGTCGATCCGGCTCCTGACTCATCTCGGCGATGCCGCCGAAAATGAACAAGGTGATCCCTTTCATGGGCAGGCCGAAATGCCGGGCGACCGCTGAATGCCAGAACTCGTGAAAAATGATCGAAGCGAACAGGCCTGCCGCTCCGACGATCCCCATGAGCCAATAACTGCCGGGCGCAAGGTCTTCATAACTGCCGGGGAAATAGCCGGTGGCCAGGGACCAGGTCACAAGCAGTGCGATGACGATCCAGCTGGCATCGACCTGGACCTTGAACCCGAACAAGGTAAAGAGCGTGATGCGGTCATCAAACATGCATTCTCCTTGGACTTAATAAGTTTGAATCCAGTTTCTCCCTCCGGAAGAGACCGGGAAGTCCGGATGAAAGGGGTGCCACCCAGAAAGCAATGTGGAACGGCTTGCATACCTAAAAGTCTAGCATGGCATGCAGAGAAAAGAAGCGCTGGAGCCTGCTGAGTTACAGAGGAGTGGTAAAAGAAAAGTCTTTCTGCGACCCGGCCGAGTCAAGTTGACCGGAAGGGTCGGAATCCTTTATTATAATGAGGTTTTCGGTCCCACAATAATTCCTCTCTCGCAAGGTTTTCCCGAATGATCCCGGACCGCCTCGTTTTTATCGATCTTGAAACCACAGGCACCAACGCATCGCGTGACCGGATCACAGAGATCGGTCTCTGTGAAGTTCTCAACGGCGAACTGGTTGAGGAATGGTCCACACTCGTCAACCCCGGCAAGTCCATCTCCTCCTTCATCGAACAACTCACCGGAATCTCCACGACCATGGTTGCCGAGGCACCACGGTTTGAAGAGCTCGCCGACGAGCTGTACGACAGGCTCTGCGGAAAAGTTCTCATCGCCCATAACGCCCGGTTCGATACCGGCTTTCTGAAAAGCGAATTCCGGCGCCTTGGTATGTCATTCCAGGAGAAAACCCTTTGCACCCTGAAGCTTTCCCGAACGATCTATCCTCAGCACTCCAGACATAACCTGGATACGCTCATCGAGCGACACGGTCTCAGTGCTCAAGATCGTCACCGGGCGTTGGGGGATGCACGAGCGACCTGGATGTTTTTTGAAAAGGTCCGCCTCGATCAGTCTCCGGACATCATTGAGAAGGCCCTTCAAAAACAGTTGAAGAAACAAAGTCTTCCTCCTCACCTTCCCCCCGAACAGATCGAGCAGCTTCCATCATCTGCGGGGGTCTACCTTTTCTACGGCGAAAACGATGCGATTCTCTATGTCGGCAAAAGCATCGACATCCGCTCGAGGGTCAACTCGCATTTCTCCGAAGACCATCGGGGCCACAAGGGGATGCGCCTCTCTCAGCAAGTCCGGCGTATCGATT
This sequence comes from Desulfuromonadales bacterium, assembly GCA_046483795.1. Classification (GTDB taxonomy): domain Bacteria; phylum Desulfobacterota; class Desulfuromonadia; order Desulfuromonadales; family JAWOCM01; genus JAWOCM01. Next base: position 59,614 of record JAWOCM010000040.1, on the reverse strand, counting down.
TTATAGAGACGGCAGGAGAGTTGGGGGCGCTGCTTCTGGAGGCAAGACTGGTCAAGGATATGACGCCCATTCACAACCGCCGGCTCAGACGCACCCGGGACCTTTTTTCAATACGGCTGGTGTCGGGTAAAAATGACGGGTCAAAACCGCAGATCGTATCCCACAGGGGGCTTTGCGGTGAAGACCTGGAAGGTCTCTTCGGCCTGTTCCGTTCCCGGCGCAAGGCTGAAGAGGGTCTGCGGGCTATCATTCAGGATCAGGGACTTTGCAATCGTGTGCTCGGCCTGGACAAAGGCGCCGGGGCGTGCTTCAATTACCAGATCAAAAAATGCCGGGGAGCCTGCGTCGGCAAAGAGCCGCTGCCTCTGCACGAGGCCAGGCTGGTCAATGCCCTCGCCGCTCTGAAAATGCGTTCCTGGCCTTTTTCGGGGCCGGTGGGTATCCGGGAGCGGTCCCCGAAGGATGACAGGACCGACATCCATGTTTTCGACCGCTGGTGTCATCTCGGAACGGCCGACAGCGAAGATCGCCTTCGGGAGATCCTCTCCTGCCCTTCCCCGTTGCCTTTCGACCTCGACAGCTATAAGATCCTGAGCCGTTTTTTGGATAGCCGGGACGATTCCGATGCCGACCTGCTGGACCTCTCCCGACCGCAGTACAACATCGGAACCGGTTAGCCGCCGGCTCTTTCTTCGTCCAGAAAGCCGACCCATTCCACGTTCAGGGTGGCCACTCCGAAATCCTCTTCGATCTTCCCCTTGAGCAGGTAGGGGCGGTGGCGCGTCAGCTTCCTGCAGAATCTCTCGTAGGCCCGGGGAAAGAATGTCACATCGTATATGGCGCTCGTGTCCTCGAAGGAGACGAATTCCATGGGGCGGCCGTTCTTGTCCCGGACCGTCTTTCCCGTCACCCACCACCCGATCATGCTGACATAGCGTCCGACCCATTCCGACATCCGGTCGGCCCGCACCGGCTTCAATCGGGCGATTTCCTTCCGGTGAAGCACAAGGGGATGGCAGCATAGCAGCATGCCCGTCGTCTCCACCTCCTGGCGCAGTATCGTTTTGTCATCGTAAGATACCGGGTTCGGCAAAGGGGCATCGTTCGACTCGAAGAGCAGACCGCTTCCGCTGCTGTCAAACCGCCGTTGACGGGCCAGCAGCTCCCAGATCAAACCCGGGCGCCTCTGCATTCCCTCAAGGGTGTCGAAACATCCGGCCTTGACCAGAAGGAGTGCATCCGAGGGAGCCATTTTCACTCTGTCGAGAAAATCGTTAAACCCCAGAAAGGGCCCTTTCTGCTCCCGCTTCAGAAGAAGCTCTTTGACGGCATGAGTGCTGAGGCCCTGGATCTGCATCAGGCCGACGCGCAATCCGCTTCCGGCTCCGGTGTAGGGCAAATCGCTGTCGTTGATATCCGGAGGAAAAACCTCCAGTCCTTTGCGCCTTGCCTCGGAAAGATAGGCGAACGGAGAGTAGAAACCGCCCTGGTTGGAGATGACCGCCGCCATGAACTCGGCCGGGTAGTTGGCCTTGAGCCAGGCGGACTTGCAGCTTACCATGGCGTAGGAGGCCGAATGCGGCTTGCAGAAGGAGTAACCGCCGAAGGAGAGGATCTGCTCCCAGATGGTCTGCAGGATCTCGTCCGCGATCCCTTTTTGCCGTCCTCCCGACAGGAACATCTGCCGGTAGTCAGCCAGCTTCTTCTCCTTGTGCTTTTTGCTGATGATCTTGCGAAGCTGATCGCCCTCGTAGGCCGAGAAGTCGGCCAGGGCCATGGCCATCTGTGTGATCTGCTCCTGGTAGATGGCGATGCCGTAGGTTTCGTCAAGCACCTCTGCCAGCAGAGGATGGAGCGGCGCCCACTTCTTGCCGCGCATACGGGCCACGAATTCGCGGATGAAGGCGTTTGCGGCCGGACGGATGATGGAGGACGCCATGACGAGATGCTCGAACAGATCGCACTCTTCCGCTCTCGGATTGGCGATCCACATCCGCTTGAGCAGTTGACGCGTCGCCGGGGATTCGATGTAGAAACACCCCATCGTCTCTCCGGAATGCAGAAGATCTTTTGTCCCGGTATCCTCCAGCGGCTGCCAGGATGCATAATCGATCTCCAGACCGGTATTCTTCCGAACGGCTTCCAGAGCATCCCGGATGACTGCCAGCGATCGGTTGCCCAGGATGTCGATCTTGACCAGGCCGGCCGCTTCGGTCTGGTCCTTTTCCCACTGGATGACCGGAAGCCCTTTGGCGGAGACTTCCACCGGAACGTAGCGGCGGATCTCATCCGGCACGACGACCAGTCCGCCGCAGTGCAAAGAGAGATGGCGAAGCTGCCCCTTCAGGCGACCGGCGACGCGCAGGATGGTCGCCCAGTCGTCGGAGAGCGACTCCCCCTGGAAGAGAGGATGATGCTTGATTGCGCCTGCCGTCTGACTGGCCTTCCAGCTGCCCGAGATACGGGAGGTGACCGACTTGATTTGAGCCGCTGGCATGCCATAGACCTTGGCGACTTCGCGCACGGCCGCCCTGCCCTTGAAGCCGATCTGGTTGGCGACCATTGCTGCGCGGCGGTCGCCGTATCGCGAGAAAGCAAAATCGAGGACAGCATCGCGTTCGTCCCAGGGGAAATCGATGTCGATGTCGGGAGGATCGACCCGCCCGGGATTGAGAAAACGCTCGAAAAAAAGGTTGTGGCGAATGGGATCGACATGGGTGATCCCCAGACAGTAGGCAACAAGGGACGCTGCGGCGCTTCCCCGTCCGCAGGTGCGCGGAGACTGTCTGGCAATCTCCTCCACCACCAGGAAGTAGTGGGCGAAGCCCTTCTCGCGGATGATCGCCAGCTCTTTCCCGAGCCTGGCCTCCACCCGTTCGTCGGTTCCGCCGTAGCGCCACTGCACGCCCTCCCGGCTGCGCCTCTCCAGCTCTTCATCCGCCTTGCTGACGGACAATCCCTGGTAGGCGGGGAAAACGGTGTCGGAGAAGTCCCAGTCGGTTTTACACTGCGCACCGATGCGAACCGTATTATCGAGCGCCTGGGGACAATGGGGAAAAAGATCCCGGAGTTGCTGCGGCGACAGCAGACGATCCTTGGCGCAAGCCGTATCCTCGGCGCAAAGCCTTGAGATTTTTGTATTCAGGGCGATGGCCCGGATCACGCGGTGCAGTTCGTAATCGTCCGGCTCAAGAAAGACCGTTCGTGTGGTCGCCACCGGCGGCAGTTGAAGCTCCCGCGACAGAGCCAAAGCTCTTTGCATCCCGTGGCCGGGCGAGAGTTCGACGAAAACATCTTTGCCGGATCGGCTTTGCACAGACTGCAGAACGGCAGGGTCGTCGGAGAGGACTGTAAGGCCGTGGCAGTACGTGACGAGGCTCTCAGCTAGATTGAAGCCGCTGCAGCCGTGAAGATCGGAAAGAAGACGGCAGAGGTTGGCGTAGCCCTTCTCGTCACGGACAAGCAGCACGGCTCGATGTCCGCCATGAAGCGCTTCGGCGCCGATTATCGGCTCCAGTCCGTGGTCTCTGGCTGTTTCCAGGAAATGCGGGATTCCGTACAGGCCGTTGCGATCTGTCAGGGCGAGGCGCTTTGCCCCATGCGCCCGGACGGCGGCGCAGATCTCCTCCAGGGATCGGACCCCCCATTGGGGGGAGAAGGAGGAATGAACGTGCAAGGGGACGTAACCGCTCATGAGGGAAATGTCCGTCCCCACCGGACGGAATCCATTCCATGTTTTTCGCGCAACCGGTCCAACGCTCCCTGCAAGGCATCCTGGCGCAGTGGCAAAGCCTCCGGATCGTCAAAAAGATCCATCTGACGATTTTCGATGGCAAACCTGGAACACACCAGTTTCAGCCCCTTGACGCGGACCCGTCGCTGACAGGCCTTGCGGAACAGTTCTTCGGCGACCTCGAAAATAAGCAGGTCGTGATTTACGGCAGCCGGAAGAGTGGAGACGCGCTGCTCGGCGACCCCGTCGGCATAATTGACGGTCAGGGCCAGCCGGCCGGCGCCCTTGCCCGTTCTTCGCAGTCTCAGACCGCATCCCTCAACCAGGCGGCATAACTCGGCGAGCAGGAGTTGATCGTCGTTCTCTTCTTCATCGAGAAACGACTCTTCGCTCACTTCGGGGATACGTTTGGGGGGGTGCACAGGGGAGGGATCAAAACCGGAGGCTCTTTGAAGCAGCAGCGGAGCAAAAGGACCGAAAGCCAGACGAAGCTGGGCGATAGAGAGCTCTGCCACCTCTTCGACCCGCTGCAGATTGAGATCCTGCATCAGGACCGCTTTGCGGGAATGACCGACGCCCGGAAGAACAGTCACCGGCAGCGGAGCGATGAAACTTCTCTCTGAGCCTCTCAGAACATCGCAGACGCCGGGATTGTCCAGGTAACCGGAGGCGATGCGGGACACCAGTTTGTTCCCGGCGACTCCGATCGTGCCCTGAAGTCGGAGACGGGCGGCGAGTTCTTTGTCCAGTCGAGCAGCGAGGTCCCGTGCAGGGCCGAACAGACGGCGGCACCCGGTCATATCAAGAAAGAGGCGTCCCTGTGAGGCGGGTTCGGATACCGGGCTGTAGTTGCCGGTAATCTCCAGCAGACTCCGGGTGCCTCTGGCCATCAGTTCGGGATCGGGCGGCAGAAGAATCAGGGCGGGACAAAGACGGCGAGCACGATAGACGGGCATTCCTTCGGCTACGCCGTCGCTTCGGGCTTCACGGGATACGGACTGAAGCAGGGCGCGGTCGGAATGACCGGGCACGACGGCGACAGGTCGCTCCCGCAACAGGGGGTCTGCCACTCGGGCCAGAGCCACGGGAAAGGCTGGTATGGAGAGGTGCACTATATCTCGTTCCATACTTACGACTTGAGACAATGACGGATAACCCCGACGACGACTCCTTCGATGCGAAAACTGGTTTCGGACTCGACCAGAATCGGTTCCATCGCCGGATTGGCGGGATGCAGTTCGATATGCTCTGTCCTGCGATAAAGGCGTTTGACCGTCGCTTCGTTTTCGATCGTTGCCACCACCGTTTGACCGCTGTCGGCGCTCGATTGTTTGCGGACCACCACGTAATCGCCGTCCAGAATGCCATCTCCGACCATCGAATCACCCTGAACCTTCAGGACAAAATTCTCTCCGACCCCCACCATGGAAGGCGGAACCTCGATGGTATCAGGGTTTTCAACGGCCTCGATCGGTTGACCGGCAGCGACGATACCGGAGAGGGGAAGTTCGGTTGCGCTTTTCTTCGGCCGCGATATGCGCATTCCCCGCCGGGCATTCCAGTCCCTCGTCAGAAACCCTTCCCGCTCCAGACGCACCAGGTAATTCTGGACCGTCCCCAGGGAGCGGAAGCCGAAAAACCGGGCGATCTCCTGCTGAGACGGAGGATATTCATGTCGGTCGATAAAGGACTGGATGAAATCAAGAATCTTCTTCTGTTTCGGGGTCAAAGGACTCATTGCCGCCTCCAGAGTTGATGGCCCGAAGTATATGCGTATGTTTTGCGCAAGTCAACAGGTTACGAACTCGCATTCAGAAAAGAACTTGCGCTGTTATGGAAAGGGGAAGGGACTCGGAATGGAAGAAAAACAAAAAGGCCTGAGCAGTCTGGCTGCTCAGGCCTTTTCGGTCATGGTCTTGCCTGTCGATCGGAAAATCAGCAGCCGCAGCCGCAATTATGACAAACGATCTTGTCGCTGCCCTGCGGTTCGATCATCTCCGGAGCGAAAGCAACGCGGTTGACCCCCCGCTTGATATCCTCCACCAGATCGGCGTTGACGCTCTGGCCGACGATATGACCGAGACATAAATTGGCAAGGGAATCTTTCGGGGAGCGGATTCGGACCGAATTGAGAAGATCACCGTAACCTTTTACGGGGATGGAGACATCATCTTCCCGCCAGTAACGCAACGAGACGCCGAGCGGGAACAACTCGCTGGCCAGTTCGTCGAAAAAGGAGGCAAGCGTCGCGACGTCCAGATCATAGTGCCAGTCTTTTCTGACAAATTCGGGCTTGTAAAAAACAACGCTCACTTCTTTTTGCTGCATGATAACAATTCCTGTCAGTTCTCTGTTTCCGGTTCCATCATCCGGATGCCGGGGATCTTTTCGACCTCCCCCGTCAATGGTTCACGCTCGAGGTCAGCCGTGAATTCTCCTGCTCTGCCCGGCCGCAGATAAGTCACCGTCAAGACCTCTCCGGCCTTGCCCCAAAGGTAGTTGCGGACGACATGTTCGAAATCGCTCCCCCTGAGAACAAAATCGTCTGCCTTTACAATGAAGTCTCCGGGACGCAGACCGGCCAGCGCCGCCGGAGAATCGGCAACCACATCCAGGACAACCAGCTCACCGGTTGAAACCGGCACCGCCTGGATGCCCGTCCCGGCAAACTTCTCCTGTGCCAGACAGGTGGAACCCAAAATCCCGGAGAGAAGGAAGAGAAAAAAGACGGACCTGAGAAGCTGAGGTATCAAGGCATCCTATCCTTCCCGACGAATCCATGAGATATCGCCCTTCCCTTCACGCAGCACCTCAACCTTGTCGTCAACCAGACTGATGACTGTCGACGGGTCTCCCTGCAGGATGCCGCCGTCGATGACGTAATCGAGCTGCCTCCCCAGTTCATCTTGTATCAACCCCGGTTCGTGCATGACATCGGAGCCTGAGATATTGGCGCTTGTCGTCACCAATGGATGGCCGAGTTCGCGCACGATGGCCAGTGCTATGGGGTTATCGGGAATGCGAATACCGACCGTTTTCTGCTTGGTCGTCAAGAGATCCGGGACGACCCGGCTCGATTCGAGAATAAATGTATAGGGGCCGGGCAGATGTCGCCGCATGGTCTTGAACGCAAAGTTGCTGACCTTGGCGTAATTGGAGACATCGGAGAGATCGGCGCAGATGAACGAGAAGGGTTTCTTCGCCTCGCGCTGCTTGATCTGGTAGATCCTCTTGACACCTTTTTTGTTGAAGATGTCGCATCCGATACCATAGGTCGTATCGGTCGGATAGGCGATGACCCCGCCCTGTTTCAGGGACTCGACAACCTGCCGGATCAGGCGGATCTGCGGATTTTCCGGATTGATCGACAAAAGCATGCTGGTCATCCTTCCTTGGAAAATTCAACACGGTCTGTCAAATGTATGAATGAACGCACAAGTTGCTAAAGAGCATTCTACCACATCCTTTCCCGTCGTAAATTCACCAACGGGTCCGGGGGAGAACGACGTGAAATCAGCTAGAGAAGATAGCGGACGCCCTCTATCTGTTTCAGGGACTCGTAGATTCTCTCGAGCTGATCCCGGTTGTCGAGTCGTACGACAACACTGACGGAGATGTATTTCCCGCCGGCGCTTTCCCGGGTTTTCAGGGCATCGAGCGGTGCGGGTACAACCGATGATACAGCCCTGTGAACGGAAAAGACGAACCCCGCCCGGTTGTCTCCAACGGCCTTGAAGACATGATCGGAAGGGAATTCGATCACTTCGTTTTGACTGGGTCCTGACGTCACGGCACTGTTTCCATTACCTGGGGACTGAAGTACCGGTATGACCGAAACCGCCGCGACTTCGGCGGGTTTCGTCTAGATCTTCAACGATTTCGAAGCGGGCCCGATACACCGGCCCGATAATAAGCTGCGCAATGCGGTCCCCGTGTTCGACCACAAAGTCCTCCTGACCATGATTGATCAGAACAATTCCAATTTCGCCACGGTAATCTGCATCGATCGTCCCTGGAGAATTGAGCAGACCGATTCCTCTTTTCAGGGCGAGCCCGGAGCGGGGACGCACCTGTCCTTCAAAACCGGGGGGAAGGGATAAGGCGATACCCGTCGGAATCAGCGCCCGTTCACCGGGTCTGATAGAGAGCGAGTTGTCGAGAGCAGCATGGAGATCCATACCCGCCGCCAGATCGGTCATGTAACTTGGCACCTGGGCGTCGGGTCGTAAACGCAGAACCTTGACTGCAATGTCTTTCATCATTTTTCCATCGCTCCCGGTCCCCTGTCAGGGAAGACTCATCTTCGCAGACGTATAATCGAAGGGGGAGACTCGCCCCACCATCTGGATATTGAGCGAATCGTCCTCGAAAAGCTGATGCGTTTTCTCGACCAGGGATTCCGCACTGACGCTGTCGAATCCTGCTGCAACCTCGTCGATCGGAATCTGACGGCCGAAATAGATCTCGTTTTTGGCCAGGCGGGTCATCCGGTAATCGGTATTTTCCTGTGAGAGGTACAACGTCCCCTTTAACTGATCCCGAGCCCGGCAGAGTTCTTCTGCTGAAACGGGTTCCTTTTTCAGCCGGTGCATTTCCGTCAGAACGAGCTCCACAACCTCATGGGCCTTTTCCGGCGACGTGCCGGCGTATACAACCATCGCACCGGCATCGGAGTGGCAGTTGAGATAACTGTATATGGAGTAGGCCAGCCCCTTCTCTTCCCGTATCCCCTGAAACAGCCGGGAGCTCATACTGCCGCCGAGAAGGGTATTCAGCAGATAGGCTTCGTAGCGGCGATCGTGATTCTGAGGAAAACTTCTCGTTCCGACACAGATATGAACCTGTTCGAGATCCCGTTCCAGAACGTTGAAGCGGGGATGGTAAACAGGCTGGCGACCTGCGAGAGGTTTCTCTCCGCAGGGCAGTTCGGCGAAGGCAAAATCTATCGCCCGGGCCACCTCGTTGTGGTCGAGATCGCCTGCAGCGGTCACGAGGATCCGTTGCCCGCAGTATCGGCTTCGCAATACGTCAAGAATGGTGTCACGCTTCAATCCGGAAACTGAATCCAGGGTCCCGAGAACAGGCGATCCCAGTGGATGATCCTTCCATAAAGCTTCGTAGAAAAGGTCATGCACATAATCCTCCGGCGTATCGGAGGTCATATGGAGTTCCTGGAGGATGACGTTGCGCTCTTTTTCAAGTTCTTCGGAATCAAAAACAGAGTTGAGAAGGATATCGGACAGAAGATCCAGGGCAAATGTCAGCTTGTCCCCGAGGACTTTGGCAAAAAAACAGCTGTACTCCCGACTCGTGAAGGCATTGAGCAGACCTCCGACCGAATCGATTTCGCGGGCTATCTCCTGGGCGCTACGTTTCGCCGTCCCCTTGAAAAGCATGTGTTCTATGAAATGGGAAATTCCGTTGTTCGCCGGCGATTCGTGACGGGAGCCGTTTTCAACCCAAACGCCGAGGGAGACCGAATGGACTCCCTCGACTTTTTCGGAAATAACCCGGATACCGTTATCCAGGGTTGTTTTGCGGATCATGGAACTGACTACGCTTCCTCGGGAGAAGATTGCCCCAGAGCTTCCTTGCGGGAGAGCTTGATCTTGCCCTGACGGTCGACACCGATGCACTTGACAAGCACTTCGTCGCCTTCTTTGAGGATATCCTCCACGTTGCTGACCCTTTCCTTGGCCAGCTCTGAGATATGGACCAGCCCGTCCGTACCGGGGAAAATTTCTACGAAGGCGCCGAATTCCATGATCTTCTTGACCTTGCCCTCGTAAAGCTTGCCGACCTCGGCTTCCTGGGTCAGATCGCGAACCATCTTGATTGCCTGCTTGGCGGCTTCACCATCGGCCGAAGCGATATTGATGGTGCCGTCATCCTGGATGTCCACAGCGCAGCCGGTTGCCTCGATAATGGCACGCACGTTCTTGCCTCCGGAACCAATGACCGTTCGAACCTGGTCGGTTTTGACCCTGATGCTGGTAATACGCGGGGCATATTTGGACAGGTCGCCGCGAGGGGTATCGATTGTTTTGGCCATCTCTCCCAGAATGTGAATTCGGCCCTCTTTGGCCTGGTCAAGGGCCTGTCGCATGATCTCGCGGGTCACTCCGGTGATCTTGATATCCATCTGCAGGGCGGTCACGCCCTCAGGGCTGCCGGTGACCTTGAAGTCCATGTCGCCGAGATGATCTTCGTCGCCCAGGATATCGGAAAGAATGGCAATGTCATCGCCTTCCTTGATCAGTCCCATCGCGATGCCGGCGATCGGTTCCTTGACAGGCACCCCGGCATCCATCAGGGCCATGGAAGTACCGCAGACCGAAGCCATGGAGGAAGAGCCGTTCGACTCGAGGATGTCGGAGACAACGCGAATCGTATAAGGGAAGTCTTCTTGCTTGGGCAGAATTTGTGCCGCGCTGCGTTCGGCAAGCATCCCGTGACCGATTTCGCGACGGCCTGGGAAAAGGCGCATGCTGGTTTCACCCACGCAGAACGGGGGGAAATTGTAGTGGAGCAGGAATTTCTTGAATTCCATCCCCTGGACATTGTCCATACGCTGCTCATCGGTGGCCGTGCCGAGGGTGGCCGTCACCAGGGCCTGGGTTTCGCCGCGGGTGAAAAGCGCGCTGCCGTGGGCTCTGGGAAGCGTCCCGACTTCTGTGGTTATTGCACGGACGGTATTCATATCACGACCGTCGATGCGAATCCTGTCCTTGACGACCATCTGGCGAACCACCCGCTTCTCGACCGAACCGAGCAGGGAGGAAATCTCGCCCTCGCGCCCTTCATATTCTTCGGCCAGCTGTGCCTTGACTTCGTCGCGAATGGCACCGAGCGTGGCGTAGCGCTCCTGCTTGTTCTGAATCTTGACCGCATCCAGAATCTTAGCTTCGGCAAGGTCATTCACTTTGGCCTCGAGCTCAGCGTCGACTTCCGGCAGCTGAAATTCACGTTTTTCATTGCCGACCAGCCTGGCCAGCTCGACCTGCACATCGATCAGCGGCTGCAATGCCTCATGCCCGAAGAAAATGGCATCGAGCATCTCCGCCTCGGGAACGAACCTGGACTCGCCCTCGACCATCATGACCGCGTCCTTGGAACCGGAAACGATAATTTCTATATCGCTCTGCTCACGCTGTTCGTTGGTCGGGTTGGCAATCAGCTTGCCGTCCACCCGGCCGACGCGTACGGCGGCGATTGGTTCTTCAAAGGGAATATCGGAGACCGCAACAGACGCTGAGGCTGCGACCATGGCCAGTGTATCCGGATCATTTTCCATGTCGGCGGAGACGACCGTCGGCATGATCTGGGTCTCGAACATGTAGCCGCTCGGGAAGAGCGGGCGCATCGGCCGGTCAATCAAGCGACAGATGAGCGTTTCGCGTTCGGTGGCGCCCCGTTCACGACGGAAAAAAGAACCGGGAATCTTGCCGGCGGAGTAGAATTTTTCCTGATAATTGACGACCAGCGGGAAAAATGCCTGGCCTTCGCGAGCGTGTCGGGCAGAAACGGCGGTGCTCAGCACCTTCGTTTCTCCGTAGGTCACAACCACGGCACCGTCGGCCTGACGGGCCATCTTGCCTGTCTCCAGGACGAACGGCTGTCCGTTGAATTCAACTTCTACCTTCTGATATGACATTTTTGACTCCTTGCCTGGGGCACCCGACATCGCAGGCGCCCTGTGTTTGATTTTTGCATCATATCGACGCAAAAAAGGCATATGGAGGTTGGCCTGAGACAAGACCTGTACCTGCCGAGCAACGGCACAGCCCCTCTCTCCGGACAGCCTCCAATGCCTCTCCAAAAAACCAGGAGCAGCGTACCCTTCCGTCCTGGAAGAGCTTGCTGCTCCTGTTTATCTGCGGATACCGAGTTCCTTGATGATCGTACGGTAGCGATCGACATCCCTGCTTTTCAGATAATCCAGCATTCGACGACGCTGGCCGACGATTTTCAGCAAACCACGTCGGGAATGATGGTCTTTCTTGTGACTGCGGAAATGCTCGGTCAGGTATGTGATCCGCTCGGAAAGAAGAGCGATCTGCACCTCTGGAGAACCGGTATCTCCTTCATGGGTTTTGAATTTTTCGATGATTTCCTGCTTGCGTTCCGTGGCTGACACTAGGCCACCTCCTTTTCTCAAATTGTTTCTATCGTCATTCTTTTTCAAGAAAGACATTCCTTGATGAACCCTGAATTATTATCACAGGAACATGAACCGTGTAAAGGCATTCCCGTTAAATACCGTCGGGAAAGACTCGCAACAATTCAAAGTCCCCCCTTTGTTCCTTTTCGCGTTCCGGAGCATAACGAGCCACGGCAAAGAGATGTCCATCATCCACCAGCGCGACGAGATCCCCGGAATCGACGGCGGGGGCACCAGAGATCTGTTCCCCCAAGGGCGGTATGCCGTTGGCAAGCCTTTGCAGACCTTCGGGTCCGACCTGCAGGATCTTCCAACCGACAAGCGCGTCACGCATCGACAGCAGTGGCAGTTCTTTGTCTTTTTCAACCAGATCGGCCAGGGTATCCAGCGTAACCGCCGAACTCTCGTCAAAGGGGCCGGTCCGGGTTCGCCGCAAGGCGGTGAGATGAGCTCCTGTGCCGAGCTTCATGCCGATATCATGGCAAAGGGTCCTTATGTAGGTCCCTTTCGAGCAATCAACCTCTATAGTCATGCAAGGCAAATCAATGTCTATGATATCGATTCTGTCAATATGAATCAACCGTCCCTCGCGTTCAACCTCAATTCCCTGTCGGGCGAGTTTGTACAAAGGGACACCGTTCTTCTTGAGAGCGGAATACATGGGCGGGATCTGTTCGCCGGAACCGACAAGGGAAGCAACAGTTTGCCGGATCCTGTCGCTCGAAAGTCCGTCGACGGACCGCCGTTCCAGAATCTCGCCCTGGCTGTCCTGTGTATCGGTTGATTCACCGAACTTCAGTGTTGCACGGTAGGATTTACCCGATTCCAGGAAAAACTGAACCAGACGCGTCCCCCGGCCGACAGCAACCGGAAGCACGCCGGTCGCCAGCGGATCGAGGGTCCCGGTGTGACCCACCCGGCGAATATTGAGGAGCCGGCGGACACAGCTGACAACGTCGTGGGATGTCATCCCCTCTTTTTTGTCGATAATCAGAAGGCCATCCATCGATTAAGATCGACCATCCAGCATTTCGGCAATTCGATCGGAAACCATCCCTCTCACACTGGCATAGGGGCCCTCGACAACAGCGCCTGCCGCATTGTGATGCCCGCCGCCACCCAGAAGCCGCGCCACTTCGCCAACATCGATCTTTCCCTTTGAACGGAATCCGACCTTGAACTTCAAATCCGCAACCTCCCGGAAGAATATCGCGACTTCAACTCCGGAAACGGAGCGCGGATAGTTGATGAATCCGTCGGTATGTTCCGGGCCGGACCCAGTGCGTCGCATCATATCGAGGGTTGAGCAGATGGATGCGTAGCGCCCGCAGGAGGACACTTCGAGGGTCTGAAGAACTTCCGCCAGAAGGCGCAGGCGTTTTTCTTCCTGGGTTTCGAACAGAGCACTTGCAACGCCCCAGACATCCACGCCTTTTGACACCATTTCTCCGGCGACAAAAAAAGCCTCAGGGTTGGCGTTCGAATAGCGGAACGACCCTGTATCCGCCAATATGGCGGTATAGATACAGACAGCGATGCCGGAACTCAGAGGGTGACGGGCCTCCTTGAGCAACCGATAGATCAGGACGGCGGTGGCGCAGACGCCTGTATCGACAATATGGAATTCACCAAATTCTTCAGAATGGGGATGGTGATCGATGTTGGCCAGGGAGTCGCAGCGACTCCGAATCGCATCGCCCCCGGCCCTCTGCAGGTCGCCGGCATCGAGAACGAAGCCGAGATCGAAAGGCTTTTCGCCGTCGAGGTCTGTAACGACGGCTTCAGCTCCAGGTAAAAAGTTAAAAGGACCCGGAACGCCATCGATGTTGAAAACGACGACTTCCTTACCCATCTCCTGCAAGACCAGACGCAGGGCGAGAGAGGACGCAATAGCGTCACCATCGGGGCTGCCGTGAGAACAGACCAGGAAGCGCTGAGCGGTTTCAATCCTCGTCAGAATCGGCTTGAACATCACTTTGGTCCGTTTTGGCCTGCTCGATCAATGATTCGATGCGGTTGCCGTACTCAAGAGAGGAGTCGTAGACAAAAAGGAGATCCGGCATATAGCGGGTTCGTATCCTTCGTGCCAGTTCTCTGCGAAAAAAGGGCGTGGCCTTTTTCAGGCCTGCTGCCGCTGCGGGTCTGGCTTCGTCTTCGGATCCCCGTACGGTATAGAAAATGCGGGCCAGATGGAGATCGGGAGTCACCTCGACCGCCGTGATCGTCACGAACTCAAGCCGAGGGTCCTTGACCCCTTTGATGAGGAGGGATGATATTTCTTTGTGTATCTGTTCGCCAATACGGCGTGAACGCTGGTATTCCAAATCGACTCTTCTTAATAATGGAGGAATTCGGGCCGAATTCCGCTGATTTCGGCCAGTCCGAGGCTCTCGATATGTCCTTCGACCTTCTGGAAGACCCTGTCTATACTGGCCTGGTCGACAGACACCATGGAAAATCCAAGAACCGCACTCTGCAGAACATCATGGTCGTCGACCTCAGCAGCTGAAACCGGATAGCGCTCGCGGCATCGTCCGATAATGCGGCGGACCGAGCCGCGTTTCTCCTTCAGACTGCGCACGCCGTGCAATGTCAGTTCGACCTGAAGTACTCCGACAACCATGCGATGGTCCTGTTAAAGTACCGTTTTGACTTCCTCGATTTCGAACGCTTCGATGATATCGCCGACCTTGATGTTGTTGTAGTTTTCCAGGCCGATGCCGCACTCGTAACCGGCAGCGACTTCTTTGGCATCGTCCTTGAAGCGCTTGAGGGAATCCATCCTGCCCTCCCAGACGACCACGTTGTCCCGTACCAGCCGAACGTTGGCGCCGCGGACAACCTTGCCGCTGAGCACATAACAACCGGCAATCGTGCCGACCCGCGAAACATGGAATGTATCGCGCACCTCGACACGGCCGAGGGGCTTTTCGTGAAGTGTGGGGGCCAGCAGTCCCTCCATGGCGTTCCTGACATCATCAACGGCATCGTAAATGACATTGTAGAGCCGGATATCGACGCCCTCGCGATCGGCGAGGGTGTTCGCCTTGGGTTCCGGGCGCACGTTGAAACCAACGATGATGGCTTCGGAAGCGGTCGCCAGGCTGACATCGCTCTCGATAATCCCGCCGACGCCTGAGTGAATGACAGAGAGCCGGCAGGCATCGGTCGAAAGCTTGGTGAGGGATTCCGTCAGAGCCTCGACCGAACCCTGAACATCGCCCTTGATGATGACGTTGAGCTCCTTGACGTCGCCTTCCTGGATCTTGGCGTAGAGCTGCTCCAGGGATATCTTGCTCGTCTTGGCCAGTTCGGCTTCGCGCAGTTTCTGCTGACGATGCTGAGCAACCTCTTTGGAAACCTTTTCGCCCTCGGCGGCGTGAAAGGTATCTCCCGCCTCGGGAACACCGTCCAGGCCGGTCACCTCGACGGGGAAAGACGGACCAGCCTCCCTGACGGCCTGTCCTCTGTCGTCGGTCATCGATCGGACGCGACCGGAATGGACCCCGGCGACGATGGGATCACCAACCTTCAGGGTGCCTTCCTGAACCAATACGGTGGCCACTGGGCCGCGTCCGCGATCCAGGCGGGCCTCTACGATCGCCCCCCTGGCCCGCTTGTCGGGATTGGCCTTGAGTTCAAGGACGTCCGCCTGGAGAAGGATCATCTCGAGCAATTGCTCAAGGTTCATCCTGGCCTTTGCCGAAACCTCGACAAAGATCGTCTCTCCGCCCCAGTCCTCGGGAACCAGCTCGAATTCGGTCAGTTCCTGCTTGACGCGCTCAGGATTGGCCTCCGGCTTGTCCATCTTGTTGATGGCAACGATCAAGGGGACTCCGGCAGCTTTCGAATGATTAATCGCTTCTTTTGTCTGCGGCTTGACGCCGTCATCTGCAGCAACGACAAGAATGACGACATCGGTCACATCGGCGCCACGGGAACGCATGGCCGTAAAAGCCTCGTGACCCGGGGTGTCGAGGAACGTAATCTGCCTGTCCGCAAGCTGCACATCGTAGGCACCGATATGCTGGGTAATGCCTCCGGCTTCACCGGCAGTCACATCCGTGGCCCTGAGAGCGTCGAGAAGGCTTGTCTTGCCATGGTCAACGTGACCCATGATCGTTACAACAGGCGGTCGCGGCTTAAGATCTTCGGGCTTCTCTTCGGCCCCCTTGAGCGAGGTATGCTCGAGAGCCACGTCCTCGTCGAAGGCCACATTTTCCACCTCATAGCCGAATTCCGACGCCAGAAGAGCGGCCGATTCGAAGTCGAGAGGATGGTTGATCGTGACCATCTGGCCCTGACGCATGAGTTCCTTGATCAGTTCGTTCGCCTTGATCCCCATCCGCTTGGCCAGTTCGCCGACGGTGATGGTGTCGCTGATGCGAATGATGCGCTTGACGGCCTTGGTGATAACCGATTGCTCCTGCTTGGGCTGACGATCCTTCTTCCCGCCCTTTTTCTGGCGCCGTCCCCGGCCGCCGCGCTCCGGTTCGAAAACCTCCATGCGATCGCGTTTGGTCCGGCGGCCTCCACGGACTTCCCGGTCCACACTCTCGGTGCCCTTGGCTTTCTTTTTCCGGCGGTTTCTGCCTTCTTTGTCGGCAATGGGCGCGTCTCCGGGAGCAATCGTTGGAGCTGCCGGAGCCTCGGGAGCCTTGCGGGCGGCAGGCTTTGCAACGGGCTTGCGTTCCTGGCGGCGGGGCTGATCGCGGCGTTCGCTTTTTTCGGGCTTGGGCTTGACCTTCGGCAGCTCGACACGGCCGAGGATCTTGGCTCGATTGGCCGTCGCTTTCTGAGGCTTTTCTTCCCTGGGTTTTTCTACAGCTTCGCCGGCGGGCTTTTTCTCCGATTTCTGCTGCTCTTTCTCAACCGTTCGGGGCGCTTCTTCGGCGGGGGCCTCTGCAGGTGCGGTTTCGGCCTTCGCGACGGGCTCTTCCCGTTCGGCTTCAGGGGCGGCCGCTTCAGGTTTCTCCGCACGGCTCTCAGCCCTCTCGGCAGCAACAGGGGCCTCTTCTTCGCCTGCGGTTTCTTCCGCAGGCTCCGAGACTGCCGTTTCGACTTCCTCGACGGGCTCTTCTGCCACTTTTGCCTGAGCAGGGACCCCTTCGGCCTCCGGTTCTTGGGGTGGCGTATCGGCAGGCGGCTTGGCAACCTCTTTGCGACGTCGACGAATAATTCCGTCCGTGATGCGCCTCTCTTCGACGCGCTCCACCGTCTGATCGGTATCGCCCCCAGCTGTGGAAGCGTCTTCAAAAGCCTTGACGTCATTTTCCTCAACGACGCTCATATGGCTTTTCACCTCCACGCCCTTCGATTTAAGGCGTTCTATCAATTCTTTATTGTCCAGCCCAAGTTTCTGTGCCAGTTCGTAAACCCGTACTTTCGCCATTAAAGCCCCTCTGTAATCTGCTGGTATCTTTTAAATTCCAGTTCGAGAGAGTCCGCCAGCGTACTTTTTTTCAAGCCCACCACGCTGACTTCGTCTCGACCCAGCATTTTTCCCAGTTTGTCTTTGCTGAACTTCCTGTAGAGTCTGGTTCCCTTTTTCCGCGTACTTGCTTCAAGTTTGGCCGCAATTCCGGCTGACATATCTTCGGCGCAGAGAACGAAAGACAAGGCTTCTCTACCAGCCACGCTGTCCAGAACCTGATTGCTCCCCACGATCAGCTCTCCCGACTTTCGGGCCATGCCGATCAAACTTTCAACGCGTCCTGTAACTTGCCGCCTCAGATCCTCGATCAGCCGATCAGCCTCGGGAGGCCTGAAATCCCTCTTGAAGGATCTGCGGAACTGTCCTCGCTTCACTGCTTTCTCCAAGCAGTGGGGGGAAAGGCAGGTATAAGCTCCGCGGCCGGGCAATTTACTCAGATAATCGACCAGAAGTTCTTCCTGCGGCGAGACAACATAGCGCAAAAGATCTTTTTTCTCAAGGACCTGTCGACATCCGAGGCAGGTCCGCAGGGAACTCTCTGTCGCAGCGCTCAAACCCTAATCCTTTTTTCCCTCTTCGATCTCTTCTTCTGCCAATTCTTGCTCATCGGTCGACTCTTCGACGGCCGGCTCGACAGTCTCCGTTTCGGCCGTTTCAGTGCCGTCGGAAAACTCTTCCTGATCTTCTTCAAGAGCCTCTTCTTCCAGTGCCACTTCAGCGGCTCGGCTTTCGCTCTTGATATCGATTTTCCAGCCGGTCAATTTTGCCGCCAGCCGGACATTCTGCCCACGCTTCCCGATGGCCAGAGAGAGCTGGTCGTCGGGGACAATGATCTCCAACGCCTCTTCTTCGTTATCGACATAGATGCGGGTCACCTCGGCGGGTGCCAGTGCGGAGCAGGCAAAACGGCCGATATCGTGGGTCCAGGGTATGATGTCGATCTTCTCTCCGCGCAGTTCGGAAACCACATTCTGGACCCGCGACCCGCGCATGCCGACACAGGCTCCGACCGGATCGACATCGGGATCTTCGGAAACAACTGCAATCTTGGCCCGGCTTCCCGGTTCGCGAGAGACGGATTTGATTTCGACGATCCCTTCAGAGATTTCCGGCACTTCATTCTGGAAGAGGGACGCCACCAGCCCCGGATGGGTACGGGAAAGGATAATCTGGGGCCCCTTCGTCGAGAGCTTGACCTCGGAAATAATGGCACGCACCCGGTCGCCCTGGCGATAATTCTCGCGGGGGATCTGCTCACGCTGGGGCAGAAGGGCCTCGGCACGGCCGAGATCGACAATCAGATCGCCGCGCTCGTAGCGACGGACAATCCCGTTGACAACTTCACCGAGACGATCCTTGAATTCGTTGTAGACACCCTCACGTTCGGCTTCGCGAACCTTTTGAATAATCACCTGCTTGGCAGTCTGGGCGGCAATACGGCTGAATCCGGACGCATCCATTTTCATACCGAGCGAATCGCCAACCTCAACATCGGGATCGATCTCCTGTGCTTCGCCCAGATCGATTTCCTTGTAGGAATCCTCGACTTCCGAAACGACTGTGACAAATTCAAAAAGCTCCACTTCCCCGACCTCATCGTTGTAGTGAGCTTCAAGATCGCGGGTATTGCGAAACTTCTTGTTGGCCGCAGACAAAACGGCAGCTTCGAGCGCTTCGACGAGTACCTGCCGATCGATGCCTTTATCCTTCACAACCGAGTCGATGATGTGGTTGAGGTTAGTCACCATCCAATCCCCCTGAATTCTTCCTTAAAATATCCCCGTAGGGTCTTTTTATTTGCTATCGAGAGCGTCCTGCTCTCAGATCTCTATTTCCAGATTGGCTCTTTCGATCTCGTCGAGAGGCAGTAAAACAGTCCCGCCTTTTTTATCGGTCAGATCGACAACGACAGCCTCGTTTTTTGTGCCCTGCAGGCGTCCCACAAAAGTCTTGCGCTCATGTCCACGCTCATCAGGATCGATCCTGTTGAACATCTTTATCTTGGCGAGACTGCCGGAGAAACGATCGAAGTCCTGCTTTTTTTTCAAGGGCCGATCGAGACCGGGAGATGAAACTTCAAGACGATAAGAGCCGGGAATAATATCTTCCACCTCGAGCAGGGCGGCGATTTCGTAGCTGACTTCGGCGCAGTTATCAAGAGTCACGCCGCCTTCACAGTCGATATAAAACCGCAGGACCATATCGCGCCCCTCCCGGCGGTACTCAAGGTCAACAAGTTCATAACCGAGAGACGTCAGAACCGGCTCAATAAGACTTTCCAACTTTTCACGAATCGAACCCGCTGCCATCTGCCTTTGGCACTCCTGCCCACAAACAAAAAAAAGTGAGCTTGAAGGCTCACTTTTTCAGTGAACTAATTGTAAAAACCCCCTTTCAATACCACACATTTTTTCTTTTTTCAAGAAGAAAAGCTCTTTCTAGTCGCTGTTTTCCCTGATGATCCTGAGCGATTCGAAGATCTGTTCCATCTCGTCGGCATCCTTTGGATCCACCTGAGGGTCAGTCCCGTAGAAATAAAGCCAGTATGGATCCTCGAACCCGATGACTCCAAGAAATTTCATCGATTTTCCGTGCCGGACAAAATCGATATCCAGTCGATAGGCAGCCGAAGCTCCAGGCAGGTCGAATTCGCTGATCTTCGATGACGCCTCCGATACGCCTTCTTCGCTGGCCATGCTTTGCCCCGCAAAGCGGGCCGAGCCTTTGACAGTCTCGTCCGATGGGGCTTTTTTGCCGGATTTGATCGGGCTGATGTCGATTTCAATATGTGCGCCGCTATCGGAGCTGATAAACAGTTCATTTGCAGCGAGCCTCTCTTTTGCGGCTTGACGCACCTGCTTTTCAGAAACATCCCTTCCCTGATCCTCGAGATCATGGTGCATATGTTCGGCAACGTTCTCAACGAGAGCCGACGACGGTTCGTTCGAGACCTTCCAGCCTTCTTCGGGCAGTTCGACTTCGAGCACAATGTCGTCAGCGAGGGGAAAGGAACCGGAGATTGCTGTGGTCGGTAACAGAAAAAGAGCGAGTGCGATCACAAAAACATGACGATACATAGACAGAGCCCTCCATTGAGTTTTCCTGAAGTTTACCGGAATGGGTCTTGAAAGTATAGCATTCCTATGAGATTAGTCACAAGTTTTCTGGAGAATCGACAGGCTCTCCATGTGATGCGTCTGGGGGAAGAGATCAAACGCCCTTGTTTGAATCAGACGGTACCCGTTCTGGAGCAACAGGTTCAGATCGCGCCCCAGGGTCGGGGGATCGCAGGACACATAAAGGACATGCGATGGTCGAACGTTGATGATCTCCCGAACCACATCCCTGGCGCCCTGCCGCGGTGGATCGAGCATAACAAGATCGAAGGGATCCTCAGCATCGAGATCGGCAAGAGCGCCTGTCGCAGTCCGGCCATGGAAAACCACGTTTCCGACGCTGTTGTCCCGGGCGTTTCGTCGTCCGAACGCAATCGAGGCAGCTGATTCTTCCACGCCGACCACCTCTCGCACATGGCCGGCCAGGGGGAGAGAAAAATTCCCCATGCCGCAGAAGAGATCGAGCACCCGTTCGTTCCCGTTAAACGGAAGGGCCCCGGTGACGGCATCCACAAGCTTTCGATTCTGTTCCAGATTGACCTGGGCGAAACCGCCGGCAGCATATTTCAACTTCAGTTCAGGGTGGCGCTGCGGGACGACGACGAGATGGTCGGGACCCGAAACTTTCCGCAAGTCCTCATTGCCGCCGGTCTGCAGAAAGACTGCAGCCCCTGCTTTTTGCGAGAGGGAGGCAAGCTCACGGGCCATACGTCCCTGCTCTTCTCCCCGGTAGTGCAGGACGATACGCAAAGCCCCGTCATCACCCTCGGAGACATCAACCTGCGGCACGCGATCCGGTTCGCACAGTTGCGGCAGTTCGCGACGCAGCAGGGAAAGGAAGCGGTTTATCCCCGCACTGGCGACGGGACAGTGCTCAACGTCGATGACGAAATGGCTGCGGCGGCGATAGAAACCGATGACGAAGCCATCTTTTGTCTGGCGACATTTGAACTGAACCCGGCTGCGGTAATTCCACTCGTCAGGAGCGGCAACGGGAGGCTGCACCAAAGCAGGGTCGATCCCCGCCTGCCGCTGGAGGGTCTGGGCGAAGATCTCCGCCTTCCACAGCATCTGGTCGGAATAGGGAAGATGCTGCCACTGGCAACCGCCACAGCGGCCGAATACCGGACAGGCTGGTGGACGCCTCTGTGCGGCAGGGCGTAGGAGATCGACAAGTTCGCCTTCGGCATAGTTCTTTTTCTGCCGGACCAGATTGATGCGGGCCCTGTCCCCAGGAGCTGTGAAAGGGACAAAAACCGCTTTGCCGTCCATTCGACCCACCCCGTTGCCGCCGTAGGCGAGGGAATCGATATCTATCGTCGTTTCACTCATAGGATCCTGGGAACGAAGCGTTTCTTCTTGCGGGCTTGTTCAAGTCGGCGCTGGACGAACCGGGCGGGGAACTCATCGCCGGAAATATAACGTCCGCTGGTTGACATGAAGTCCTCGATCATACGGCCGCGGGTCTGCTCGAGATCCGCTCCGGAGACGCCCATCCGGGTCAATTCACCCCGGAATTGGAGAAAGTCGCCGAACATGCTTCGGGCCTGGTCAATAATCTCCCCGGAGAGAGAAGCCAGCGGCGTGAAGGACCTGTCAAGCGCCATGCGGCACTCCATCTCGATATGCAAGCGGTGATAGTCGCCAAAATAACGGTTGGAGGCGTCATGAAATTCGAGGACCAGTCCATTGGAAAGTCGTTCCTGTCGCAGTAATTCCATATTCGATCTCCTGGTCAGTCTGTATCGGCAAGTCGTCGGCGTTCCGCCTCAACCCAGTCAATGCGACTGAACAGTCCTCGCAAGATCCGAATATCACGGGCGGAGAGTCCAGAGCGACCGAAAATGCGGCGTAAAGCTCGAAGGATGTGATCGGGGTTGGCGGGATCGAGAAATTCGATATCGAGAAGGCTCTTCTTCATATGGGCGAACAGCGCTTCGACCTCTTCAACCGGCGCCCTTTTCGGAGCGGCGGGAACATCCTCCGCCTCGTCCGCCATCTTGCCGAATTCGTACAGACAGAGGGAAACCGCCTGCGCCAGGTTCATCGACGGCAATTCCGGGCGGGTCGGGATCGTCAGATAGAGATGGCAGAGTGCGATTTCATCAGCATGCAGACCACGGTCTTCGCGACCGAACACCAACGCGACGCGGCCTTCGCTGCTCGAACCCGAAGCAGTGCGGGCGGCCTGCTCCGGGGAGAGAAACGCCTCGCGATATTTGCCGAAACGGCGTGTCGTTCCGATCGCAAGGCGGCAGTCTGCAAGCGCTGAATCAAGGCTGTCGAAGACGTGGGCCCCGTCGAGCAAGCGTCCAGCTTTGACTGCCATCTGGCGGGCCTCATGGGCGCGATGGTCGACCTGAGGGTTGACCAGTCGCAGATCGCAAAAACCGAAATTCATCATCGCCCGGCAAACGGAACCGATATTGCGATCGCCCTGCGGTTCAACAAGTACAATGGAAACGTTATCGAAATTCACTAATAATCCCTCTGAATGCCTGAAACATCCTGTGTCAAACCGGCAAAAGTTCGGGAATCATCTCCCGGTTGTCCAGTTGGCCCCTATGGATGCATCCGGACATCGAATCCAGCCTGGCGATACGCGGCGAAGCGCTTCCGGGACTGCTGCGCCAATTCGTCGTCATAGAGTTCGGCAAAATCGAAGACATGTTCGAACTGGCGCATGAATTCCATATCGAGGGGTTTGCCCATAATCAGGATGCTGGCATTGTTGGGATTGCTCTCTTCGGTGACGATCGCCACTGGATCTTCAAGACACTCGACGGCGCCGTTGTCGAAACAGTGCGGTACAAAGGAGCCCTTCTTCCAGGTCCACATAAAACGATCGAGGGTCACTCCCTGATTATCATCGAGGACCGAGACCAGCGACCTCTGCCCTTTCTGGAAGTACCTTTCGGCCAACTCGCACAGATGTCTGGCCTTTTCAGGCTTCTTTAAACGGACGAAATCCACACGTGTCATGCCGCCTCCCGCTGTTCAATACAGTGCTGGAAATCCACAACACAACGGCCGGTCCACCTTGTCAGTGCCCGGCCGTCACAAACATGTTTCCGTTCGAAAATGTTTAACCCGCGGCCTGCTGCCGGGCGAATTCGGCGCCGGAATCGAGTGCCTTGTGGTTCAAGGGAATAAAGCGGTGATTGCGTTCCGGCAGGACCAGCTTCAGGGCCTCCTTCAGGCTGTCGAGGCCGACCGTGCCGGTACGTTCGGCATAAGCGCCGATCGTCAGCATATTGACCAGACGGGCGTCACCGATCTCAAGAGCCTTTTCATTGATCGGCATCCGCAATACATCCAGATCGTTTCGCCCATCGGGATTTTCCTCGATCAGGCTGGTGTTGAGCAGACAGAAGCCGTTGGGACGGATAGTGTCGAAATATTTGTCATAGGCTGTCTGGTTCAGCAAGAGCCCTGCATCGGGGTGGCCGATCACCGGCGAACCCACCTCGCCGTCGGCCACGACGATAGTGCAGTTTGCTGCTCCTCCTCGTTTCTCTACGCCATAGGAAGGATAGTAACTCACGTTCTTGTCCTCGATGATCCCGGCATAGGACAGGAGAGTTCCGATGAGCAGAATCCCCTGGCCGCCGAAGCCAGACATGAAAACATTATTGTTCATGGCAATTTCGCCTCTCCGCTTTTTGTCTTCGGAAACCGCCGGACGCACGGGGCGGAGTTCAACGAAGACAGTCTCCTATGCGCTGAAGTCTTTATACGTCCCGAGCGGAAAATAGGGAATCATTTCCGCTGCGATTCGTTCGTTGGCTTCGATGGGATTCATCCCCCAGTTGGTGGGGCACGATGCGAGAACCTCGACGAAGGCAAAGCCCCTGCCCTGCAACTGCAGATCGAAGGCCTTGCGGATCGCCTTGCCGGCCTTGATGACGTTCTGCGGCGTGTTGACGGCGACGCGGACCGAGTAGGATACGCCTTCGAGACCGGCCATGAGCTCGGACATGCGGATCGGATATCCGTCGACCTGGACGTCACGTCCGCTGGATGACGTGCTTGTGCGCTGCCCCGGCAGGCTGGTGGGAGCCATCTGGCCGCCCGTCATGCCGTAGGTGGTATTGTTGACGAACAGGGCGGTAAAATTCTCACCCCGGTTGGCGGCGTGGATGATCTCGCTGGTGCCGATCGCCGCAAGGTCTCCGTCGCCCTGGTAGGTGAAGACGACCTTGTCGTCGTAGACTCTCTTCACACCGGTCGCCACTGCGGGAGCCCGACCGTGAGGAGCTTCAACCACGTCGATATCGAAATATTCGTAGAGAAAAACGCTGCAGCCGACCGAGGCAACGCCGATGGTCTCCTGCTGCACGTCGAAATGATCCATGGCGTCCCCGACCAGCCGATGAATCAGACCGTGCTGACATCCCGGGCAGAAATGGGTCTGGACCTTCTTGAGAGAAGCCGGAGCGGCAAATACCTGTTTCATCATATATCCTGTTCTATGCCTTGCAATGCTTGCGAATCTGTTCGAAGAGCTCTTCCGGGGTCGGCAGTGACCCCGTTCCTGGAGGGCGGCCGTAAAAGGCGACATCGGCGTCTCGGCTGACCGAGAGCCTCACGTCCTCGACCATCTGACCGTTACTCAGCTCGATGCAAAGCACTTTCTTGCAGCGTTGCGTTGCGTCCTGAAAGGCTTTTTCGGGAAAAGGGAAGACGGTAATCGGCCGCAGCAGGCCGACTTTCAACCCTTCACGGCGGGCCATGGCAATGGCGGTTTTGGCTATCCGCGCCGCGGAACCATAGGCGGTCACGACCAGATCAGCGTCCTCCAGATCGACCCCTTCATGGCGGGACTCCTTTTCCCTGAGTTCATCGTATCGGGCGTGCAGGCGCCAGTTGTGCCGCTCGAGCTCGCCGTCGCCGAGAAACAGGGACTTGACGATGCGCTGTCCGCCGTGCGTGCCCTTTCCGGTCACAATCCAGTCCTTCTCGGGAAGATCGGTATCGGGACGCGGATGCAGCGCCAGCGCTTCTTTCATCTGTCCGATCATAGCATCGGCCAGAAGCATGGCGGGAACGCGATATTTGTCGGAGAGGTCGAACGCCAGCATGGCCAGGTCGTACATCTCCTGGACCGAATCGGGAGCGACCACGATCATCTTGTAACCGCCGTGCCCTCCGCTCTTGACGGCCTGGAAATAATCGGCCTGGGACGCATCGATACCGCCCAGTCCGGGACCGGAACGGGCGATATTGACCACCAGCCCCGGCAGTTCGCTGCCGGCCATGTAGGAGATCCCTTCCTGTTTCAGGGAAATCCCCGGACTGGAAGAGGAGGTCATCGCACGGGCGCCGCAGGCACTGGCGCCGAGCAGCATGTTGATCGAGGCGATTTCGCTTTCGGCCTGGATGAATTGCCCCCCGACTTTCGGCAATTCACGGGACATATATTCCGGAATGTCGCTCTGCGGCGTGATCGGGTAGCCGAAGTAGTATCGACAACCGGCTTCGATGGCTCCCATGGCTACAGCCACATTGCCGGCAACGAGTATGCGGTCCTTCAATCTGTCCTCCCGTCAGGATTTCGCCTGTGTGTCTTCACGGAACACATCGATGGCGACATCGGGGCATATCTGCGCACACATGGCGCAGGAAGTGCATTTCTGTTGATTTTCATCGGAAATGACCGCAGGCAGAAAACCGACCTTGTTCAGCTTGTCGCTGAGCTCGATCAGATCCCTGGGGCAAACGGTCGTGCAAAGGGCGCATCCCTTGCAGAGCAGCTCGTTAATGACAATTTTTTCCATGAAAAGGTCCTTCTTTTCCGTTGGGATGATATCCCCCAAAAATAGCAAAGGCCCGCTCTGAAGGTCAATGAAATACGGTTCCGGATTGTAGGGAACAAAACAGACGCCCTGCGACAGGGTCAGTCCCGGAACATCTGGGCAATGAGTCTGTGCCCGTCCTCGACGACGTCGCCGGTTGCCGCAGCGGATGCTTCATCGTAATGCTCGGCGCTTTGCCCCCGCACGGAAAGGTTGTCCGGTGCGTAGAGGATGAACGGAACGGCGTCCGAGGTGTGCGTCATTTTCTCCACCGGCGTCGGATGGTCAGGGAGGACCAGAATGCTGTAATCCCCGAGAGAGCCGATGCCGGCGGCTACGGTGGCAACCACCTCACGGTCGAAGTTTTCAATCGCCCTGATTTTTTCCTCCAGCATCCCGCCGTGAGCCGCTTCGTCGGGGGCTTCGACATGAAGATACACGAAATCACGGCTTTTGAGGGCCTCAAGAGCGTACTCCGCCTTGCCGCGATAGTTGGTATCGAGATAGCCTGTTGCACCTGGAACGTCGATAATATCGAGGCCGGCGTAGACTCCGATCCCCTTGATCAGGTCAACCGCCGAGATCACAGCGCCGCTCACTCCGAACATCTCGGCGTAGGTCTCCA
Source organism: Desulfuromonadales bacterium (assembly GCA_046483795.1). Classification (GTDB taxonomy): domain Bacteria; phylum Desulfobacterota; class Desulfuromonadia; order Desulfuromonadales; family JAWOCM01; genus JAWOCM01. The sequence continues at coordinate 32,750 of JAWOCM010000040.1, read as the reverse complement.
GTTCCGGCGCTCGTCCCTGGCCCCACAGCCAGATCGAGTTGGCGCTCGGCAGATCCTTTTCCTCGCGGCGCAGATTGACCGGATGGCGCTTGAGCAGCATCTGCGAAGAATTCATCAGGTTCACCAGCTCGGCTGCCCCCTCCCCCGTCGGCAGGCTGTCCTCGATACTCCGGCCGGTCAGGTCGTGCGGGGGAGCGGTATGCATTTTATCCTTGCCGCCGCGCCAGACCATGAGATGACGGTAGGAGACGCCGGGATAAAACTGGAACTCTTCATCGCCGAGTTCGGCCTGAAGACTTTCCACGATCTCTCTTCCCTCTTCTGTGGAGATATGCCCGGCGGAAAAATCCGCCATGTAGAGCTTTCCGTAGTTGGCCACCAGATAGACCAGATTGAGACGAAAGGCCACATCGTTTTTGCCCAGTTCGATCCCCATGCTGGCCGCCTCGATCGGGGAACGGCCGCTATAGCATCGGCGGGGATCGTAGCCGAAAACCGACAGATTTGCGACATCGCTGCCGGGGTGAAATCCATCGGGGACCGTGTGAACCATACCGACCCGTCCCGAGCGAGCGAGACGGTCCATGTTCGGTGTATCGGCGGCCTGAAGAGGGGTCTTGCCTTCAAGGGCCTCTACGGGTTCGTCGGCCATTCCGTCACCTAAAAGTACAATGTATTTCATGTCCTGCCCTGTCTGGAGTATCGGCGCCTTCTTTTCAGGCCCGGGGATGAAACTGTTCGTGAATCTTCTTGAGCCGTTCTCGCGTCACGTGGGTGTAGATCTGGGTGGTGGAGATGTCGGCATGACCGAGCATGGTCTGCACCGCCCGCAAATCCGCCCCGTTTTCCAGCAGGTGGGTGGCAAACGAATGGCGCAGGGTATGGGGAGTGATTTTCTTGCTGATCCCGGCCTGCGCCGCGCGACGCCCTATAATCTTCCAGACCCCTTGTCTTGTCAACCCCCTGCCCGACCGGTTGAGAAAAACGCAGGGCGAAAGGATCTCCTTCCCAAGTTGAGAGCGCCCGTGGGAGAGATAATCCTCAAGGGCCGCCATCGCCGACTCGCCCATGGGCACGATTCGCTCTTTGCTCCCCTTGCCAAGAGTCATTATGTAACCGACCTGCATGTGCAGATTGGACATCTTCAGCCGCGCAAGCTCCGTCACACGCAGACCGGTGGCATAGAGCAGCTCGAACATGGCACGGTCACGCAAATCGAGGGGACTCTGCCCGGATGGAGCCTGTAGCAGTCGATCGACATCGACGGAGGAGAGAACCCTGGGAAGAGGGGTGAGGCTGCGCGGCGCCTCGATGTTCATCGTCGGATTTGCGCAGCTGAGCTTTTCGGCGAGCAGAAATTTGTGAAACATGCGCAGCGACACGAGGATTCGGGCACGGCTGCGGGGTGAAAGGCCCTCTTCCTTGAGACAGACGAGGAAACGAACGACCATTGCCGGTGATATGCGATCCGGTGTGTCGATACCGCACTTGACGAGAAAATCGGCGTAGCGGCTCAGATCCCGACCGTACGCATCAAGAGTATTGCCGGATAGCCCCTTCTCGACCGTCGCATAATTCAGGAAAAGATCGAGATATTGATCCACGCCTCTTATCCCCCCATCGCCTCGTCTTCTTCGATCTCTTCCAGGGCCGAGAGGATCCCAGCCTCAAGTTCCTCCAACTTCTCTGTGTCGACAATCTTCTGGCCGAAAATATCCTGGAGGTAGAAGGTGTCGGAAACCTGGTCGACCTTGGTGGAAATCTTGGCGATAATGATGAAGAAACCGAGATCTCTGATGGTTTTGGTGATGTAATACAGGATTCCGACGCGATCAGCGGTATAGACATCTATAACCGTGTACTCGTCGGAGACCTCATTGTCCACCTGGACCCGGTTGGGGATGCGGGGGCGGGCCTTTTCGGTCAGAAAGGAGGGCTTCTGCTGCCTCTTCACCAGTTCGGCCACCGGGACCCGGCCTTCCAGAACGGCCATCAAATCTTCCTCCACCTCCCGCCATTTGTGTTCGCCTGTTTGAACATCGGGCAGAGAATGACACACATCCAGGATATCGATGACTTCCCCGTCGCTCCGGGTGTGGATCTTGGCGCTGAGAATACTCAGTCCATTGCCTGCCATGACGCCGCAGATTTTGGAGAACAGCCCCGGGATGTCGAGTGTGGAGATGGTCAGATTGGTAAAGCCGGCCTCCCTGTCATGTTCGACTTTCATGTTGACCGATTTTTTCCCCCGGCTCAGCGTCAAACGCAGATGCTCGGCGATTTCTTCGGCGGGAAAAAGCAAAAGGTAGCGGGTGGAGAATTTCCGATAGGATTCACGGATCAGGCGGGGGTCGAATTCGTCGCTGAGAATCTCCACAAGCCTGCGTTTGCGATTGCGGACCTTTTCCGAACGCTTTTCAAGATAGAAATTACCCTTCTCGATGACATGGTAGGCCTTTTCATAAAGCTCCTGCAAAAGGCGTCCCTTCCACTCGGACCAGACATTCGGGCCGACGGCCTTGATGTCGGCGAAGGTCAGTAGAAAAAGCATTTTCAGATTTTCGCTCATGCCCATTTTGCGGGCGAACTGCAAGATCAGCTTGTCGTCGTTGAGATCCCGTCGCTGGCTCAGATGCGCCATCTCCAGATGCTGCTGGACCAGGAACTGCAGCCGCTGGCTGTTCTCCCGGTTGAGCCGGAGACGCCGGGCGATCCTGGGGATCATCGCTGCGCCTTTGCTGGCGTGGTCCTTGCCTTCCCCCTTGCCGATATCATGAAGAAGAACGGCCAGAAGAAGCAGCTCTTTTTTCTCGATATCGCCGGCAACCCGGCTATAAACCGGCTTGCGCTGACGATAGTGACCTTCCCAGAGCTTGACGATTTCCTCTACAGCGAAGATGGAATGGGTATCGACCGTGTAGACATGGTAGGCATCATGCTGGACTTTGCAGTAGATCTGATCGAATTCGGGAATGAATCGTCCCAGAAAACGCAGGTGATGCATTTCGCGAAGAATTCCTCCCAGTCCCTTCTGGAAGCGGAGAATATTGAAAAAAGATCGCAGCATCGGTCCCGAGCGGCGAACCCGATTGTTGATCCGGTAAAGATTCTCCCGTATCAATGTTTTAAGCGCCAGGGACAAATCGGCGTTGTGTTTCTGGGACAGTTCGAAAGCGCGCATCATCGCCGCAGGGTTATCGGTGATCACGGAATGGCTTGTGACGCCCAGCTCGCCTTGGAGGACAAAAAATCCTTCGTCGACGGGACGACGGGTAAAATAGCCGAGAACCCTCCGAGGGGATACGTCGCGGGCTGTAACCTTGGCGATGAGCAGTGACGAGAGGTGTTCGACCCTCGTGGCATGAGAATAGAAGTCCTGCATGAACTGCTCCACAGCCGGAATCGAGCTGCTGTCCCCGTAACCGAGAAACTTTGCGATCTCTTCCTGCTGGTCGAAGTGAAGCTGTTCGTTTTTTCGCCCTGAGAGATAGTGCAATTCGTTGCGCACCCGCCAGAGGTAATCGAAGGCGGAGAGAAAATCGTTATATTCTCCCTCGTTGACCACTCCCCGGATCAGCAGCTCGCGCATCGTTTTCGCCTTGTATTTGACCCTGGCGATCCAGATGGCGGTATGAAGGTCGCGAAGCCCCCCCTCGCCCTCCTTGATATTCGGCTCGAGCATATAAACGGTCGAACCGTATTTTTCCAGCCGGCGGGCATTCTCATCCAGTTTCCGCTTGATGAAATTCCGGGAATCCTGAGCCATGACGACATTGAAGACATTGCGTTCATAATCGGTGTAGAGGGATTGATCCCCGACGAGGAACCGCGAATCGAGCATGGCTGTACGGGCCGTGATGTCGCTGCCTGCCATCTCGATACAATCCCTGGCGGTCCGAACGCTGTAACCGACATCGAGACCGAGATCCCACAGAAAGTAAAGTATGGGCTGGGAGACCTGCTCGGCCTCTTCCTTCTTGCGGCCGTTGTGATAGAACATCAGGTCGATGTCGGATGTGGGATTGAGTTCGCCTCGACCGTAACCGCCGACGGCGATCAGGGCACAGCTCGAAGCGATGAAATCGTCAAGCCCTGCTTTCACGGCATCGTGGAGGACGCGGATCAACGAATCGTGCAGCCGGGCCCGGGCATAGACGATTTCAGTACCGGAGGCCCCCTGACGGTGCTGCTGAAAGATCGACTCCTCATGATGATCGAGAAAATTCCGGGCCGCCTCGAGCAGTTCCGGTCTTCTCTGGTCGAGCGGACGGACCGTGTCGTATATCAGGTCTTCAGTAAAAAAGGGCTTGATGGGGAATGGCATGGTTCGCCTTTATTGATTAGCAACGGTGTTGAACGAATTGAGATACTCCCGCACACCCTTGGCGATGGCTTCGGCAGTTTTTTCCTGGTAATTCCGACTTCTCAGGCGGGTTTCCTCACGACGGTTACTGATAAAAGCCGATTCCACGAGAACTGAAGGCATCGTGGCGCCGAGAAGAACGTAAAAGGGGCCCTGTCGAACACCGAGATCCTTGATCTGGGTGTAGTGAAGATCGAGATGACCGACCATCGCCCTCTGGACCTTCGTGGCCAGGCGGCTCGATTCGTTGATCTTGGAGTTCGCCATCAGATCGAGGAGGATCATTTCGAGATCCCCGACCTGCTTCAGAGAGGTGTCGTTTTCCCTGGCGACGACTTCCATCGCCTTCTGATTCTTTGAGAAGTTCAGATAAAAGGTCTCAACCCCGTAAGGACGGGGGCTTTTATTGGCATTGGCATGCAGTGAAATGAACAGGTCCGCTCCAAGCTTGTTGGCAATCTCGGTGCGCTGATTGAGAGGCAGATAGACGTCGCTGTCACGGGTCAGGACGACCTTGCAATTCAATTCATTGCGCAGACGATCCGCCAGTACTCTTGCCATAGCCAGAGTGACGTCCTTCTCCATGAGACCGGATGGACCGATGGCGCCCGGGTCCCGTCCGCCATGTCCGGGATCTACCACGACAGTGAGGATCTGACTGCTGCTGCGTGCAAATTTGGGAACATGAACCCTCATCGCCTGCTCCGGAGGGGTCTGGTCGAGCAGCAGAGAGATGCCGTCCCCATCCCCGACAGGCAGAGGCGTCGCGGCATCGGAAGAAGCACTCTCGGTGTTGGAGATTTGCGATTCGGCGACATCCAGAATCACCCTCGAGGGGTTGGTCAGGGTAAAAGTCTTGAATTTCAGGGGGGCTTCGAGCTCCAGCACAACCCGGGCGACACCGGGTTCGTATTGTCCGACGCGAATCTTGTGAACGCGACCGTCCCCGATAACGACTGAGCGATCGATGTCGCTTCCGATGGATTCCGCCGGGATATCGACCAGAACCCGGTGGGGAGTCGACCCGGACCGGTCACCCTCGAGGCGCATGGGTTTGAAACTCGGCTCTCCGACCATATCGATGACAACCCGCGTTCGGTTGTCGTAGCTTGCATGACGGATCGACTTGAGTCGCCCTTCTACGTCATCAGCATTCACCTGCTCTTTTCCAGCGGCGGAATCCGGGGGGGACAGCGCTGCGATTTCGTTTCGCGCCTTGCTCCTCATGTCGCCGTTGCCATATTCATCCAGAATACGCCTGTAGCGCAGATAGGCCTCACCGGGTTCCCCCAGGATATCCCTGTAAATTTCGGCGGAGAGAGCCAGCGCATCGTCAGCGAGGGAGCTGGAAGGGTGATTCCGGACAAGGTGTTCGAAATGGGCCAGCGCATCGCGGGCATCTGTCGAGAGATAGGAGTTTTCGTACAGCTTCCGACCGGTCTTGCCGGCCATATAAAGCGCGTCGGCAGCCAGAGGATGTTCAGGGGCGATCTCCGGAACAGCCAGGAACAGATCCTCGACCCTCTTCCATTGGTCGCGGTACTTCTGCTTTCGCGGCGACTCGAGCAGGTTGTAATACGCTGTGCGCGCCTTCTCGTAAGCCTGGTTGACGGACGCTGCCTCGGCCGGCCACGGCAGCGCCAGAAGCAGCAGAAACAAGAATAAGATGTATCGTCTGTGTCGTCTCATCTAGGCCAGTTTTTTCAGTTCGTCGAGAAGATTGAGTGCTTCAAGCGGGGTCAGGGTGGACACATCCAGATCCCGCAGCCGCTGTTGGACCTCGCCGGGGCGGGCCGGATCGAACAAGCTCAGCTGCGGTGCAGGTTCGGGTGCGGCAGCGGCCTTGTCACGGGCCAGCCGCGGTTGCCCCTCCCCTTCGAACTCCCCTGTTTCGAGATTCTTCAGAACTTCCTTTGCACGATCGATCACCTGTTTGGGAAGCCCCGCCAGCCGGGCCACCTGTATGCCGTAGGAGTGACTGGCGCCTCCCTTGACGATCCTGCGCAGAAAAATGATCTGGTCGTTCCATTCCTTAACAGAGACATTATAGTTCCGAACCCTGTTCCGAGTCAAAGCAAGGTCGGTCAATTCGTGATAATGCGTCGCAAAAAGCGTGCGGGCGCAGACCGGTGCGTGATCGTGGAGGTATTCGGCCACCGCCCATGCGATGCTGACGCCATCGAAAGTGGAGGTCCCGCGGCCGATCTCGTCTAGTACGACCAGGCTCTTGCCGGTGGCATGGTTGAGGATGTTCGCCGTCTCCGTCATCTCCACCATGAACGTCGACAATCCGCGGGCCAGGTTGTCGCTGGCACCCACTCGGGTGAATATCCGGTCGACCAGCCCGATCCGAGCCTGCTGCGCCGGCACGAAACCGCCCATCTGGGCCATCAGGGCGATCAGGGCCACCTGGCGCATGAAGGTCGACTTGCCGGCCATGTTCGGTCCGGTGATAATGTGGATCTGCTCCTCGTCGGTATCCAGATAGACGTCGTTGGCAACGAAGCGTTCGCCGAGGTTCATCGTCTCGATCACAGGGTGACGGCCCTCGACGACATGGAGGACGCTGCTGTCATCGACATCAGGGCAGACATAGTCCTTCTCATGGGCCAGATCCGCCAGACTGAGCAGTACGTCGAGATTGGCCAGGGCATCGGCCGTTTCCTGGATGCGGTGCCCCTGCAGGGCCACCTGCTGACGCACCTGCTGGAACAGATCGTATTCGAGCGATACGCTGCGCTCCTCGGCGCCCAGGACCTTGTCCTCGTATTCCTTGAGCTCAGGTGTGATGTAGCGCTCGGCGTTGGCCAGGGTCTGTTTTCGTTCGTAGTTCTCCGGCACGCGGGACAGATGAGTTCGGGTGACCTCGATGTAATAACCGAAGACCTTGTTATAGCGCACCTTCAGCGATCCGATGCCTGTACGATCGCGCTCTTCCTTCTCCAGCCGTACAATCCAGCCCTTTCCCTCGCGACTGATGCAGCGCAGGTCATCGAGTTCGTCGTCGAATCCCTCCCGGATGATTCCGCCCTCGCGCAGGACGAAAGGCGGCTCATCGACAATCGCTCCTTCGATCAGCTCGGAGACGTCGTTCAGTGGGTCGATTCGTTCCCGAAGACTTTGCAGCTGAGCGGCATCGGTGTCAGAGAGAAGTTCCAGAACGGCGGGCAGGCGCGCCAGCGAATTTTTCAGTGCCACGAGATCCCTGGCGTTGGCATTGCCCAGGGACACCTTGGTGGTGAGGCGCTCCAGGTCGTAAATCCCGTCGAGCGCCTCGCGCAGGTCGTTGCGGGCCAGACTTTCCTCCCGGAAATGACCGACGGCCTCCTGCCGCCCGCGGATGGGGCCGGCATCGACCAGAGGGTAGTTGATCCAGTGCCGAAGTTTGCGCCCCCCCATGGCGGTCACAGTGCGGTCCATCACTCCGAGCAGCGATCCGCGCTTTTTGCCGTCCTGTATGTTGGCGGTCAGCTCCAGGTTGCGACGGGTGGTGTCGTCGAGGATCATTGCATCCGAGCTCAGGTAGGTGGTCAGCGATCGCAGATGCGGCAGGGCTCCCTTTCGCGCCTGCTGCAGGTAATCGATGACCGCCCCGGCCGCCTGCACGCCAGCGGGAAGCCGGGCGCAACCGAAGGAGTCGAGACTGGAGACGCTGAAGAAATCCTTGAGCAGTCCCTCCGCCCGATCGAACTCCCAGGCCCAGTCCGGAAGAGTGTTCACGAAACGGTTTTCGAGGGACAGCTCAAGCTTTTTTCTGAGACTGTCGCCGCCCCCGCCTTCGGGAAAAAGGAGTTCGCTCGGGGAGATGGAAGCGATTTCGCTTCGAAGGGCCTCGAGATCGGCAACCTCGGTCACCCGGAAATCTCCGGTGGTGATATCGACAAACGACACGCCGAACACTTCGCCCCGAGCCTGAATCACACTCATCAGGAAATTGTTTTCCTTGGGCTGAAGGTTATCACTGTCCACGACAAGCCCCGGCGTGACGACCTGAAGGACCTCTCGCCTGACAATCCCCTTGGCGCTTCTGGGATCCTCGACCTGCTCGCAGATGGCCACCTTGTGCCCGTTTTCCACGAGCTTTGCGACATACGGCTGGCAACTGTGGTAGGGAACCCCGCAGAGGGGAATCTCGTCGTCGCTGCCTTTGTTGCGGGATGTCAGGGTGATATCGAGCACGCGGGCGGCAATCACGGCATCCTCCATGAACATCTCGTAGAAATCCCCGAGACGGAAAAAGAGGATCGCGTCGGGATACTCGGACTTGATCTCGAGGTACTGCCGCATCATGGGGGTCATTGTCGTCATAGAAAAATAAAATCTCGGAAGAGAGGAAGCTGTATTCCGCGACTGGACGCTCTCAAGGATTATAAGGCCATTTCATTTATACCAGAGAGGGAGAGAGGGTGTAAATAGATCCTGTCATCGAACCTATCACCATAAAGCAATGGCTGTTCCGGACCAGTTTTTGCCTTGACGGTACCACCGTGCGGTGATAGAAAACCCTGCAAACAGGAGGATTTATGACGGAAAAACATTTGCCGCCCCTGACCGATCCGGTGTTCAATCGGGAAAATTTCGACATTTCCAACCTCCAGGATGAAATCCGGGTGAGCGAGGTGGTCGGCGACCTTCTCCAGCACTTCTACCTCTACCTGGTCGAGCAAAAATCACTCTATCCTGAAGAAGCGAGCGCCCTTGCCTACGGCGCCGATTATTTTCTGCGCGACTTCATCATAGACGACCGACGGGAAAACATCTTCGAGATAAGGGCGGAACGTGTTCGCCAGTTCGCCGGCAACTGGTATATTGTAAAGAACCTCGAACCCAACATCCGGGAACTCGAAGGACTGCTGGCAGGGATCCTTTTCTTCTACCAGTTCTGTGGAGATATCGGCCGTGTCGATCCGTCGCTCCCCGAGCAGATTGCCGGCCAATGTGAAGAACTGGATTTCTACCGACGCCGCATCGACACGTTCTGGGAAATCGAGGACGACGGCTATTCGGACTGGGAAAAGGAGTGCTCGCTCAGGGATTGATTCCTGCCGTACCGAGAGGTCATCGCGCATGCCGTCATCCGGTCGAAAAATTCGTGCAGCCAGAGTCTCTATCTTCACCGCGTTTTCTCTGGCCCTGCTGAAGTTCATCGCCGGACTCTTTACCGGCTCGATGGCCATCCTCTCCTCTGGGGTCGACTCCCTTCTCGACATCCTGATGTCGGGGGTCAATTACCTGGCGATCCGTCAGGCAGTCAAGCCCGCTGATGAAAGCCATCCTTTCGGCCATGGCAAGTTCGAAACGGTGGCGACGCTGGTGCAGGCAATGGTGATCGCCGGTTCTGGCGTCTGGATCATTTTCGAATCGATCGACCGCCTTCTCACCGGCACCCACCTGAGCAACCTCGGCGGCGGAACAGCCGTCCTGTTTCTCAGCAGCGCCGTCTCCTGGGGCTTATGCAGATACCTTCGAAAAGAGGCCGACGCAACCGACTCGTCTGCGCTGCGGGCCGACTCCCTCCACTTTTCCATGGACGTCTACACCAACATCGTCCTGGGTGCCGGCCTTCTGGCCGTACGCTATCTCGATGCGCCCTGGCTCGACCCCCTGCTCTCGGTTGGCGTCGCTCTCTACATCATCAAGGAAGCGCTGCAGTTGGTGCGATTCGCCATGCAGGACGTTCTCGATGAAAACCTCCCAGAACCGGTACGCCAAGAAATCGACCAGGTCATCCATCAGCACCTGGATCAAAAACACGTCATCGAATACCACGATCTTCGCACTCGCCGCGCCGGCTCTCAGAAAATCATCAGTTTCCACCTGATCGTCTGCCGCCATCTTTCCGTGGAGGAAGGACACCTGATCGCCGACAGGCTTGAGAAGGCGATCGAAAACACCATTCGGGGCTCTGATGTCACCATTCATGTCGAACCCTGCGACGAACCTGGGTGCCAGTCTTTCAACGAATGCCGGTACCCTTAAGGACACGACTTCTTCCGCCTGAGTATCCTGTATGTCCGATGCGAAAAAACAAGCATGGTTCGGCTGGTGCATGTACGACTGGGCCAATTCGGCTTTTGCCACGGTTGTTCTGGCGGCCGTGCTTCCGGTCTATTTCGCCACCCTGGTGCCGGAAGGCGGCGCGCATCTGAACATCCTCGGCTGGCGCCGCACCGTTCCGGCAGCGGCCCTTTGGGGATATGCCGTTTCCGCCTCGATGATCATCGTCGCCGTTTTCGCTCCTTACCTCGGGGCCCTGGCCGACCGGAGGAAAAGCCGCAGGCTGATGCTGATGCTTTTCTGCCTGATCGGGGTCGGCGCCACCGGACTCCTCTTCTTTGCCGGTCCCGGCCACTACCTTGTCGCGGCAGGGCTTTTCGTCGTCGCCAACGTCGGCTTTGCCACCTCCAACGTCTTTTACAACGCCTTTCTTCCGGCATTGGCGCGAGGAGAGGAGATGGATCGCCTCTCCGCCCGCGGATTCGCCTTCGGCTATATCGGCGGCGGCCTGATGCTGCTTCTGGCCTTCACCATCATCCAGTGGCACCCTGTCTTCGGATTTCCCGATAAGGGTTTGGCGACACGCGCCGCATTTGTGCTCACCGCCCTCTGGTGGGGTCTTTTCGCCATTCCCACCTTCCGGCTGGTCAAGGAAGAGGCGTTCGTCCACTCACCGGCGCGGATGCCTCAAAAGGGACTGCTCGACTATCTGCGGACTCTGGCCGACATTGTCCGTTATCCTCAGCTTCTTCTTTTCCTCATTGCTTTTCTCTTTTACAACGACGGCATTCAGACGATTATCGTCGTCTCGGCCATCTTCGGGAAAACCGAGTTGGGCCTGTCGCAGACGACCGTTCTGGCCTGTTTCCTGGTCATTCAGTTCGTCGCCATGCCGGGCGCCCTGCTTTTCGGTTTCCTGGCCGAGCGCTGGAACGCCAAGGGGGCGCTGACTTTGTCCCTGCTGATCTTCACCGGGATCACTGTCTACGCTTATTACATGCGGGAGGCCTGGGAGTTCTGGGTTCTGGCTATCCTGGTGGCCATCGTCCTCGGCGGCAGTCAGGCGCTCAGCCGCTCCCTTTTCGCCTCGCTGGTACCGCAGGGGAAGGAGGCAGAATTCTTCGGCTTCTATTCCATCAGCTATCGATTCGCCTCGATCCTCGGTCCTCTGGTTTTTGCGCTGATCACCGACCTGACCGGTTCGGCCCGTCTTTCCATCCTGGCGCTGGCCGGCTTTTTCATCATCGGAATGGGACTTCTGGCGAAGGTCGACGTGGCCAGGGGACGGGCCGAGGCACGAACAGGATGATCATCACCATGTCGCAAAGTTATCAGTTTTCTGCAGAAAAAAACCGCTGCGAACTGAGGGGCAAGGGCCGTCAATCAGCCAGACGGCCTACAAGACGGCCTTCGGAGAAGGCTTCTATTTTTACGGCGACCGCCTGACGGACATGTTCGTCACCGGCTGGGAAATGCACGACAAGGTAATTTTCCGTCACCCCTTTGCGCGGGCCATTTTCCGTACCACCTTCCACGACCACGTCCATGGTCCGACCGATAAATCGCCTGGAGAAAGCGTCTTCCTTTTTCTGCCCGATATCCCTGAGATAGCCGGCCCGTTCGCGAGCGACGTCGCCGGGGACCTGTCCGGTCATCCGCGCGGCGGGGGTGCCGGGACGACGACTGTAGGGGAATACGTGCAGGTGCGTAAAGGGAAGACTTTCGATGAAACAACGGGTTTCCTCGAACAGTTCGGACGTTTCACCCGGGAAACCGGCGATGACGTCGATACCGATCGCCGCGTCGGGAAGGATGGTTCGAATCCGTTCGATCAAGCGGCGGAAGAATGCCGTGTCGTAATGACGGTTCATCGCCTTGAGAACCGTATCGCTTCCGCTCTGCAAAGGGATGTGGACATGGGGACAGACAGGCGCTGATGCGGCGACGGTATCGATGAGATCTTCCGTGATCTCGGTAGGCTCGACCGAGCCGAGGCGCAGGCGCGTCACACCGGATTCCTCTACAAGCCTGCGAGTGAGGGTCGCCAGATCGAGGGGCTGTTCGAGATCCCTGCCGTAACCGCCGATGTGGATACCGGTCAGAACCACTTCCGGGAATCCCTGCTCGACAAGGGCACGGGTCTGGGAGATGACGTCCCCGGGCAGAACCGAGCGGCTGCGGCCGCGAGCGTAGGGGATGATGCAGTAGGAACAGAAGGCATCGCATCCGTTCTGGATCTGGAGAAAGGCCCGGCTGCGCTCGGTGAAAGTGGACAGCGTCAAAGGGACGGCTTTTTCGGCCTGACGGATATCGGAGACTCGAACCTGCGTTCCTTCTCCGGAAATCTCGAGCGCCTGGAGAAAATCCTTCTTCTCATCATTCCCAAGAACAACGGAGACGCCGGAGATGGCTCTCAGGGCATCCGGATCGATCTGGGCGTAACAGCCGGTCACCACGACCCTGGCGCGAGCATTGAAGCGGCGGGCGCGCCGGATCAGGTTGCGCGACTGGCTGTCGGTGGCGGATGTCACCGTGCAGGTGTTGACGACAACCAATTCTGCACCGGATTCGAAGTCGACCAGGTCGTACCCCGCGCCGCGCAACCGCTCTTCCATCGCCGCCGATTCATACTGGTTCGTCTTGCAGCCCAGCGTGACGACGGCCGCGGTGCACTTGTGGCTAAAGGTTCGAGGTTTGAGGGTCGAGATTTTCATTCGATCCATCCCCCGCCGATGACCCGGTCGCCGTCGTAGAAGACCGCCGCCTGCCCCGGCGTCACGCCCTGTTGGGCTTCCTCGAGCCGGACTTCGCATCGTCCGTCCGGCAGGGGCGAGACGGTCGCCGGCACTTCGTGATGGCGGTAGCGAATGCGGCAGGCCGTGGACAGGGGTTGCGAGGGAGGATCGATCATCCAGTTGACCCGGTGCACAGTGAAGGAATCGACGTCGAGGTATCTCTTCTCACCAACCACCACAGTTCGGGTTTCGGCGTCGATGCCGATGACGTAAAGGGGCTCCGGCCAGCTCAGACCGAGACCGCGGCGCTGTCCGATGGTATAGCGGTAGGTCCCCCGGTGATGCCCAAGAACCTTGCCTGAACGGTGAACGATCTGCCCGTCCATGCAGCCGGCACCGCCCGCCTCTTCCAGAAAACGCACGTAGTCGCCGTCGGGGATGAAGCAGATATCCTGGCTCTCGGCCTTCTCCGCCACGGACAAACCGAAGCGTTCTGCATGGTCGCGCACTTCGTCCTTGCTCATCCCGCCCAGAGGGAAAAGAACCCGCTCCCGCTGCTCCCCGGTCATGGTGAAAAGGAAGTAACTCTGGTCCTTGCTTTCGTCGACTCCCTTGCGCAGAACCGGGGCCATCTCACTCTTCTCTTCGAGGCGGGCATAGTGGCCGGTGGCAAGGAAATCGGCCTCTATCTCCCGGCTGCGGCGCAGCAGCAGTTCGAATTTGAGCACCTGGTTACACAGCACGCAGGGATTGGGGGTGCGACCGGCGAAATACTCGCTGCAGAAATAGTCGATCACGTCCTGCTTAAATTCTTTTTCGAAATTGACGACATAGAAAGGGATCCCGAGCTGTTCGGCAACGCGGCGGGCGTCGTGGACATCGTCAGGAGAACAGCAGGTTCCGCATGATTCGGGATTGTCTTCCGCCCAACTGGTATAGTCCCAGATCTGCATTGTCATGCCGATCACCTCGTGGCCCTTCTCCTTGAGAAGCGCGGCGGTCACCGAAGAATCGACGCCGCCGCTCATGGCCACGACTATGCGTTTTTTTGTTTTACCCATATATTTCTGCACCAGACAGTCGTAGGGGCGCAGCATGCTGCGCCCCTACTTGTGTTTGTATATTTTGTCTGATCCTGTAGGGGCAGCCCTCTGTGTCTGCCCAAAAGCCCAAAAGGGCGCACACACGGGTGCGCCCCTACGGATGTTTTTCCCTGTAGTTCCTGATCGCTTCGTGCAGGGCATCGGCGGCCAGGTTGGAGCAATGCATCTTGGCCGGGGGAAGCCCCTCAAGGGCTTCAGCCACTCTCTGGTTGGTCAGTTCCATCGCCTCCTCGAGACTTTTCCCCATCGCCATCTCGGTGACCATCGAGGAGGTCGCGATCGCCGCCCCGCAGCCGAAGGTCTTGAACTTGATATCCTTGATGACGCCGTCTTCGACCTTAATGGACATCTGCATGATATCACCGCACGAGGCGTTGCCCACTTCACCCACGCCATCGGCGTCCTCAATCTCTCCGACATTGCGGGGTGTTGTGAAATGATCCATAACTTTATCGGAATACATGATGGACTCCTTTTAATATTTTACTTTAAGTTTCAATGTTAAGAACTTTAAAAAACCCAATTAACGCAAAGACGCCAAGGAAAAGAATCAAGGCGCAAAGTCATTTCGGTATCCATATTTCTCTTTGCGTCTTTCTTAAATATCTTTGCGTCATTGCGTTAAAAGATCTGCTCACCTTTGAGCCGATCAGCCCTTTTTCTTGTACAGGGGGCTCATCTCCCGGAGCCTCTCGATGATGGGGGGCATGATCTCGAGAACGTAGTCAACATCCTCTTCCGTATTGTCCGGTCCGAGACTGAACCGCGTGCTCGAATGGGCCAGCGCCACCTCGACACCCATGGCTCCCATGACGTGCGACGGCTCGAGCGATCCTGATGTGCAGGCGGAGCCGGTCGAGGCGGCCACACCTTTCATGTCGAGGTTGAGCAGCAGCGATTCGCCTTCAATATAGGCAAAGCTGACATTCAGCGTATTGGGAAGGCGCTCCTTCGTCTTGCCGTTCACCTTGATCTCGGGAATGGTTTGAATAATACCCTCCTCGAGACGATCGCGCAGTCTTTCGATGCGCGGCGGGTCAACTTCAAGGCGCTCTCCTGCGATTTCGCAAGCCACGCCGAGACCGACGATACCGGCGACATTGTGGGTTCCGGCGCGTCGATTCCGCTCCTGATGACCGCCATGAAGCAGAGGCGTCATCCGCGTTCCCTTGCGCACGTAGATGGCACCGACCCCCTTCGGCGCCCCGATCTTATGGCCGGAGAGTACCAGCAGGTCGACATTGGCCTTCTGAACGTCGACAGGGATCTTGCCCACAGCTTGAACGGCATCGGTGTGAAACCGGATTTTGTGCTTGCGGGCGATGGCCCCGATCTCTTCCATCGGATAAATGCTGCCGGTTTCGTTGTTGCCCCACATGACCGAAATCAGGATAGTCTTGTCCGTAATCGCGGCTTCGAGTAACCCCGGGTCGAGCGTCCCGTTTTCGTCAACGGGAAGGAACGTCACGGCGCACCCCTGCTTTTCGAGAAATTTGCAGGTATCAAGCACGGCCGGATGCTCAACCGCAGTGGTAATGATGTGGTTCCCCTTCTCCTTCAGCGCCTCGACAGTCCCCTTGAGGGCCATGTTGTCGCCTTCGCTGCCGCAGGATGTAAATACAATCTCTGCCGGGGAGCAGTTTATCAGCTTTGCGACCTGTCCGCGTGCGTCCTCCACCGCGCCGCTGACGGCTCGGCCGGCCCAGTGAACGCTGGACGGATTGCCGAAACTCTCCCTGAAAAAAGGAAGCATGGCCTCCAGCACCTCGGAGCGCACCGGCGTGGTCGCATTGTTGTCCATGTAGATCTGTTTCACGGTCTCAAGTCCTCCGATGGTATAGGTTGCAGGCCGACTCCCTACAGAGCAAGCCTGTCGGATAATTTGTCTCGCGCCTCAGTGGTCAGGTCTTCAAGCGTTATCGAGGAGAGAAAATTGCGAATTCTCTCTCCCAGTCCCTGCCAGACGCTGTGTGTCACGCACTGGTCGGTGCAGGCGCAGCTGCCGTCGTCGTCCATGCAAGAGACGGGAACGAGTGTCTCTTCGACGCTGTCGATGATCTCGTCGACCCTGATCTCCCCGGCCGGCCGGGCCAGAACATAACCGCCGCCGGGCCCTCGAACGCTCTGAACGATATGGCCCCGTCGCAGCTTGACGAAAAGCTGCTCCAGGTAGGTCAGCGACAACTCTTCCCGTCTGGCGATCTCCTTGAGAGAGATCGGTTCGCCCGAGGAGTTCAGACTGAGACTGACCATGGCCCGGACCGCATATTGTGCCTTGGTGGAAAGTCTCATGGCGTCACGATGCCTCCTTGTCAGAGCGGGTCTGCGTTTCCTTGAGCTTCGCCAGTTCACCGGTCAGCTCTTCGACCTTGCCCTCAAGGGAGCGGATCTGGTCGAAAAGACAGCTGATCGCCTTGGCTTCGGGATCGGGGAGTTTGCCGTGCTCGAGATCGACCCTCTCCTTTTTCTCTTCCCCGTCGATGACGACACGTCCGGGAACCCCGACCACGGTCGAATCCGCGGGAACTTCCTTGACCACGACCGAGTTGGACCCCACCTGGGAATTGTCACCCAGGGTAAAAGGACCGAGAACCTTGGCGCCGGCACCGATAATGACGTTGTCGCCCAGGGTCGGATGGCGCTTCTCCTTGGCCCACGACGTCCCGCCGAGAGTCACCTGGTGATAGAGCGTGCAGTTGTTGCCGATCTCTGCCGTCTCTCCGATCACCACGCCCATGCCGTGGTCTATGAAGAAACCGCGTCCGATTCTGGCGCCGGGATGAATTTCAATGCCGGTGAAAAAACGACCCAGATGGGAAAGAAAGCGGCCGAGAAAATAGAGCTTCCGGTTCCACAGGGCGTGAGCCGGCCGGTAGAAAAGCATGGCATGAAAGCCGGGATAGCAGAAAACGACTTCCAGAACACTGCGCACTGCCGGGTCACGTTCGAATACGGCCTTGATATCATCCTTGAGAGCATTAAACACGATGGACAACTCCTGCAACTTGGGTTTTTGTCTCGGTTTTTTTTAACAACTAACATACCTGACAAAACCTGTCAATTATTATGGCGGGAAAATTTATTCCTGAAGAAACAGAAAGCCAAATGTCAGAGGAAAAGACGGTAGGCCGCGTTTTCGGTCTCCTCGATATAATCGTAGCCGAGGTCTTCCAGGAAGGCGGGAATTCGATGTTTTTCCTTTTCCGGGATCTCCAGGCCGACAAGAACCCGTCCGAAATCGCCTCCCTGCGTCCGATAATGGAACAGCGAGATATTCCAGCTCGCCCCCATCTCCGAGAGGAAATCGCCAAGTGCCCCCGGCCGCTCGGGGAACCAGAACCGGTACAGGACCTCATCGGAGGCTTCGGGCGAGCGCCCTCCAACCATGTAGCGGACATGGGTCTTGGCAAGGTCGTTGTCCGTCAGGTCGACAACTTCATAGCCGGCCAGTTTCAACTGGCCGGCAAAAGAGTAGCGCTCATCTTCTTCGGCAAGGGAGATACCCACGTAAATATGCGCTTCGCTACGGCTGGAGAGGCGGTAGTTGAATTCGGTGATATTGCGTTCCAGCAGAAATTCGTCGCAAAAACGCCGAAGAGCGCCCGGCGCCTCGGAAATGGTAATGGCAAAGAGCGCCTCCTGGCGCTCGCCGATCATGGTGAGCTCGGCAATGTAGCGCAGCCGCTCGAAATTCATGTTGGCACCGGAATTGACAGCGATAAGGGTCTGTCCCCTGACATCCCCGGTTCGGACATACTTCTTGAGTCCTGCCAGCGCCAGGGCACCGGATGGCTCGACTATGGAGCGGGTGGACTGGAATACCGACTTGATGGCACTGCAGATTTCATCGTTGGATACGAGCAGGATGTCGTCGACATAGCGTCGGCAGAGGTCGAAGGTCAGGGCGCCGACCCGGCGAACCGCAACCCCGTCTGCGAAGATGCCGACGCGCTCGAGGTGGACGCGCTCACCGGCCTGGAGGGAGTGGAACATGGCGGCGCTTTCCTCGGGCTCGACACCGATCACTTTCGTGGCCGGACTCAACGCCTTGATGAACGTCGCGATGCCGGCGATCAATCCACCGCCTCCGATCGGAACGAAGATGGCATCCATCTCGCCCGAGGTCTGCCGGAGCAGTTCGTCTGCCACGGTTCCCTGCCCAGCGATAACCAGCTCGTCGTCGAAGGGATGGATGAAGGTCTGGCCGCTCTCGGCGATCAGTTTCTCACACAATTCTGCAGCCTCGGAGTAGTTGTCGCCGTGCAGACGGACCTCAGCCCCGAAAGCCCGCACTGCCTCGATCTTGATCTTCGGGGTCGTTTTCGGCATGACGATCAGTGCCGATATCCCCAGGGCCTTGGCGGCAAATGCCACACCCTGGGCATGATTCCCGGCGGAAGCGGCAATAACGCCCCGCCCCTTCTCCCGTTGGTCGAGATGGGCGATGCGGTTATAGGCGCCGCGCAATTTGAAGGAAAAAACCGGCTGCAGGTCTTCGCGCTTGAGGAAGACCCGGTTGCCCAGCTGCTGCGACAGTATCGGCGCTTCGTCCAGCGGCGTCTCGACAGCCGCTTCGTACACCTTCGAGGTCAGAATATTTTTGAGCATCTTTTGCATGGTTAGGCTTTCCGGTTTATTTGTGACCATCCAATAAAATCAGGGCGCTGCCGATCGGCAGCGCCCCGAGAGTAAAAACTTTATCGGCAAAAGTCTAGTCCTGATCGCGCTCGAGAATCATGGCAGCCGCCATCGCGCCCGCAGCGCAGACGGAGATCAGACCGTATCGAACCTTGCGGCGAGCCATCTCGCCGGCGAGAGTCGTGACGATCCGAGAACCGGTGGCACCGAAAGGGTGACCGACGGATACCGAACTGCCGAGCGTGTTGAGTTTTTCAGGATCGACGCGACCGATCGCCTTTTCCTTCCACCCCTGCTCCCACGCCTTGAGATTGAAAGCGACCTGGGCACCAAACGCCTCATGGACCTCGACGAGGTCGATATCGTCGAGAGAAAGTCCCGTCTTCTCCAGCAGCCGCGGCACGGCGAGGGCCGGCGCCATGAGCAGTCCGTCTTTCGGATCGATGGCGGCGAATTCAACAGCCTTGATATAGGCCAGAGGCTCGAATCCCTCTTCCCGGGCCCGGCCCTCGCTCATGACGAGGGTCCCGGACGCGCCGTCGGTCAAGGGGCTGGCATTGCCGGCGGTGATGGTCCCCTTTTCCGAACGGTCGAAAACGGGCTTGAGTTTTGCCAGACGCTCCAGGCTGGTATCGGATCGCACGATCGTATCGCGCTCCACGCCTTCGAGCGGAGATATCTGCTCGAGAAGGCGGCCGTCCTTCGTGGCGGCCGCCGCCCGCTGGTGACTGCGCAGAGCGATTTCATCCTGTTCCTCGCGTCCGATCTGCCATTCCCTGGCGGTCAGTTCCGCGTGCTCGCCCATAGTCAGGCCGGTGGACGGCTCCTTGAAAGACAGGGGGGAAGGCTTGAAGTGATGCGGTCGAAGCTTAAGCAGCGTCTTGAGCCGGTCGCCGGTCGATTTCGCCATTCCGGCCTGAAGAAAGATCCGGGAGGCCTCGCGGCTGAAAAGAACCGGCACCGTCGACATCGACTCGACGCCGCCACCGATACCTGTATGCGCCCGGCCGGCGCTGATGGCGTCGGCCACCTCGACGATGGAATGAATGCTGGTAATGCAGTTATTGGAAACGAGGTAGGCATGTATGCTTTCCGGCAGTCCGAGCCGGAAGACGATTTCACGGGCCAGATTCGAAATACGCGGATCGTGAAGCACCCGGCCCCAGACGAGCAGGTCGATTTTCCCCGCATCCAGCCGATATTTTTCCAGCAGCCCCGCAACCGCGTGGGCCGAGAGGTCCAGTTGCGTCAAGTCGGAGAGAGCCGTTCCCGATTTGACAAAAGGCGTCCTCATGCCTCCGATGATGGCCACTCTTTCCCGACCATTGCTCATAAAACCTCCTGTGCAGTTGATTTCCGAAAACTCATTGTCTTTCAACCTCTGAATTTAATTATACACATTCTCTGTATCGACAAGTGTATACAAAAACAGTATAATGTCTGCCGATTGAATTCAAAGTACTGGAATCGGGTTTTTCAACCCGCCTCTGTATCATCATCTATTCAAAGGAGAGACTGCCATGCCTGAATTCGTGTATCAGGACCCCTTCCCTATCGGCAAGGATGAAACCGAGTACCGGAAGATCGAAGGGTCGGAGAAATACGTCAGCACGGAAGCCTTTGACGGCAAGGACGTCGTCAAGATCGATCCGGAAGCGTTGACTGAACTCGCCAACGAGGCGATGAGGGACGTCTCTTTTCTGTTGCGCCCCGACCACAACGAGCAGGTCGCCCGCATCCTTCAAGACCCCGATGCGTCCATGAACGACAAAGGTGTGGCCATGGCCTTCCTGCGCAACGCCGAGATCTCCGCGGATTTCGAACTGCCGCTCTGCCAGGACACCGGCACAGCAACGGTCATCGCTAAAAAAGGCCAGCAGGTCTGGACCGGAGCCAAAGACGAAGAACTCATCTCCAAGGGGATATACAAGACTTACACCGAGGAGAATCTTCGTTACAGCCAGACGGTCGCCCTCGACATGTACACTGAAAAGAACACCGGCACCAACCTGCCCGCACAGATCGATATCATGGCGACCGACAACGACGCCTACAAGCTGCTTTTCATGGCCAAGGGCGGCGGCAGCGCCAACAAGACGATGCTCTTCCAGGAGACCAAGGCGCTGCTCAACCCCGAGAAGCTGGAAAACTTCCTGGTCGAGAAAATGAAGACCCTCGGCACGGCAGCCTGTCCCCCTTACCACATCGCTTTCGTCATCGGCGGCACATCGGCGGACGCGTGCATGAAGACGGTCAAGCTGGCCACCGCAAAGGAGCTGGACGGTCTGCCCACCGAGGGCAACGAGCACGGCCGCGCCTTCCGCGACGTGGAGCTTGAAGAGAAGCTGCTCAAGGCCGCCCAGGACCTCGGCATCGGAGCCCAGTTCGGAGGAAAGTACTTCGCCCACGACGTGCGCGTCATCCGCCTTCCCCGCCACGGCGCCTCCTGCCCCGTCGGAATGGCCGTATCCTGTTCCGCGGACCGCAACATAAAGGCGAAGATCACACGCGACGGCCTCTTCGTCGAAGAAATGGACCGCAACCCGGGCCGCCTGATTCCCGAGAAGTATCGCGGCAAGCACAGCCACGGAACCCCCATCGATCTCGACAGGCCGATGGAGGAGATCCTCTCCGACCTGTCCAAGCTTGAAGTCGGCTCACCTCTGATGCTCAAAGGCACCATCGTCGTCGGACGGGACATCGCCCACTCCAAGTTCAAGGAGATCATCGACAGCGGCAAAGAACTGCCCGAGTATCTCAAGAACCATCCGATCTACTATGCCGGTCCGGCCAAGACTCCGCCCGGAAAGCCCTCGGGTTCCTTCGGCCCCACCACCGCCGGGCGCATGGACAGCTACGTCGACCTGCTACAGAGCCACGGCGGCTCCATGGTCATGATCGCCAAGGGCAACCGCAGCCAGCAGGTCACCGACGCCTGCCAGAAGCATGGCGGCTTCTACCTCGGCTCCATCGGCGGTCCGGCCGCCGTACTGGCAGAGGAAAACATCAAGAAGGTCGAGTGCATCGATTTCCCGGAACTCGGCATGGAAGCGGTCTGGAAGATCGAAGTCGAGGACTTCCCTGCATTCATTCTGGTTGACGACAAGGGGAACGACTTTTTCAAGAAGCTCGGTCTGTAAAAAGTCCTGAGAATTCTTCTTTATCCCCATTGACGAACAAAGCCCCGGTTCCGACAGGAATTGGGGCTTTGTCTTTTTTCTGTCAGCCAAGTATCTTTTATTCCCGAAAACATGTAGTATAGAAAGTAGCTTATCCGCCTCGAACCCTCCCTCATAACACATCCGCACCTCTCAACCCGTACGGAGATGACGTCACGGGCTGAAGCGAACCGGGGGAACGTGACGGGTTTTCAGCACATGTCAACCGGTCAAGCCTGATCCGTAGATTCCAGTCGTCTCCCTGGGGTTTATCGGCCATATCTTGGCTCGTTGCAATCAAGGGAGTCACACAATGGAAAGCGCAACTTATTCGCCCGATGATCCGATCGAGGCACGCTGCACCAAATGCCGCAAGAACAACAGTCACACAATTCTCACAGTGGAGGAAGGGGCCCCGGTCAAGGTCGAGTGCAGTATCTGCCACCGCCAGCACAAATATCGCCCGCCTTCCGTTCCCCGGAAAGCAGCAGGAAGACGTCCCGCAGATCCGAACGCAGCCGCTCGCAAGGAATGGGCCACTCTTCGACCCGAAATGAATACCGCCCGGGCGAACGAGTATTGCATGACGGACAAGTACAAGGTCAATGCCCTGATCAGCCATCCCGTTTTCGGCTTCGGACTCGTTCAGCGCCTGTCCGGTCCGCGAAAGGTCGAGGTTCTCTTCGAAGACGGCATGAAAACGATGCGCTGCAAATAAAGCGTCTGCTTTCCCGACAGGGAGAGCGACAAGAGCAAAAGATGAGCGAGAGTGTGAAATGGAAATCTGTCCCCTGTGTGAAGACCAGTCAAAAAAATCCCGCAACGGAAAGCCACACGAATACTTGACAAAGCTAGAAGAACCTCGCCTGTTCAAGGGATCGTACCCCAAAGGCTTCGAGGAGCAGGATTTTCAGTGCCTGAGATGTGCAGCAAAATTCACTCGAAGCACGAACAAAAACGATCTGGCATGGACCTTGTGGAGAGCATGACCTCCGGCCAATCTCCGTTTCCCCAAATACCGCTCCGTGAAAAAAGTGTGCCCCTCCTTTTCTGAGTGTGCTCTATCTTTGTTCCCACAGGAATTGCATCATCGGGAATAATAGGTATAGTTCATATTCAGACAACCAAAAAAAGGAAAAAGGAGGAAAGACTTATGGGAACGCATTACATTGTCGACGATTGCACGATGTGCGGAGCCTGCGAGCCGGTCTGCCCGGTCGATGCGATCAGTGCTGATGAACCGAATTTTGTCATCGACCAGGACACTTGCATCGACTGCGGCGCCTGCGATGATGTTTGCCCTGTGGATGCTATCAAGTGGGAAGAAACGAACGCCTGATCCCTGGAATGACACACCATGATGTACAAAGAACGGCCCGCTTAAAAACGGGCCGTTCTTTCGTTTGAACTCATTTTGCGGACATGTTAAAAAATCAATGGACCACCATTTGAAAGACGCCAACCCCCATATCGACACATCCACAGCAGGAGATAATCATGAACAAACGATTCATACTGACAGCCTTCGGCAAGAATCGTCCGGGCATCGCAGCCGACGTCACCCGAATACTCTATGAAAATGGCTGCAATCTTGAAGACAACTCGATGACCCGTCTGGCGGACGAATTCACCTTGATTCTTCTTTTGACTTGTCCGGATGCCGAGACCGTAGAACAATTGCAGAAGGAATGCCGAAGACTGGAAATGGACAAAGGGATATCGGCATTCATGCGTCCCGTGGGGGAACGGCAGGAGACGGATCAGACGCCTCCCGCCGACTGTTCGCTTCAGGTCGAAGGGATGGATCAGGCCGGGATCGTTTACAGGATCAGCCAGCATCTGGCCGACAAAAATGTCGACATCGTCGATCTGAAATCATCCGTCAAAGCATCCCCGGGGAGCGGCACGGCGATCTACCTGATGGACATCGACGTTCAGCTGCCCGAAGGAATGACACCGGACAGTCTTGAAAACAGTCTCTCTGCTGTGGCCGACGAACTGAGTGTCGATATCTCCATTTCAGGCGGATCCAAATAAAAACGTCGTGACCTGCGATGGCGGTTTCCGCCCATTCCTGCTTTGAACGCACATCCTGTTTCCGGACGGCAGCAAGGGATCAATGGCATCCGCAGCAGCCCGAAGATGATTTGCCGTAAAGGATCTCTTCGACATGGTCGTCAAGGGCCTTCTCAATCTCTTCCACAGCAGCCTCAAACTGTCTGGACGCCAGACCTCCATCACAGGCAGGACAGGTGGAATACGTCTTCTTGAACCAGCTCAAGGGCTTGTAGATCAGTTCGCCGCAGCAAGGGCAGTCGAGGGATATCGTCTCTTCAGTCTTCACTCTGATTCTCCGGTCGTGGCTATGGTTTCATCGTTCGCAAGGTTACCGTATAGCGGGTCTTTTTCTGTCATCATACCAGATCATGGCAGCCACTGAACAGGGGGCGAGCTTTCTCAGGTGGAGAACGGCATTGACGTGAGAGTTGCCGGGATTTCATTTCCGTTACAACGGTTTTTGTTATACTCTCTGCGGTTTCGGGACAAAGGGCACCCCGGGGAGCCTGAAATATCCGATTGTCTGTTCCTCACAAGACTGCAAAAACTGAAGAAGGACTGCAATTTCATGACACTGCCTTTTCTTGCCGTCGTGGCCGGACTGGCCCTTCTCGTCTGGAGTGCCGACCGTTTTATCGAAGGCGCCGCGGCAACGGCTGGCCATTTCGGCCTCTCGCCCCTGCTGATCGGGATGGTCATCGTCGGCTTCGGCACCTCTGCTCCGGAAATGGTCGTTTCGGCCATCTCCTCCTATCAGGGCAACCCCGGTCTGGCTCTGGGCAATGCCTACGGCTCGAATATCTCCAACATCGGTTTGATCCTGGGCCTGACCGCTCTGGTCAGTCCCATCGCCGTTCATTCCGGGATCCTGAAAAAGGAGTTGCCGATCCTCGCGGCCGTCACGGCCCTGGCGGCCTGGCAACTCCAGGACGGCTTTTTGAGCCGCATCGACGCAGTGGTTCTTCTCGGAGTTTTCGCTGCCCTTATGACCTGGACGGTCTGGCAGGGGCTTCGACAGGGGGACGATGCACTGGGAGCGGAAATGAAACAGGAATTGGCGGCTCACCGGATTCCGCTCGCCAAGGCAGTGCGGCTACTGATGGTGGGAATGGTGCTGCTGATCGTCAGCTCGCGGATTCTCGTATGGGGAGCCGTGGATATCGCCGTCTCTTTCGGCGTGAGCGACCTGATCATCGGATTGACGATTGTGGCGGTCGGCACCTCGCTGCCGGAACTGGCCTCGGCCATCGCCGCCGCTCGCAAAGGCGAGCACGATATCGCCCTGGGCAACGTGCTGGGTTCCAACCTCTTCAATACTCTCGCGGTCGTGGGAATCGCCGGAGCAATTCATCCGACACCCGTTGCCGCCGAGGTCATGTCCCGCGATATGGTTGTCATGGGACTCCTGACCGTCTCCCTGTTTATCCTGGGTTACGGATTCGGCAGGACGACAGGACGTATCAATCGCCTCGAAGGAGGGATTTTGGTGGTTTCGTACCTGGCTTACACGGGATATCTGATCTCGACCATCGTCGGCAAAGCGCTTTAGAACCCCACTGTCTTTTCAAGCAGTCCGGCGGGAGAGTTCCCTGACGGCGTACCAGTTCATCCCGAGAACCGCCGCAACAATAGCGATGCCGGCGAATTCCATGCCGCTTTCCATGCCGCCTCTCCACTTGTCTATGAGGAAAACCCCGAAAAAACAGATGGCGATGAGCTTGTTGGCCCACACCGGCCAGGTCTCATTGGTGCGCCAGGCGGAGCTGAGAATATAGACATTGCCCAGACCGTATCCGGCGGCCACGTAGGCATAGATCTTCGCCCAGTCAGGCACCTGCGCCGCTGTCAGGATCGTCACGCCGTAAAAGACGAACATGAAAGAGACGAGGCCGCTGAAAACGGCAAGGCCTGTCATGAATATCGGATTCTGCTTCATCGTCGTGTACCACCTTGAAATGGGTTATTTAGGGCTGGGATGCAATGAGTGAAGAGTTTGCACTACTGCTGATAAACCTGCTAAACAGGGGCGGATGGTAGCACATCCACCAGGCGGTTGATAGCGAAAGTCAGGAATGAAGACGGGCCAGAAGCCACTTGTTCCTCCAAAAGCCTTCTTACCATCGGCAGAATGCGACGAACGATCTCCTCGATCCCTTCGGCTGTCGGATGGATCCCGTCCGACTGATTCATTTCGGGATGTCCCGCAACGCCCTCCAGGAAGAAGGGGTACAATGCCACACTGTGCTTTTCAGCCAGCTCGGGATAAATGCGATCGAATTTGTTATAATATTCACTGCCCAGGTTGCGCGGTGCTCTCATGCCGGCAAGAAGAACAGTGACGTCGGCCTTTTTGAGGCGCGAGAGGATGGCATCGAGATTGGACCGGGTTCGGTCTGGATCCAGGCCTCGCAGGGCATCGTTGCCCCCGAGTTCGACGATCACCAGGTCGGGTTGCGCCTCCAGCAGCCACTCCAGACGGGCCAGTCCGCCAGCGGTGGTATCTCCGGAGACGCTCATATCGAGCACATCGACATCATAGCCCTGCTCGCTCAAGGCCACTCCGAGCCGCACCGGAAAAGCCTTTGCAGCGGGCAGTCCGCGCCCGGCTCCCAGACTGTCGCCGAGGACGGCGACGCGGATTGCCGACCCGTCGCTCTGTTTCGCCGCTGCTGCGCCGCCGCTGAAAAGAAACACCGCAGCGACCAGCGTAATGATTATTGTCCATGGAGTTTTCATGTCGTCACCTATCATCGATATCCGCGATATTCACCTTAGTCTAGTCGGCGGCAGCGGAACCGTCAATATCCTTCAGGGGATCGACCTGATTGTGAACCGGGGAGAAACCCTCTGCGTGATCGGCCCCTCCGGAGCCGGAAAGACGACCCTTCTCATGGCCCTCTCTGGGCTGGAAAAACCGAACAGGGGGAGCATCGAAGTCGCGGGGCAGGATCTTTCGACCATGGACGAAGATGAACTGGCCCGGTTCCGTCGCCGGCATGTGGGCATCGTTTTTCAGGCCTTCCACCTTGTACCGACCATGACCGCCCTGGAAAACGTGGCGCTGCCGTTAGAGTTCGCCGGAAATCGTGATGCCGCACAACGCGCAGCCGAGGCTCTGAAAGACACCGGCCTCGGTCACCGGATGCAGCATTTCCCAGGCCAGCTTTCCGGCGGGGAACTGCAACGCGTGGCTCTGGCCCGTGCATTCGTTGCCCGGCCATCACTGATACTGGCCGACGAGCCGACCGGGAACCTCGACAGTGAAACGGGCACAAAGGTCATGGATCGGCTTTTCGACATGCAGCGCGAACAAGAGACGACCCTGATCCTGGTGACCCACGACAGGTCGCTGGCATCACGCTGCCAACGGACTATCCGCATGGAGGACGGTCAGCTGCTTCAAGGCTCCGGGAAAGGGCCATGAGCGATCCACTCATTTCACCTGCGCTGCGTCTCGTCCAACGGGAACTTCGAGGCGGCCTGCGTGGTTTCGGGGTTTTTCTCGTCTGCATTTTCCTCGGCGTTTTCGCCATCAGCGCCATCGGCTCTTTCACCGGATCGGTTCGCAAAGCCCTTCTCGATGACGCCAGCGCCCTGCTCGGCGGAGATCTCGAAGTCCGCCTTGTTCATCGGCCCCTGACGCAGGAGCAGTCGAATTTTCTGAAAGAGCGCGGAGAGCTCTCTGAAGTGATCAGCATGCGGGCCATGGCCGGTGCGTCGGGCAAGGAGCAGAGAGCCCTGGTGGAACTCAAGGCTGTGGACGGGACATATCCCCTGTACGGGGAGATTGAACTGACGCCGTCCCGCTCCCTGACCGGTGCCCTCTCGCAGGCGGATGAAACCTTCGGAGCGGTCGTCGAAGAGATCTTGCTGCAACGCCTCGAACTGGAGGTGGGCGATCATCTGCGGATAGGTGAGGGAGTCTTCTCAGTCAGCGGCGTTATCGATTCAGAGCCCGACCGGACCGTGCGTGCCTTTACACTGGGACCGCGGGTGATGATAAGCCGGCAAGGTCTCGCCTCGACCGCACTGCTGCAGCCGGGGGCACTGGTCACCTATACCTACCGTCTTCGATTGCCGGATCGCACCGCCGCCGACCAGGTCAAATCGGAACTGGAACAGGCCTTTCCCGATGCCGGCTGGCGGATTCGCACCTGGGAACAGGCAGCGCCGCGCGTACGAAGTTTTCTCGATCGCCTGGAGATCAATCTGACCCTGATCGGACTGTGCGCCCTGCTGATCGGCGGCCTCGGGGTGTCCGGAGCCGTCCGCGGTTACCTCGACAGCAAGATCGTTCACATCGCTACAATGAAGTGCCTTGGCGCCAGCGGTCGGCTTCTCTTTACCGCCTATCTGCTCCAGGTTCTCATCCTCGGGGCCATCGGTTCCTTCGCCGGACTGACTGTCGGGGCCGCACTGCCTTTCCTGGCCGCGCACCTGTTCGGGGACTTTCTTCCCTTCCCTCTGCAACCCTCCCTCTTTCCCGGCGTTCTGACCGTTTCCGCCCTTTTCGGATTCCTGGTCGCCCTGCTCTTCTCCCTCAAGCCGCTCGCCGTGGCCCTGCGGGTTCCACCGGCCGTGCTCTTCCGGGGGTATACCCGCTCCGCCGATGCGGATCCCGGCACCGGCGTTCGCATTGCCATTGTCGTTGTCGCAATTGCCCTGTCAACTCTTGCCGTGCTCACCAGCGCCGACCGTCGTCTTGCGCTCTGGTTCATTCTGGGAGCTGCAGGCTGCTTCGTTTTCTTCCGTTTTGCCGCCGTCGGACTGATCGAATGCGTTCGTCGTCTGCCGCGTTCTGCCAACCCCCGACTGAGACTGGGGTTGGCCAACATCCACCGTCGCGGCTCTCCCGCTGCGGGAACTCTCTTCTCCATGGGCCTCGGATTGACCGCCCTTGTGATCATCGCGCTGGTTCAGGCCAACCTCAACGATCTGGTCGAGACGACAGTTCCGGAGAAAGCACCGGCTTTCTTCTTCCTCGATATTCAACCAAAGCAGGTCGATCCTTTTGAAGAGACCCTTCGCTCTTTGCCGCAGGTCACCCGTTACGAACGTTCCCCCACCCTGCGTGGTCGCATCACCGCCATCGACGACGTGCCGGTGGAAAACGCGGACATCTCGCCCGACGTGCGATGGGCCGTCCGGGGAGATCGCTATCTGAGCTATGCGGCCGAACGACCTGCTGAAACCGAAATTGTCGCCGGTCAGTGGTGGCCGACCGACTATGACGGTCCGCCTCTGATCTCGCTGACATCCGATCTTGCCAAAGGCTTCGGCATCGGCATTGGCGATACCCTCACTGTCAATCTGCTCGGTCGCAGCATGACCGGTGAAATCGCAAATCTTCGCGAAGCCGACTGGTCAAGCCTCAACCTCGATTTCGCCGTTCTGTTTTCACCCGGGGTTCTGGAATCCGCACCCCGGACCCACATCGCCACCGTCCACACGGTCCCGGGTGGTTCGGAAAGAGTCTTTCAGGAAATAACCGGCCGGTTTCCGAACGTCTCCGCTATCGATATCCGCGAAGTGCTCGCCAACGTGTCCCGGACCATCGATCGCATCGGCGGCGCCTTCAAAGGGATCGCAGCAGTCGCCCTGCTGAGCGGCCTGATCGTTCTCGCCGGCGCCGTCTCCGCGGACCAGCACCGGCGGATCCGGGATGCGGTGATCTTCAAGGTCTGCGGCGCCACCCGCCGTGACATCCTCACCACCTTCGCCGTGGAATTTCTGATCCTCGGTATCGCTGCCGGATTTTTCGGCGTCATCATCGGCAGCGTCGCGGCATTCGGCATACTTGAAGGATTGCTCGACACCGATTTCAGCCTCCATCCGGCCACTGTCCTGCTCACCCTTGTCAGCGGCATCGGTCTGACGCTGGTACTGGGAATGATGGGAACATGGAAAGCGCTGGGACAGAAACCGGCGATTTTCCTGCGCAACGAATAGAACACAGGTTTTCCCATCCTGAGTATTCCTGCCAGAGTTCGCTCCCTCCTTTTACTTGACATTCATAGTGTAGTTATCTAGGCTCCCAACGAATTAATCCCCATGAATACAGGGTACAAAGTGCCAGCTTTCCGTGGCAAATTCCAATCAAGGTTCGGTTTAAATGTTTTTTTTGTTCAAATGTGCATTTTTCATCGTTCTTCTTACTTTCAATTTTGCCATGTCAACAGCCGCCGAGGAGGATTCCGCAGCCGATTCCGCTGAAGAAAAAACTCTTCCTGCCGTCGTTGTCGTCGGCGTCAAAACGCATGAAGGGGAAACAGGCAAATCGGTTGTCACGAAATCCGATCTTGAAACAATCCCGCTCAGCGACGGCGATGCGACGGAGGCGCTCAAGACTGTTCCGGGCGTACAGTTTCCGGAAGAGGATCGACTTTCCGACAAAGGCGGCGAAATCCTTCCCGCCAAAATATCGATTTCCGGCGGCCGCATTTTCGAAAACAACTTTCGCATTGACGGTGTCGGAAACAACAGCTATCTCGACCCTGCCGCTGACGAACCGAATGATATCGACAGTGTTCCCGGACATCCCCAGGCCGTTTTCCTGCGCAGCCGGCTGGCGGAAAGCATCACGGTCTACCGCAGCAACGTTTCAGCCAGGTACGGGAATTTCGTCGGCGGTGTTGTCGACATGAAAACCCGCGATCCCCGACCGGAGTTCGGCGGCGCGGTTTTCTACCGCGGAACACGGGACGAATGGACGGCTTTCCATCTCGCTGATGGCGCAACGGATGATTTCGAAAGCTCTACCTCGGCCAGCCAGCAACCGAACTTCCTCAAGCAAAACGGAGGATTAGAACTCAATATTCCTCTCACCGAAAACTCGGGGCTGCTGGCCGCTTACGAGATCCTCCATTCGGATATCACCCTGAACCATTTCGGGACGCCCAAGGATGAGCAAAGAAGGCTGGAAAACCTGTTCCTCAAACATGTCGTCGACTTTTCATCGGAGACGTCCCTGAAAACCACCCTTCTCCTTTCTCCCTCCGAAAGCAACCACTTCATCGAAAGCACCCGGGAGAGCGATTTCACCATCGAGAGCGGAGGACAAACCGTAGCCTCGTCGCTGACGCGATTTTACCGCTGGGGAACTGTCGAGGCGAGCGGTTCCTACGCCTACAGCGAGAACAGCCGCTCTGCACCTGCCACGTGGTGGAACTGGGCGATCACGCCGTCAAAGCCCTGGGGGGGAGACGCCGGTACATCCGGGAGCCGTCAGGGCGGTTTTGGCGACCTGGAATCGACCCAGAGGGCCTGGGAGGGACATCTCGATATCACCGGCGAACCGCTAACCGCTGGCGGGACGGAACATATTCTCAAGACGGGCCTGGAGTTTCAGCACCTGCGCGGGACGATGGACAGAGAAGAGTCCCTCGTGCAGTATTCCGGGGGCACCGAATCGCAAGACGTCATCTGCGACAACGACCCGATCGCCTGCGTCGACGGCGAGCAGTATTTAAGCAAACGTCTCATTTATGATGCCGGATCAGCCAAAAAAACGGTTCGCGCGATCGGCCTGTACGGGGAAAACACGATCGCCTGGCGCCGCATCGAGATCCGCCCCGGCATGCGTTATTCCTATAGCGACTTTTACGAAGAGCACAATGTCGCTCCCAGGATTTCAGCCTCCCTCGACCTGTTCGGAGACGGGAACTCCGTCTTCCTGGCCGGATGGAACCGATATTTCGACAGCCCGATGCTCTCGCTTGCGCTTCGCCAGTCCATTGCTCCCCTTCGCATCGAGCAAAGAGGACTGCAGGACGACAACAGACCTGGCCCCTGGAACCTCCTGTTCCAGACCAACACTCGCAGCCGGCCCAGCGAGCTGGAAACGCCCTATTCCGACGAAATGACTTTCGGCTTCGACCAGGCCCTCTTCGGAGGCCAGGCGTATCTGGAATACATCAGACGTGAAGGGCACGACCTCCTTGCGCGTGAAAAAACCGATACCCAGGCAGACGGTTACAAGTATTATGAGATGAACAACAACGGCAGATCTCATCACGATGCCTATCATGCCGCCTGGAGACGAAACTGGGACCGCCACTTCCTTGATATCAACGGCACTTACCAGGACACTCGCACCAATGCCGAGGATTACGACGTGAAACTGGAAGAGGAGGCTCTCCAGGAAAAAATCTTTTACAACGGCGATATCCTGTTCAAGGATGAACTCCCGCGAGAGAACTACAATCGCGACTGGACCGCCAACCTTCTCTACGTGGCCCAGCTCCCCGCCCGCCTTGAATTCAGCAACTTTACCCGCTATCGCAGCGGTTATTACGATCTGAGAGACAGCGGCGAGGAGACCACTCTTCCGGATGGCGAGGTTGTTCCTGTCTATGAAAAGTTCAAGCAGCCCTCATCCTGGATATTCGACTGGAAGCTGGCCTGGCACAGGCCGATCGCAGCGAGCGGCGATTTGACGCTGAATCTGGAGGTTCTCAACGTGTTCAACGAAAAAACGGCCGTTGGAAGCAAGGAGAATGAGTTCGAGATGGGACGGCAAATATGGGCCGGAGCGGAGTATCTCTTCTAGTTTCTGCCCGGAAACGGCCCTTTTTCGCAATCCCGGCGTCAATCTGCGCTCCTGCTTGTGCGGCGTACGATGTACGCCTCCGTGCAAGACCTTGATTTCCTTGGCCTTACAAAAGATTGCTCGTTTCCGAATCAGAAACGTGGCTATTCT
>JAWOCM010000036.1:0-6062 GCA_046483795.1 Desulfuromonadales bacterium | reverse complement strand
TATTTCCGTCCCCACGGGTCGGAAATATGTCACGCTTTCAAGGGGGTTGCCAGAAGGCAATCCCAATAGCAGTAGATGCCCGCTTCTGAAAATCCCTGTCTTTCTGGTAAGGTTGAGTTTGGAGTCGAGAGCAAAAAGACAGCCCTGCCTGTTCCGGTGGGTAGAGAGGTCTGCTGTTTTCGTCTGCCAACTTTATCAGTTCAGACAGAGGGAGTAAGGAGATGGCCAGCAATCTGACACACAAAATCCTTGATGAGCACCTTGTGGAAGGTCGTTTGGAACCCGGCAAGGAGATCTCCATAAGTATCGACCACACTCTCCTGCAGGATGCCACCGGCACCATGGCGATGCTCGAATTCGAGACACTGGGTCTCGATGCGGTGAAGGCGGAATTGAGCGCCCAGTACGTAGACCACAACCTGCTGCAGACCGACAACAAGAACGCGGACGATCATTGCTACCTGCAGACGGCCTGCGCCCGATACGGTATTCATTACAGCCGTCCCGGCAACGGTGTGTCGCACCAGGTGCACATGGAGCGCTTCGGACGTCCCGGTCTCACGATGATCGGAGCCGACAGTC
Organism: Desulfuromonadales bacterium; assembly: GCA_046483795.1. GTDB lineage: Bacteria > Desulfobacterota > Desulfuromonadia > Desulfuromonadales > JAWOCM01 > JAWOCM01. The sequence goes on along the minus strand of JAWOCM010000036.1, from coordinate 5,480 downwards.
ATACGCCGGGCGCTGCCGGAGTCTCGATGCTGGCCATCGGCGCAGGCGGCCTCGATGTTGCCATGGCGATGGCAGGACGACCCTACAATTTCCCCTGTCCGAAGGTGTTTGGCGTCAAGTTGACCGGTGAGTTGTCCGAGTGGGTGAGTGCCAAAGACCTCATACTCGAGATGCTGAGGCGATACGACGTCAAGGGGTGCGTCGGCATGATCATCGAGTATTATGGACCGGGCGTCAGGACGCTCTCCGCGACTGACCGAGAAACGATCGGCAATATGGGGACGGAACTTGGGGCGACTACCACGGTTTTCCCCTCTGACGAGCGCACTCGCCAGTACCTCGAAGCCCAGGGACGCGGCGATGCGTGGGTGGAACTTGCCGCCGACGAGGGTGCGGAATATGATATTCACGCCGAGATCAACCTCTCCGAAGTCGAGCCGCTCATCGCATGCCCCTCCTCACCGGGCAATGTGGTTCCTGTTGGGGAGGTCGCCGGAACGCGTGTCGACCAGGCGATCATCGGATCGAGCGTCAACAGTTCTTTTCGTGATCTGATGGTCGCGGCGCGCATTGTGGAAGGGAGCCATTCGCATCCCGACACCTCCTTTCATATCAACCCGGGCAGCCGCCAGGTGGTGGAAAATATCGCCGACCAGGGGGGCTTCATGGCTCTTCTGCTGGCCGGGGCACGCATCCATCAATCCGGATGCCTCGGTTGCATCGGAATGGGACAGGCTCCGGGGACCGGACAGGTTTCCTTGCGGACCTTTCCCCGCAACTTCCCTGGACGCAGTGGAACCAAGAACGACAAGGTCTATCTCTGCAGTCCCGAAACTGCAGCCGCTGCCGCTCTCAAGGGCGTTATTACAGACCCTCGCGATCTCGGAACCGAGATGGACTATCCCCATATCAAGGACCCTGAGAAGTACCTGATCGACGAATCGTCCATCATTTTTCCCACGGAGGAAGGGTACAAAACGGAGGTCGTGCGCGGTCCGAACATCGAGCCCCTTCCCGATTTCGACGAGATGCCCGAAAACCTCGAGGCAGAAGTCGTCATCAAGGTCGAGGACAACATCAGCACCGACACCATCATGCCTGCCGGGAACAAAGTGCTGCCGCTGCGTTCCAACATCGAGGCGATCAGTGAGTTCGTCTTCCACCAGCTCGACGACGATTTCCCCAAGACATGCAAGACCAAAGGCAATGTGGTGGTCGTCGGCGGCGAGAACTACGGACAGGGTTCAAGTCGGGAACATGCCGCGCTGGCGCCCCGTTACCTCGGCGTGCGGGCCAAGATCGTCAAGAGTTTCGCGCGCATTCACCATGCCAACCTTTGCAACTTCGGCATCCTTCCCCTGACATTCAAGGACGCGGGCGATTACGACAAGATTTCCTCGGGTCAGCAGGTTGTCTTCCCGGATGTGAAAAAACATCTTGAGAACGGGAACAGTGAAATCCCTGTCGAGGTCGATGGGCAGAAGATCATGACATTGCTCACCATTTCCGAGCGGCAGAGGGAAAACCTGCTGGCAGGAGGAACCCTGAACAAGGTGAGAAGAGAATTGAAAGGCAGTGAACAATAACCAGGCATCGGTGAGACAGCCCTACTGCTTTTGCCACATTCCGACACCGCGTGACCGGGCTCGCGCTTCGGTGTCGAGGAAATCGTCCTTGAGACGAAAGCTGAAACGCCGGTAGACGCTGGCAAGCCCCTCTTCGAGAAGCAGACGGTTGAGAAGCCGTCCATCAGGCAGGTAAACGTAAGCGAGAATGCGGTCGTACCGGTCGCGATGCTGATGATCGAGGGTGAGACGGACTCGCTTCCCCCGGGCGTGGTCGATGTTGAACGTGCGGGCGCGGCGGGCGGTGCTGCGCAACGTGTCGGGTGAGATGCCCTGGCGTTGATAGAAGCGATCGCGGGAAGAGGCCTTGAACTCGGGAGTATCGATGCCGATCAATCGGACCTTCCCGACGCTTTCCACTTTGATGGTATCGCCGTCGTAGACGCGGACCACTTTGCCGGCCAGTTCAGCCGGTTCGGCCGCTTCCGTTTGCTGGAATACCGGCAAAAGGAGAAAGGCGACGACGATCGCAAGTCTGGGAAGAACCCGGAAGCTCGTCATGGCGATCGATCAACGCCCCCAGAGCAGTCGGGTGAACAGGCCAGTGACAAAGCCCCATACGAAATTGTAGAGCAGTACGAAAACGGGGGTCAGTGCTCCCAGAGCGAGTCCGGCCATCCCATAGGGGGATTCATAGGGAAAAAAATAGAAGAGTTGCGCCAGGGTCGGCAGCAGGCTGACCCAGAGACCTTTGCGGATCCATTGCTTGCGATGGCGCGGGTGGCTGACGGTGAGAAAAAGGGGTAGTGCCCAAAGACCGCCCCAGACCAGTCGGGGGTAGAGCCAGTCCAGGGTGAAGGTTGGAGCCATGGACACTCCAGCCAGCATGGGAACGCCCCATTCACCGGCCATCCAGGCCAAGACAGAGTTTGCCAGGGCTCCGATCATTCCGGCACAGAAGCAGACAGCCAGGAGTGCAGACTTCTTGGGCATTTTCCCTCCTAGGAATTCTCAGGATTCTGTTCTCAGGGCGTGACCTCGTTCATGCTGCCGGTTCTGTATCCCTGCAGGTCGAGGGAGACGTAGGTGAAGCCGGCTTTTTTCAATGCTTCAACAATTTCGCCGCGCAGCTGCGTATCCAGCAAACGGTCGATCTCCTCAGGGGCGACCTCGATGCGGGCGAGCTCTCCATGATAGCGAACCCGGTAGTTGCGAAAGCCCTTGTGTCTCATGAACATTTCACAGCGACCGACCTGTTCGAGACGCCCAGCGGTTATTTCGGTGCCGTAGGGAAATCTTGAAGACAGACAGGCGAAAGGCTGCTTCTGCCAGGTGGCCAGGCCCAGGTCCCGGCTGATGTAGCGGATTTCGTTCTTGGTCAATCGGGCTTCCACAAGCGGGGATCGAATATCCAGCTCTTCGGCGGCCTCGCGACCCGGGCGGTCATCGCAGAGATCGTCGACGTTGGAGCCGTCGAGGATGGCGTTGAAACGAAGCTCCCGGGCCTTGTCGCGACACAGCGAGAATAGCTCATGCTTGCAGTAGTAGCAACGTCGGGGGTCGTTTTTGGCGAATCCGGGAATGTCCAGTTCGTTGCTTTCGATGACGATCTGCCTCACGTCCATCTGTTTGGCCAGCTGGCGGCTTTCTTCGAATTCATACTGCGGATAGGTCGGCGAAGTGGCGGTCAGGGCGATTACATTTTCCGTACCCAGGACATCCCTCGCCACACGGAGCAGGAAGGTTGAATCGACGCCGCCGGAAAAGGCGATGATCGCAGTTTCCATCTCACGCAGGATCGTCTTCAGTTTCGCGTATTTTTCTTCAAATGCCGTTGACAAAAACTGTCCACCTTTTTTGGTCGAGATCTTATCCGTTCAAGATAAATCATTTCGGGTTGGGACATCAAGCAGGATGGCTCGAAAAAGATCCCCTGCCTCTCTTCTTGAAAAACTTAGGTCAACGGGATGTCTGTCGGGTTCAATCAAAAAGGCCGGTGGAAAGATAGCGCTCTCCGGTGTCGCAGAGCATGGTGACGACATTCTTCCCCGCTCCGAGTCGTTCAGCGACCTTCAGGCTGGCAACGACATTCGCTCCCGAAGATATCCCGGCGAAGATGCCGAAATCGTGGGACAGCCGGCGGGCCATGGCGAATGCATCTTCATTGCTGACGGTCAGAACTTCAGTGTAGACCGAGGTGTCGAGGATGTCGGGAATGAAACCGGCGCCGATGCCCTGAATCCTGTGCGGACCTGGATCGCCTCCGGAAAGGACGGGCGAGTCCGCCGGTTCGACCGCAGCGATGTGGACGGCCGGGTTCTGGGCACGCAGAATGCGTCCGACGCCGGTGATGGTACCGCCTGTTCCTACCCCTGCAACGAAAGCGTCCACCTGATCGCCGAGCGCCTGGACAATCTCCGGGGCCGTGGTTTGTTCATGGACGGCGGGATTGGCCGGATTCTTGAACTGCTGCGGCATGAACGATTTCTGGCTTTCGGCGATCTGTTCGGCCTTTTCGATCGCCCCCCGCATGCCCTGGTTACCAGGGGTCAGAACCAGCTCGGCTCCGTAGGCGCCGAGAAGGCGACGCCGTTCCAGGCTCATGGTGTCGGGCATGGTCAGAATGAGTTTGTACCCCTTGACGGCGCAAACGAGTGAAAGGCCGATACCGGTGTTGCCGCTGGTCGGTTCGACGACGGTGTCTCCGGGGCTGATGCAGGCGTCCTGTTCGGCTTTTTCTATCATGGCCAGCGCGATGCGATCCTTGACGCTGCCGCCGGGATTGGTCCCTTCGACTTTTCCCCAGATGGCAGCCGCCTGATCGCTGCCGAGATTTTGTATCTGTACCAGCGGAGTATTGCATATCTGACCAAGCGGACTGTCACTGGAGGTTGTCGGCATAAGTCTCCCTCTTTACAAAACGATTAGATGAAATACATGTAACGATGGTCGAGTTCTTTTTCGATTCCGAGATCCCTTGCGGATCCGCAAAGATCCTTGAGAGTGACGGAAGTGAAGTAATCCCGCAACCTTTTTCCAGCCTCTTTCCAGATCATCTGGGTGACGCACTTACCGTCGAATTCGCAGGGATTTTCCGAACGTCGCCCGCCGGTTTGACAGCTTTCGTCACGGGCACAGTCGACCAGCGCCACATCTTTCTCGGCGGCGCTGATAATGTCGTAGACGTTAATCTCTTCAGGGTTGCGGGACAGGAAATACCCCCCTTGCGGGCCTCGCCGGCTTTTGACCAGCCCGGCCTTCTTGAGATCCTGAAATATCTGTTCCAGGTAGCGCGGGGAGATGTTCTGTCTCCTCGATATGTCCTTGATCTGAACCGGCAATGTTCCGGCATGAAAGGCCATATCAAAAAGGGCCCGAACACCGTACCGGCTTTTTGTCGATAATTTCATGTATGTTTTTCCTCCGAATTTTAGTGCTTAAATAATAGATATAACCGATAAACTCTGTCAAGAATTAAATCGCCAGCAGCGGGAGAATGGTGCTTGAATTAGGATGACTCTCGGGGCGGGCTTTTTCCGATGGGTTGCGCCGAACAATGGTCGTACAGAAGTGGGGACTTGCATTTTAACCACATCTCGGCGGCAGGAAGTTGTGGCTTCCCGCCGCCGGAGGAATCTATTCGTCTTCTTTCTGTTCGGGCACAACAGGCTGTTTCTGCAGGCGCTTGTAGTAGAAGTTCTGTCCGTAGAGAACGCTGACCGGGTTGTGGCCGGTCACCCGGTCCTTGGCGACCATCGTCGTAACCGGGGCATCAGAGTACTTGCTGAAGAGCATGTCGTGACCGACGCACAGCCCGACAATGATATTCATGTCGGTCCGGGCCTCGTTGAGCAGCCGTGCCTGGGCGATGGGATTACAGGCCGGCTCGAAGGTGTTGGGCCGGACCTTGTTTTC
>JAWOCM010000004.1:0-6865 GCA_046483795.1 Desulfuromonadales bacterium | reverse complement strand
CGTACGCGGTATTCCCACCCTGATCCTTTTCAAGGACGGGAACATCGTAGACCAGGTTGTGGGTGCTGTTCCGAAGAACCAGCTTGAGGGCCTGATCAACAAGGCCCTGTAAGCCTTAAAGCAATGTCGAGACGGCATTGACTTGCGACACCACCAGAGGATCCGTATGCCAGGCGTACGGATCCTTTTTTGTTGGAGAACGCCAAAAATCATAGCTCAAAGACGGGTGTTCAGTCTACACCCTCGCGCAGACGGCGGAAGATCTCCCGAAATGCTTTTTTGTCGCCGTGGTCGTGAACCGATCGGGCCAAACGGGAAATCTGTCGCTCGTCGATCATCGGAAAGGTGTCTCGTACCTCCTGCAGGGCCGCTTCGAAAAGAAGCGGATCGCACAACCTGTCACGCAATTCTTCCAGCTTGTGAAAAGCCGCCTTTTCCTGCAATTGATCCACATGCAGACCCTCCATGTGCTGCTGCAGGGCTTCGGCATCCTCGGTCCGCTTGCGCAACACTCCGGCAAGGTACTTGATCTGGCGCTTGTGGGAGCCACGCCCTTTCGTTGCGGCGGCTTCACGAATCTCGTCGCGCAGGTGATCATCGACCGGCAGGGAGAGACGCTCGGACTCACTCAAGTCGGCGAGCTGCCGTGCCAGAGCCTCGATCTCCTTGGATGCTTTTTTTCTGGCCGTACGGCTCGGCGGTAATTCCGCAAACTCCTGATCGTTCATCAAAATTCCTTCCGGCTGTCGACCATGAGGGTCACGGGGCCCTCATTGACCAGATGTACGTCCATCATCGCCCGGAAAATCCCGGTCGCCACTTCGATGCCCCTCTCGCGGAGCAACTCGGCGAATCTCTCGTAGAGAGCGCTGGCCTTCTGCGGCGCCGCGGCGCGACTGAAACTGGGACGACGACCCTTTCGGCAATCGCCCAGCAGGGTAAACTGGGAAACGACAAGGGCCGCCCCGCCGGTATCCTTCACCGACAGGCTCATCCGGCCCTCCCCGTCTTCGAAAATGCGCAGGCCGCTCACTTTGTCGGCCAGCCAGACCGCATCGTCTTCACTGTCGTCGTCGGCAACCCCGAGCAGGACAACGAGGCCGGAACCGATCTCGCCGACCGTTTCGTCACCGACCTCCACCCGGGCACTCGAGACCCTCTGCACAACCGCCCGCACCGATCCTACCCCTGCCCGGCCAACCGGCGCAGCATGGCCAGATTCCGCAAGTCCATTTCAATCCCCTCTCCCTTGGGCGTTTCGAGAAGCTTGGGAACTGCGTTGAAACGGGGGTCCTGCATCAGATGGCGGAAGCCCTCTTCGCCGAGGGTCCCCTGGCCGATATGTTCGTGGCGATCGACGCGGCTGCCCAGGGGCTTCTTGCAGTCATTGACATGAAAAGCCATGAGGGCCTCGACTCCTATCAGGCGATCGAACTCGGCGAAGGTCGATTCGTAGCCCTCGGCGCTGCCCAGATCATAGCCTGCAGCATAGGCATGGCAGGTGTCGAAGCAGATTCCGAATCGTCCCTGGGGCACTCCATCCATGATCGCCTCGAGGTGTTCGAACCCTGATCCCAGGGAATTGCCCTGGCCGGCTGTATTTTCGATCAGTACGGTCACGTCTGCGGGACCGTCGGTGAAAATATGTCGAAAAGCGTCGCAGACTCGCTGCAGACCGACCTGTTCACCGCTGCCCACATGAGAGCCCGGATGCATAACCAGATACGGGATGCCGAGCAGCGAACATCGCTCCATTTCGTCGAGAAAAGCCGCGATCGATTTGAGCCACAGTTCGTCCCCGGGCGCTGCAAGATTGATCAGGTAGCTGTCGTGGGCGATCACCGGGCCGATCCCGCTGCTGTCCCAGGCTTGCCGGAACGCGGAGACGGCTGCCGCATCGAGGGGCTTCGCCAGCCAGCGACTGGCATTTTTGGTAAAGACTTGCATCGCCCGGCAACCGGTCTCTTCGCCTCGGCCGAATGCTTTATACAGGCCTCCCGCGATCGACATATGGGCCCCGATCAGCGGATCGGACATATCAGACATTGGTCAATCCCGCAACGGCCTCGGTCACCTCGGCGGCGCAGGAAACGTGGATATCAACAAAGGGCTGTTTTTCACCTCCGACCAGGACCGTTCGCATGCCGAGCGCTTTGGCGGTTTTCAGATTGTCGACCGAATCCTCGACCATGGTGCAATCCGGCCCGCTCAGGCCGAGACTGTCAAGAACACTGAGGTAAGGATCTCGAAAAGGTTTGGGGAGATAGTTGGCCACACGGATATCGAAGATGTCGACGAACTGATCGGCGATGCCGAGATGATGCAGAACGCGTCCGGCGTGATTGCGCGAACCGTTGGTAAAGATCACCTTGGGCAGCGGCAGGGCGCTGAGCTGGTTGCGCAGGTGAAGGTCGGGGACAATGCGCGACGCCACATCGACGTCGTGGACGTATTCGAGGTAATCTTCGGGATCGACGCCGTGATGGCGGATCAAACCCTGAAGGGTCACCCCGTATTCGGTCCAATAACGACGGCGCAGGCCGTCGACCTGTGCCGGAGCGATTCCCGCCACCTCGGACATGTAGCGGTTGATGCGAACGTCGATGAGGGAGAAAAGCTCGCGCTCCGGGGCATAAAGGGTATTGTCGAGATCGAAAAGTATGGCTTTCAAGGCATCATCCCATGCGAAGTTTCAGAAAGCTCTCCAGATCCGGGCACTGCAGGTACGGGTTGTGTTCCAGTTCGAAGCCGATGGTCGAGACCGCGTGAGGTCCGTAATCGTGTCCGGGGAAAACCTTTGTTTCAGGCGGGAATTCGGCCAGGCGCCGAAGGCTGCGATAAAGTGCTTCCGGTTCGCTGACCGCCATATCGGCCCGTCCGACGGCGGTGACGAAAAGGGTGTCACCGGTAATGAGGGCTCCGGGCGGATGCAGGGTGATGCAGCCGGGCGTATGACCGGGGGTGTGCAGTATCTCCACCTCGCCCCGGCCGAGCGTCAGCCGGTCGCCGTCATGCAGGTGGATTTCGGCCTCCGGCAGATCGTCGGGATGAGCCGCCAGCCGGGCGCCGGCTTCACGGCACACGGTGTCCACTCCGGCAACATGGTCCCGATGGCCGTGGGTCGCCACAACCGTCTCGATCGTCACCCTGCGGCTCCGGGCCGCCTCCATAACCGCTTCGGGCGCAAAGGAGGGATCGACAGCCACCGCACTGCCCGTTTCCGGGCAAAGCAGAAGATAGGCGAAGTTTTTCATCTCGCCTGCGGGAATCTGCACGATATCCACGCTCATTCCCACGGCTCACGGGGCGGCTCAACATTGTCGATCCGGCGGATCTCGCCATCGACGATGCGGAATACGTCGCCTGTCTTTTTAACTATCCACTCGTCCCCCTCTTCGGGGGGCAGCGGAAATTCGCGGCTGCCGAGGTAGAGATCTTCATTATCTATCATCCCCCACCACTCGAGGGCGCCGGTCTGCCATATCTTGGTCTTGAGATTGTAAGCCATTGCTCTTGTCTCCTTTGTCAGCGTCCCTTCCATCATAGTTCACCCCCCGCATCAGGGTCAACAGGCAGGACCCCCTTGGCGCGATTGCGAATCTGGCGTATAATCCCCCCCGACTCTCGCGACCAAAGGACATGTCATGAAATTCACCAAGATGCACGGCTCAGGCAACGACTACGTCTATATCGACTGTTTCAAAGAATCTGTGGATGCACCGTCGCAACTGGCCGTCAAACTCAGCGATCGCCATTTCGGCATCGGCAGTGACGGCCTGATCCTCATTCTGCCTTCCGAGGCGGCCGATGTGCGCATGCGCATGTTCAACGCCGATGGAAGCGAGGCCGAAATGTGCGGCAACGGCGTGCGCTGCGTCGCCAAATACGCCTACGACCACGGCCTGGTCGACAAAACAGCTATCAGCGTCGAAACCCTCGCCGGCGTGCTGCCGCTTCAGCTCGTCACTCAGGCGCAGGGACGGGTGGAGAAGGTGCGCGTCAACATGGGCACCCCGCAGTTGAAACGCGCCGATATCCCCATGGACGGTACTCCGGACGAAGAGGCGGTCGGGGTAAAACTGACGGTGGCAGATCGCACCTTCACGGTGACATGCGTATCGATGGGCAATCCCCACTGCGTCATTTTCGTCGACGACGTGGAAGCTTTTCCCGTGGAGCACTACGGCCCCCTGATCGAGCATCACGAACTGTTCCCTCAGCGCACCAACGTCGAATTCGTCGAGGTCGTTTCGCCCGCCGTGGTTCGTCAGCGCACCTGGGAGCGCGGCGCCGGCGAAACCCTGGCCTGCGGCACCGGCGCCGCCGCTGTCACCGTGGCCGGCGTGCGCCTCGGGCTGACGGAAAAATCGATTCTCAACAATCTGCGTGGAGGCGACCTGGAGATGCAGTGGTGCGAGAACGGAGAGATCAGCATGACCGGGCCGGCCGTCGAGGTTTTCGAGGGGAATTACAACCCCCGCTAATCAGGGGATTCCGAAGCCCTCACCCCGTCGTCCGGATCCTGCGGAATCTCCGCCCAGTCGCCGTAGAGGTACTGCAGCACCGATGCCACCGCCAGAGCAGCTGTCTCGGTTCGCAGAATGCGCGGCCCGAGACGGACCGGCTTAAAGCCGTGTCCGATGGCGAGCTGCGCTTCCTCAGTGGCCAACCCCCCTTCCGGACCCACCAGAATCGCCACCGATGCCGGTCTCTCTGTCGGCAGGACGTCCTGCAGCGGGCTGGAACCTTCTTCCCACAACAGCAGACGCAGATCGGCATCACATCTGTTCATGGCATCCGGCAGCGGCAGGGGGGGATCGAGATTCGGCAGAACGGGTCGGCGGCTCTGTCGGGCTGCTTCGTTGACGATCCGCTGCCATCGTTCCTGGCGTCGGACACTGCCGGCGTTCCTGGTCACGCTGCGCCGGCAGATCACCGGCGTCAGGCGGCTTACGCCCAGCTCGACCCCCTTTTGCAGCACGACATCCATTTTGTCGCCTTTGGGAACGCCCTGCAGCAGATGAACCGGCAATGCGGTATCCTCCTCCCGCCAGCGCTCCAGGCACCGAGCCCTACCGTCCTTCCGGTTCAGGAATTCAATATGACAGCGGCACACGCAACCGGTCCCGTCGAGAAGAAGGACCTCGTCGCCGGCCTGCAGCCGCAACACAGTCAAATGACGCAGCAACTCGCCGTCGAGATCAAGCGATTCTTCACGAAGCCGTTCTGGAGAAACGAAAAATCGACGCACCTTTGAGGTCCTGTGGGAAGGGTTCAAGTCCGTGAAACAGAGTGTGTCGGGGTATCGGCTAGGCGCTGCGGGAATCTGACTGCCCGTCCTTGAAATAGATGAGACAGGACCATTCGCCCTGCCGCCTGATCAGTGGCGGCTCGCTGAACCACGGAGCGAAACCCTGCTCGACCATCTCTTCCTTGTCCGTGAGAATGCCTGAAAGAATCAGGCACCCTCCCGGGACAAGCCGCCGGCACAACTGGGAAGCCAGCCGGACATTTTCTTCTGCGAGGATATTGGCCACGACCGCGTCGAATTGCCCCTCGAGTATTTCCAGCGGCTCTTCGGTGATTTCAACCTGCCCCTGAAGCTCGTTGGAGGCGACGTTTTCCCGGGCCACCTGACAGGCTACGGCCTCGATATCGCAGGCGAGCACCCGCTGAGAACCGAGAGCCGCACAGGCCATGGCGAGCAGACCCGAGCCCGTACCGACGTCGAGCACCCGGTCGGGGGACTGCCCGGTGTCGAACATTTCGACCAGGGCTTCGAGGCACAGTCGTGTGGTCCCGTGGGTACCGGTGCCGAAAGCCATCCCCGGATCGAGCGTCAGCACCACATCGTCCTGTGCGGCGGCATACTCTTCCCAGCTCGGCCTGACCACCAGACGCCGACCGAAACGCTCGACCACGAAATGCTGCTTCCAGTCCTGGGCCCAATCTTCGGTAGTGACTTCGTGCAACTCGAGGTGCGGTTTTTCTGCGTCGGGGAAGAGGCCTGGCAAACCGGACAGAGCTGAAAGAACCTTGCTGCGAATGGCCTCGATATCGGTTTCTACCGCGAAGTAGGCCCGGATCAACTGATCGCCGCCCATGACCTCGTCGGGGTCTGGAGGAACGAAGGCATCCAGGTCACATTCCGCCACAGTCACCCCCGCGGATCCGATCTGATTCATTTCTTCGCAGACCTGGTCGACGAGTGCGGCCGGCACGGGGATGCGCACTTCAACCCAAACTTCTGTCATAATCGACTCTCTACCGGTGGTTTCGTTTCACACTCTCGACAGCTGACCTAAAAGGGTCTCTATACAAGAGGAACTGCCTGGGCAACATGGTCGATCCCCTTGAAAAATAAGGAGAACCTGACTTTATTCCCGCCTGTTTAGCAAACCTTCCCCTCGAAAGCAACAAAAATCCTTGACTTCTTCTGTCAGATTTATTTTAATTAGAAAATTCGGCTTAATGAGACAGCTACCCGATCTGGTCATCCATGTCAAAAAGAAGCATACATTCTTCACCGTGCAGAAGATTATTAATAAAAACATCGGCAGCCCCTTGTCGAGGCAGGCAAACCTGATAACATTCTAATCATGCTTAATGAATGAATCACGAAGGGGTGTTCTTGAAACAGTCGCACGTCATTTTTTTGCTCTCCGACGCCACAGGAGAGACGGCGGAAAAAATCGTCATGGCGGCCCTGACCCAGTTCCAGGACAGGCAACTGCCGGTCAAAAGGATCAGCAACGTCCGCAACAAGGGGCAGGTTTACGAGGCCCTCGACCGGGCACTGACCGAAAAGGCGCTGGTCGTCTACACCATTGTGAATCAGGAGCTGGCCCGTCTGGTTCACGATGAG
>JAWOCM010000084.1:0-5695 GCA_046483795.1 Desulfuromonadales bacterium | reverse complement strand
ATGGTCAGCCCGAGGGCGGCCAGACCGAATATTGTCAGTGCATCGAAAGGGATGTGCCAAGGCCAGGATTCGAGAATCAAGGCGGCGAAAAAAGCGAGATGGAGGACAACAATATGTCGATAGTTTTCAGGGAAGTACTCCCGACCGCCGCGGTCGAGCATTGTGCGCCGATTACGGCGGGACAGGACCAGTTCGAAAAGTCGCTCGATGACCAGAAATATCAGAATCCACCACGCCGACATAGCCGCTTTATCCTTTCAGTAACGTCATTTCAGCCGAAAAGCCCGGGCCGAATGCGGAAAGAAGACCCAGCCCGCATCCAGGCTGCCATTTTGTTTCCAGCCATTTTTCCAGAATCATCAGCACGGATACGGAGGAGATGTTGCCGTACCTGCGCAGGTGGTCTTCAGTCAGAGCCAACGCCTCCGCAGGGAGGTCGAGGGCCTGACGGCATGCGTCGATCACTTTGGCACCGCCCGGATGAGTGATGTAATCGGTCAGCTCGTCCCGGGAGAATCCTTGTCCGTCGAGGAAGGAATCGATCAAATCGGGCAATTCGGTTTTGACGATGACCGGCAGCCGGGGAGAGAGGACCAGCTTCAAGCCTTCGTCGACCATATCCCATCCCATGATGCGCTCGCTGTCGGCAAAAAGGCGGGAACCGGAAGCTGTCATCCGCGGTCCGCTGTTGTCGGTCTCGGCACCGTCGACCAGGACCGCTGCCGCTCCGTCGCTGAACAAGGCCGAGGCGACCAGGTTCTTTTTGCTGCGGTCCGTTTCGAGAAAGGTCAGGCTGCAGCACTCGAGAGCTGCCAGAAGAACCCTGCGCCGCGGGTATGCCCGGCAGTAGTCCGCCGCCCTCGCAAGGCCGGCCGCTCCGCCTGCACAGCCCAGCCCCCAGACCGGCATCCGACTGGCGGTGCGAGGGAGGCCGAGTCGATTGATCAGTTGCGCATCGAGGCTGGGGGCGGCCATTCCGGTGGTGGAGACGAAAATAACATGGTCGATGCTTTGCGCCGGTGCGTTGGCTTTCTCCAGGCATGAGAGGGCGGCGCGATAAACAAGTTCAAAGCCGTCTTTCTGGTAGATGCGACTGGTTTCGGCCCGGCTTTGAGGGCTCATGTACCATGCGAGCGGCATCATGAAACGGCGCTGGTCGATGCGGCTGTGGTCGAAAATAGAGAAAAGCTGCTTTTTGTCAGCATGTGCCGCCCCGAACAGACGGCAGATACTGTCGCACACTTCAGTTTGCCGGGGAGAATGGGAAGGCAGAGCATGGGCGGCAGCAATGATTTTCGGCATGAAATACTTCCCTTTAAAACTCGAATTGAGGCGGTTCGGCAGATATCGGGATGAGTGAATTCCGGCTTTAAAAGTAACATAAAAAAAGCCCCCGGACATCTCCGGGGGCTTTTTTCTCTGCGGTTTGCAGAATCGGAATCAGTTTTCGACGTTGACCTCGGCGTCTTCGATGATGACATCGTACTCATATCCGTAGCCGAAGTCCGTGTCCAGGCTCAGCGTACCGGTGGCAACCACGGTATCGCCCACCTGCGCGGTCGCGTCGGTGGTGAGGGTGAGGTCGTTGGTTCCGGCTTCCCCCGTGCCGTCCTGCAGGTGAATCCAGTTCTTGCCCATGATTTCAGGGTTGAACTTGACGACCTTGCCGCGCAGCTTGACCTGCTTGCCTTTTAGGTCGGCTTTGTTGGTGAAGATTTCAGCGACGGTCTGTCCGCCTTCGGCCTTCTCGATGCCCGAGAGGTCGACATTGACCGACTCTGCCGATGTGGTCTCGATATCAGGATGATCCTCAGGCATCTGTTCCTGCTCCTGTGCCTGCCCCGGTGCAGACTCTTCGCCGCCAACCATGACCGAGTCGACGAAGTAAACCAGATCGAAGTCCCGATCGAGAGTGTTGCTGTGGTGGTTCTCCATCGGCATTCCTTCAGGAAGGATGACGGGATCGCCCTCGGCAACCTTGAACTGGGGCGCTGCAGCCCAGATTTTCTCCTCGCCGGTATCGACCTGAATGTAGGTGTAGCCGGCGGTGTCCATCGTTTCGACAACGGTGCCGCTCATGCTGGCAGCAGTTTGCTGCTGCCCTTGTGTTTGCTGCTGCCCTTGCATTTGCTGTTCCTGTTGCTGTTCAGGGGCCTTCTCTGCGGTTTTCGGAGTTTCGTCCTTGCATCCGGAAATCAGCAACAAGGTGGCCAATGCGGCCACGGTAGTGATCAATGCTTTTTTCACCAGCTTCCTCCATGCGTTGTGTGAGAATGAATCAGTCTGTGCCTGACTTCTGGGTCGGCGGGCTTTTCTTGTACGCTATGCCAGTCGGTAAAATAACATATTTCGAGAAAAGGTGACAAGCGTTATCCGTGAGGAGGATCAGCGTCCGTAACGGCGGGTCCATCGGCCGAGTTTGTCTACCAGATCGTTATCCAGGCTGCGGGCCGGAAAGCGCCACTGCCAGTTGCCTTTGCTCGTCCCTGGCGTGTTGAACCGGGCCTTGCTGTCGAGTCCGAGAACGTCCTGGAGAGGGAAGACGGACAGTCTGGAGACGCTGCTCATTGCCGCCCGGATCAGTGTCCACGGCATGGCATCGTCGTCGCACCCGAGGTAATCCTTCACCGCCTGCCTTGTGTCATCGTCGAGCTTCTGCCACCAGCCCACGGTGGTGTCGTTGTCGTGGGTCCCGGTATAGGTCAAACACTGGCGGCGGTGGTTATGTGGAAGGTAGGGATTCTCCGGGCCGCTGTCGAACGCGAATTGCAGAACTTTCATGCCCGGCAGTGCGAACCGGTCGCGCAGATCCTCTACCTCGGGAGTAATAACGCCCAGATCTTCCGCGATAATCGGCAGTTCGGAGAATTCCTCTGCCAGGGTCCGGAACAGATCATGACCCGGGACAGATTCCCAGTGGCCGTTGACGGCGGTCCTGTCATTGGCCGGAATGATCCAGCAGGCTTCAAAGCCTCTGAAATGGTCGACACGAACGAGATCGGTCAGCTCCAGATTGCGGCGAAATCGCTCGATCCACCAGGAAAAGTGATTTTGGCCGAGGGTCTCCCAGTCGTACAGCGGATTGCCCCACCGCTGTCCCGTGTCGCTGAAATAGTCGGGAGGAACGCCGGCCACGTTCAACGGCTGCCCTTCGGAATCGAGTTGGAAGAAATCCCGGTGCGCCCAGACATCGGAGGAGTCGT
Organism: Desulfuromonadales bacterium; assembly: GCA_046483795.1. GTDB lineage: Bacteria > Desulfobacterota > Desulfuromonadia > Desulfuromonadales > JAWOCM01 > JAWOCM01. The sequence goes on along the minus strand of JAWOCM010000084.1, from coordinate 2,492 downwards.
GGGCCACAAAAATCGGAAGATCTCCCATGAGTTGGATGTTGCGGCGATTGGCGTATTCCTTGAGGTCGAGCCATTGACGGTGAAAAACAAACTCGATGAACGTGTAGCCGTAAACCGCTTCATCGAGGTCTCTTCGGTAACTCTCCAGGATGTCGGCATCCCGGTCGCGGACATCCGCCGGCCATTCATACCAGGGACGATCGCCAAAATGCGACCGCAATGCCCGATAGAGAGCGTAGTCTTCAATCCATCCGGAGTGGCGGCGGCAGAATTCCTCGAAAGCCTTCAGGCGGTCCTGGTCGGTACAGTGCTGGCGGAAACGATTTGCCGCAAGATGCAGCAGCGGTTCCTTGAAAGCATGGGCGAATTCATAATCCGCTATCTCCTCCGGCATATTCCGGTCCTGTACCTCATCGGCGGTCAGGTCTCCGGTCTCGACCAGCCGCTCAAGACTGATCAGCAGAGGATTCCCGGCAAATGCGGAATAGGAGCTGTAGGGCGAATCCCCATAGCCCGTGGGGCCCAGCGGTAGAATCTGCCAGACTGACTGACCGGATCGGGCCATGAAGTCGACAAAGGAATATCCCGGCTCTCCCAGGTCGCCGATGCCGTGGCGGCCGGGCAAAGAAGTGGGATGGAGCAATATGCCGCTTGATCTTGTAATATTCATCTCGCCTGCCTGGCATAAGCGGGTTGATGCTGCACAATGATTATCTCACGATTGCGACAAAAGAAAAGGCCTCTGCTATTCGCCAATCTGTCTGTCCATATCCCGTCACCATATCCCGTCATCATTGACCTTCATACCGTTTTTGCGCTATTCTGTACGGAGGTAACGGGCTATCGGCCCGCTTTTTTGTGCCATTCCCCGATTCGAAGGATAACACGACAGTGAGCAAGCAACACCAGAAAGAAATAGACTGCCGACGGACATTCGGCATTATCAGCCATCCGGACGCCGGCAAGACGACCCTGACCGAAAAGCTTTTGCTCTTCGGTGGCGCCATACAGTTGGCCGGGACCGTCAAGTCGCGTAAATCAGATCGGCACGCCACCAGCGACTGGATGAAGATCGAACAGGAGCGCGGGATTTCCGTCACCACATCGGTGATGAAGTTCCACTATCGGGATTTCGACCTGAACCTTCTCGACACTCCGGGCCACCAGGACTTTTCCGAGGACACCTACCGCGTGCTGACGGCCGTCGACAGCGCCCTGATGGTCATCGACAGCGCCAAGGGCGTTGAGGCGCAGACGGAGAAGCTGATGGAGGTGTGCCGGATGCGCAATACGCCGGTCATCACCTTCATCAATAAACTCGACCGCGAAGGGCAGTCCCCCCTTGACCTGCTGGCCGACATCGAGGAGAAGCTGCAGATCGAGTGCGCCCCGATGTCCTGGCCGATCGGCATGGGGAAGCGGTTCAAGGGCGTCTACAACCTTTACAAGAAGCAGCTGGTTCTCTTTACTCCCGGCCAGGATCCCGGCGCCGAGGATACTGTCACCATCGACGACCTGGACGATCCCCGTCTCGAGGAGTTGATCGGCGATCAGGCCGATGAGCTGCGTGAGGATGTCGAGCTGCTCGAAGGGGCGGCTAATCCCTTCGATTACGAGCATTACATCAAGGCCAACCAGACTCCCGTCTTTTTCGGCAGCGCCATCAATAATTTCGGAGTGCGCGAACTTCTCGACGCCTTTGTCGAACTGGCTCCGTCTCCCGGCCCCCGTCCCACCGACAAGCGGGAAGTGCTGCCCTGCGAAGAGGCTTTTTCCGGCTTCGTCTTCAAGATCCAGGCGAACATGGACCCTGCGCATCGCGATCGCATCGCTTTTCTGCGAGTCTGCTCCGGCAAGTTCAAGCGGGGCATGAAGGTTCGCCATCACCGGCTCGGCAAGGACGTGGGGCTCTCCAACGCCACGATCTTCCTCGCACAGGACCGGGCCAATGTCGAGGAGGCTTATCCCGGGGACATCATCGGCATCCACAACCACGGTACGATCAAAATAGGCGACACATTTACCGACAAGGAACCGCTCAAGTTCACCGGCATTCCCAATTTCGCCCCTGACCATTTCCGGCGGGTCCGTCTGAAGAATCCTCTGAAGGTCAAGCAGTTGCAGAAGGGACTGATCCAGCTTGCCGAAGAGGGAGCCGTGCAGGTCTTTCGGCCGGTACTCGGCAGTGATTACATCCTGGGCGCCGTCGGCGTTCTGCAGTTCGACGTGACCATGGAGCGTCTGCGCAACGAATACGGAGTCGATGCGGCCTATGAAGGTGTCGAGTACGCGACTGCCCGGTGGGTCGATTGCGATGATCCGAAAAAGCTCGAGCAGTTCGAGAAAAAGAACCAGGGCAATCTGGCCGAAGACGCCGAAGGCAACCTGACTTATCTGGCTTCGAGCGAATGGCGTCTGGGGTACGTTCAGGAACAGTGGCCGGACATCGTCTTTCTCAAGACCCGCGAACACAGTTGATGCCGGACTTCAAA
>JAWOCM010000121.1:0-4793 GCA_046483795.1 Desulfuromonadales bacterium | reverse complement strand
AGGCTGAAAACAAGCAACACGGCGCTGATCAGGGCCAGTGTATTGAAAATCGCCCGCAGCTGTTTCTCCCGGCGAACGCTCAGCGGATTGATCCAGCCGAGCAGGGCCCCGGAGAGGGCGCCACCCAGATGGGCCGCATTGTCGGCGCCGACCAGAAAACCGAAAATGAAAGCCAGCGCAGCCCACTGCAGCATGAAATTGCGATGCTGGATGCCGGCGGGTCCGCCCTGGCGGTGAAAGTAGGCGATGGCGAAACCGATCAGGCCGAACAGCGACCCCGAAGCGCCCACAACGATCGTCATCGGGTGCCAGAGGTAGCCGGCGAAGGTCGCAGCCAGAGCGGTGAAGGTGTAGAGGAAAAGAAAACGTGCCGGCCCTATGGCGAATTCGAGCATCGGGCCGACCTGGTAAAGGACGACCATGTTGAAGCCCAGATGAATCAGTCCGGCGTGGGTGAAGGCGTAGGTCAGGCACCGCCACCATTCTCCCTGGTAGACCACCAGGGGCCAGTACTGTGCTCCGAACTTGACGAGAAGCTGCCCGCTGGGGTTCAGCAGCGGCGGGGCCCCCTGCAGACGGGCTCCCCACAAGAGCATGAGAGTGAAGAGGAAGAGGTTGACGAAGATAATGGCTGAGGTGAGAGTCATCGTCGGGTTGCCGGGCATCTGTTCGCCCCGTCCCACTCGTTTCAGGGCTCTTTCCCATCGCGTGATCCGCCATTGCCAGCGGCTGCCGTTCATTCCCAGCTTGTCGAAAAAGCTTTTCCAGTCCAATGTGGTGTCCTTTCTGCGTCGCTGATCCCGAAACTATTGCAGAAAACGGGCAAAGGATCAAGTTTTTGGGTTGAACAAAAAAGGCCCTCCCGAAGGGGAGGGCCATAAAAAGAAAACAGGGGAAAATTCTATTTGTGCGGCCATGCTTACTGACTGGTCATAGGATCGCTCTCGTAACCGAGGGCTTTCCAGTCGAGACGGCCGTTGTCGCCGTGGCAATCGAGGCAGTCCAGAGATTTCTCCTTGGGCGAGACCATATGGTTAAGGCGCCAGTACATCTCGGTTTCTGCGAAACCGTACTCGCCGCTGTAGGGCAGGCCGGCTGCCTTGCTGCCCAGGCGGGCGGCACGGTCCCAATTGAAGTCGTTCCAGTAGCCACCCTCACCAACAAGCTTGGCCGTGATGAGATTCTTGTGCTTCTTGTCGTAGATCTGCTTGCCGCGCATGACCTTGAAGGGATAGATCTTGGCGTTCTTGTCCTCACGGTCGCCCAGCGGATAGGACAGCTTGGTGACCTCGTCCGGGTTGATCGGCTCGCCGCGCAGAACGGCACCGCCCTTGCCATTGAACCACCGGTATTCGGGAGCGAGCATTTTGCCGTATTTCATCTCACCTTTCTTCTTCAGGTAGATGTGATGGCCATATTCGTCTTTTTCGTCGATCTCCCGGTCTTCGCCAGCCTTCGACCAGTCCCACCAGGTCTTGGTTGCCAGTTCCTTGGAGTAATGGGGGATGTGGCAGGTCTGGCAGGCCACGGTGTCGATATGGCTGTCGATGAGGCTCTCGCCGTGGGGAGCGGCCTCATGGCACTGGGTACAGTCGAAGTGTGTTTTGCCGCCGGGACTGACTCCCAGGGAGTTGCCGGTGATCTCGTGATTCTCGGTCTTGTGGCAATCGACGCACTGGAAGTCGAGGGTTTCGACGCTCATGTGAACATCGGTGTCCCTTTCGGGGTAAGCCATGGAGGAGTCGAGGTCGCCGTGCTTGACGGCGTCACCGCCGCCGCCGTAGAAGTGGCACTGGCCGCAGTTGTCGCGGTTGGGGGTGCCGACGTTCTGGGCGATGCGCAGCAAGTTGAGGCCCTCGCGGGGATAACCAGCCATGTTGGTGCCCTTGGCATAGGTGCCGGTGGTGTCGTGGCAGACCAGGCAGTCGATATTTTCGGCTTTGTCGAAGTCATAGGTGTCGGCGTCGGTCATGCCGTAGCCGGCATGGCACTTGGCGCAGAACTTCTCGTTGCCGGCGACCGAGGTGCAATAGTTGTTCAGGGCATTGCGCTTTCCCAGGTCGACGGTGTCGCCGTTGACTTTCTGCTCGAGACTCCAGTTCCAGTGTGAGGTCTTCATGAAATCCTCGGCGGCGTCTTCGTGGCACTGAAGGCATTGCTTGGTAACATCCTGGGGTTCGTTGATGGGACCCTCGATGCGGTTTTCATGGCTGGCCAGGGAGATGCCGGGGAGGGCGAACAGGCTGAGCAGGACGACTGCCAGCAGGGCCTGAAAGGGGGAACAAGCTTTTTTCTGCATTTTTTCTGCCTCCTGTATAATTATTTGGACCTGTTGTCGCTTCACTTGAAAGGCAAAAATGACAGTCACGAGATCTGCGGAAAGTATATTTTGCTTTGAATATGCGGTTTCTAGCATATCGGGATTTGCAAGTCAACGGCTTATTAGATGTTCTGATAAGTGGAGCTGGAGCATGACGAAAAGAGACATATCTGGCAGAAAGGTCTCTGCAGACTTGAAATCGGGGGGAGGATTGGGCAAACTTGTTGTCTGTTGTATAGATGAAAATAAATAGCGAATTTGCATGCAAATCCAATACTGAAATGAGGGAGGTCATCTGATGGGACTCGAATCGCTGAATCCGGCATCCGGCGAGCTGATGGAAGTATTCGAAGAATGGTCCGAGGAGAAAACCCAGGCCACCATTGAGGCTGTTCACCAGGCCTGGAAGCCATGGAGCAGGACAAGTTTCGCCGAGCGCGCCGGGCTGATGCGTCAGGCCGCCGAGGTTCTGCGCCGGGAGAAGGACGGGTTCGCCCGTATAATGGCGGAGGAGATGGGCAAGCCGATTGACGCAGGGCGGGGAGAAAGCGAAAAATGCGCCCTGGTTTGCGAGTACTATGCCGACAACGCAGAAAAATTCCTGGCCGAAGAGCAGATCAACACCGACGCCTCCAAATCCTACGCCGCCTTCCGCCCTTTGGGGACGGTGCTGGCGGTGATGCCCTGGAATTTTCCTTTCTGGCAAGTCTTCCGCTTTGCCGCGCCGGCGCTGATGGCAGGCAATGCGGGGGTGCTCAAACACTCCTCGAACGTGCCGCGGTGCGCACTGGCGATCGAAGAGGTCTTCCGCAAGGCAGGATTCCCCTCCGACGTGTTCCGTACCCTTATGATCGGATCGCGCCAGGTCGACGCGGTGATCGAGAATCCGCGTATCAAGGCAGTGACCCTGACCGGCAGCGATATTGCCGGCCGCAAGGTGGCGGGCAAGGCCGGCGAGATGCTCAAGAAGGCGGTGATGGAGCTGGGCGGCAGCGATCCCTTCATCGTTCTCGACGATGCCGATCTCGACGAGGCAGCGGCCGTTGCCGCCCAGGCTCGCTGTATCAACTCCGGACAGAGCTGCATCGCGGCCAAGCGTTTCATCGTCGATGATTCCGTTTACGATGATTTTCTCGACCGTTTCAAAAAAAACATGGCCGAGCTCGTGATCGGAGATCCCCTCGACGAGGGGACCCAGATCGGGCCTCAGGCCCGCCCCGACCTCATGGAGGAATTGCACGGCCAGGTGAAGGCCTCGGTGGAGAAAGGCGCGAAGGTGATTCTCGGCGGCGAACCGCTCGAAGGCAAGGGCTGCTTCTATCCGCCCACCATCCTCACCGATGTGACTCCGCAGGTGCCCGCCTACTACGAAGAACTGTTCGGCCCTGTGGCTTCCGTCATCCGCGTCAAGGGCGATTCCGAAGCTCTTGACGTCGCCAATGCCACCGAGTTCGGCCTCGGCGGCTCCGTCTGGACCGCCGACAGCGACCGCGGCGAACGCCTCGCCGCTCAAATAGTCGCTGGCGCGGTATTCGTCAACGGCATGGTCAAGAGCGATCCCCGCCTGCCCTTCGGAGGGGTGAAGGCGTCCGGCTTCGGCCGCGAGTTGTCCCACTACGGTATCAAGGAGTTCGTGAATATTCAGACGGTCTGGGTAAAGTGAGGGCCTCTTTTTTCCAGGAGCCGGTCCCATGAAGGCAGCAAGGTTCTTGATCGTAATCGTTGCGGCAGTCGCCCTGGGCGCCGTTCTTGCCCGCTGGTACTGGCCCGGGCCGGAACAGGAGCCGGAGCAGGAAACCTCGCGGGTCGCCGATTCTATTTCCGAGGCGGAAAGAACGCCTGTGCCCAAGGTCCGACATCCGGTCGTCGAAAAGTCTGAGAAGGCCGAACCTGACGAGAAACCGGAAGAGACCCTTCCGTCACTGGAGCAGAGCGACTCATATTTGCGAGACGCGCTGGGCAAACTTCTGCCGGAGCGTCGCCTGGAAGATACGCTCATCCTGAAAAATCTCATCGGCCGCGTGGTCTTGATGGTCGATGCCTTGCCGCGGGAGACGCTTCCGATGAGCCGCCTGCCTGTCCGCCAGGCGGAAGGGGATTTCCTCGTCGAGAAGCGGGCTGAAGGTCTCTTCCTCAGCCCCGAGAACTTCCGGCGCTATACACCCTACATGCGTCTGGTCGAGGCCGTCGATATCGAATCCGCGGTGGCGCTTTACGCGCGCTACTATCCCCTGTTTCAGCAGTCCTACGAGGCTCTCGGCTACCCGGATCGCTACTTCAACGACCGCCTGATCCAGGTGATCGACCATCTTCTCGACGGGCCCGACCCCGAGTTGCCTGTGCGCCTCGTCCAGCCGAAAGTCCGCTATCGCTATGCCGACCCCGACCTGGAATCCCTATCCGCCGGCCGCAAGATTCTGATCCGCATCGGTCCGGACAATGCCGCAGTGCTGAAGAACAGGCTGCGCGAGAC
>JAWOCM010000114.1:0-55651 GCA_046483795.1 Desulfuromonadales bacterium | reverse complement strand
TCCCTGGACTTTTTGTCCCTGAAGGTCCGTTGAAGACGACAACGTTGATAGGCCGGGTGTGTGCGCACAGCAATGTGTTCAGCTAACCGGTACTAATCGACCGTGAGGCTTGACCATAAAAAGTTTTCTGGGGAAGATCAGGGGAAGGGATTGTCCTTCCCCTGACCTTCCGATATATCGATGTGTTTTTTGGCAATCTCAAAAAAAGTCTTAGCAATTGTAGCCAAGTTTCAAGTTTTCGGTGGCTATAGCGCAGGGGCCACACCTGTTCCCATTTCGAACACAGAAGTTAAGTCCTGCCGCGCCGATGATACTGCATGGGCAACTGTGTGGGAAAGTAGGTCGCCGCCGAATTATTTTTAAAAGGCCTGTCCCTTTAAGGGACAGGCCTTTTCTCGTTTTATTTTTTCAACTGAATCCCGAGCGCCTTGATTTTGCGGTGAAGGTTGGACCGTTCCATTTCTATCGCTTCTGCTGTTTTTGAAACATTCCATTCATGTTCGAGCAACTTCTGCTCAAGAAACTCCTTTTCGAAACTTTCCCTGGCTTCCTTGTAACTGTCTATATCGAAGCTTGGCGGAGCGGTTTCCGGACTCTCCGGTTTTGACGGTGATGTCCTGGCAATGACCGCGGGCAGATGGTGCAAGGTAATGACCCTCTCCCGTACCATAATAACAAGACGCTCCATCAAATTCTTCAGTTCCCGTACGTTGCCAGGCCAGGAATATTTCTCGAGGGCGGACACGACCTGTGGATCGAGATCCTTGATTTCCCGGCCTTCCTTGCTGCAGAAAAAGTGCAGGAAATGCTGAGCCAGCAGCGATATGTCTTCTTGTCTCTCCCGCAAGGGCGGGACCGTGAGGGGAAGTACGTTCAAGCGATAGTAAAGGTCTTCCCGGAAACGTCCTGCGCGGATTTCCCTCTCCAGATCCTTGTTCGTGGCCGCAATGACACGCACATCGACCTGAATGGTCCTGTTGCCTCCGACTCGCTCAAACTTGTATTCCTGAAGGATCCTGAGCACCTTGGCTTGCGTCTTCAGACTCATGTCCCCGATTTCATCGAGAAAAAGAGTCCCATCATGGGCCTTGTCGAATTTGCCCTTTCGCTGGGACGTTGCACCGGTGAAGGCACCTTTTTCGTGACCGAACAGTTCTGACTCTATCAATTCTTCGGGGATCGCAGCGCAATTGACTTCGATGAAAGGCTGATCAGCTCGCTGGGAATGACTATGAATCGCTCGCGCCACCAGTTCCTTCCCAGTGCCATTCTCCCCCGTGATCAGAACCCAGCCGGACGAGGGAGCCAGCATCTTGATCTCCTCGGTCAAATGATTGATCGCCGGGCTTTTTCCCACCATTTCATATTCTTTGGCAATCTTTTCTTTTAGTGTCCGATTTTCCTCGACCAGCTGCCCGATCTTCAGGGCGTTCTGGATCGACAGTAAAACCTTTTCCAGAGACAGTGGTTTTTCGATAAAGTCGTAAGCGCCGAGTTTTGTTGCTTTAACCGCGGTTTCTATCGACCCGTGACCGCTCATCATAATAACGAGCTGATCGGGGCGCAGTTCACGAAACCTCCGTAGCGCTTCAAGCCCGTCCATGCCTGGCATCCAGATATCGAGCAGGATGAGATCCGGAGCCTCTTCCCGTAGCTTTTCTATCCCAGCTTCGCCGTTTTGAGCGAAAACCGGGCGGAATCCCTCATCCTGAAGGATTCCGTTCAGGCTTTTCCGGATACTCTCTTCGTCGTCGATAACCAGAACTGTTTTCATAATTTCCCCGAAGACGTTAAACGGTCTCCTCGTTGTCCTTGACAGGAAGTTCGACAGTCACCCGCGTCCCGTGAGGATCGTTTTCGCGAATGCGCACAAAGCCGTGATGGTCTGTAACGATAGTGTTGACGATCGAAAGGCCGAGCCCGGTCCCCGTCTTTTTTGTCGAGAAATAGGGTTCGAAAAGTCGGGGCCTGTCTTCGGCTGGTATTCCCGCCCCATTGTCGGTGACGGAAAAGCTGACAATTTTCAACGAGGGATTGTAGGTTGTATGTATATCGATTCGACCGTCTTTTTCAATAGCCGCTATGGCGTTTTCTAGCAGATTTATAACCACACGCTTGATTTGATCCCGATCGAAAAGAAACAAGGGGACGTTTTCATCGGGGAAGAAGGTGAATTTGATCTCCTTGTGCCCCTCCTGGTAGAGGATAATGGATTCGTTGATCAGGTCGTTGAGATTGTTGAAAGACATCGTGCTCGCCGGCATACGTGCGAAGTTGGAAAATTCATTGACCAGATTTTTCAATTCATCGACCTGTTTGACGATCATGGTCGTACACTCCTCAAAAACCGTGTCGTCGTCTGAAAACCGGTCCAGATAACGACGGCGCAGTCTTTGGGCGGAGAGTTGAATGGGAGTCAGGGGATTCTTGATCTCGTGAGCAATGCGCCGGGCCACTTCACGCCAGGCCGCCATTCGTTGCGCCTTGAGCATTTGGGTCAGATCGTCAAAAACGACGACGGTCCCCATGAAAACGCCGCTGTCGTCTTGCAGGGTCGTGACATGGACCATCAGCGTAAGATTTTCATCTCCGACAGAAATCGTCATCTGTTTGCTGATGGAATCTTTGCCCGAATCGATGAGTTGGCGAAGGAATTCCTTGATCTTCGGAAGATGCTGCGCATCGACCACTTCACGAAAGTTCCTGCCGATCACCTTGCTGGTGCGGATGCGAAGCAGTTTCTCGGCAGCTTTGTTTATGGTTGTCAGATTCCCCTGTTTGTCGACGGAGATGACGCCGGCGTTGACATTTTTTACAACAATTTCCATATATCGACGGCGCTGCTCCAACTCGAGATTTGACTGCGAAAGCTCTCGATTGGCTTCTTTGAGGGCGAGTTGGTTCCCTTGGAGATCGCGGGTCATCCGGTTGAAGCTGTCAACCAGGATTCCGATTTCATCATCGGTCTTGAGATCGAGGCGAACCGAAAGATCCCCCTCGGCTACGCGGCTTGTCGCCATGGCCAGTTCCTGAATCGGAACAGTGATCCCCCTCGCAAGGTGGAATCCGAACCAGGTTGCCAGGAAAATTATGACCAGCGCAATCAGCAGCAGGACTATGATATAGCCCTGCTGAATCTCCCCCTTGATCATTTTGGTGCTTTTGTACTGGTCGAAGGAGTTGGAGATCTCCTTCATTTTGTTGACCAGTGAATAGGGGACGTAATAATTGACCACAATGACCCCGACGACATCATCAGGGTTCCAGTTTGAATAAACCGGAACGATACCGCGGATGAGATCGGCCCGTCCGATGGGAGTGACCCGCGAGAAACGATTACCCTCCATCGCTTTGAAAATCATTTCCGAACCCGGGTCGGTAAAATCGGCTGTCGGAACATTGGGGTTGGAGATCCGTACCAGTTCCTCATAGGTCGCGGAGAAGACCTCGACAATGCCCAGATTATACTCGACCTGTTTCTGGCGGATAAGTTCCTCAAGCCTGGGCAGATTGCCTTCGTTAAGGAGTTTCTCTTCCTTGACGATGTTGGCGATCTGCTCTCCATAGTAAAGCGCATTGGTCGCTGAGTTTTTGTAGTAGGTCTGGGCCACCTCAAGAGATTCTTCAAGAGAAGTTTCAATCTGTGTGTTGAACCAGTTTTCTATTGTGTTCGTGATGAAACCGGCGGAGACAAAAAAGAGCAGCATTGTGGGAATAAGGGATAACGCTACGAAAGTCACAACCAGTTTACTGCGCAGGCGGGCCCCGGGTATGCGACGCTTGCGCTCGAGCATCAACTTGAAAAGGTTGCGAAAAACCAGGAAAAGAAAAAGGATGATCAGCAGGATGTTGATATTGATAACGGCCAGCACCACAATACTGTTGGAAACTGGCAGCTGCGAGGTCATATCGTAGATTTTGGTCTCGAAGCGGGTCAGCAGAACCACGGCTGCGATAGCGCACAGTATAATGATCCATTCACGGCAGCGCTTGCGGCGTTCGGTTTTATCTTTTTTTCGGAAAGGTCCCGGAGTCATTGTGCCCTTCATCGCATGTCATCATGGACTGAATGAAAGCTTATTGTAGGCCAAAGTGAAGGTTCATGGCAAGGGAAGGGTAGCGATAAGTGCCTGTTATAACAAAAAAAGGCAGCTTTTCAGCTGCCTTTCCGTGCTTGTATGTCCTGAGCTTACGCCCTTGAAAGCGCCATGTCTGTAGCAAAAGACGGCTGACTGTGTTGCAGGGCCTCCTGGAGGTCTTCTTCGGTGAACTCAACAAGTTTCCAGCACTCGGGAGAGGCGAGGATTTTTTCCACCATCTGATGGTTGATGCCATGGCCGCCCTTGAAAGACTTGATATGGCCGAGAATGGGATAGCCGATCAGGCTGAAATCTCCGACGGCGTCCAGAATCTTGTGGCGTACGAACTCATCGTTGAAGCGAAGCCCTTCCGGGTTCATGACCTTGTTCTCGTCAAGGACGACGGCATTTTCCATCGATCCGCCGCGGGCCAATCCCTTGGCCTTGAGGTATTCGACTTCATGCATGAAGCCGAAAGTGCGGGCCGGTGCGACATCGCGGGAGAACGACTCCAGGGAAAACTTCACGGATTTGTGCTGCAGTGAAATCGAGGGATGATCAAACGCTATATCGAACGACACGCGGAAAAAGCGTGAAGGCACGATCCGGATCCTTTTTTCGCCTTCGATCAGAGTTATCGGCTTGCGGATGGCCAGAAATTTACGTGTCCGGTTCAGGGAACGCGCGCCGACCGCAGCGATCTTTTCTATAAAAGGGGCCGCACTGCCGTCCATGATAGGAACTTCCGGACCATCGATATCGACATGAAGATTGTCTATGCCGTATGCGGTCAAAGCCGCCAGGAAATGTTCAACCGTCGATACGGAAAGGTCGCCCTTGCCGATCACTGTCGCCAGGCGGGTGTCGACTACGTTGACGGAATTGGCCTGGATGGAGGCGCAGCGGTCCCCTTCCCTGCGATGGAAAATGATTCCAGTTCCTGCCTCGGCCGGGCGAAGTTTCATGGTGATCTGGCGACCGGTATGAACGCCGATCCCGCAGATGGTGGTTGGGCTGTCGATGGTGCACTGATATATCATTCTGGAAAAACTCCTTGAGCGTAGTCTGGCATATTCTTGCATTTCAGTCAATTAAGACTTGCAAGTTTTCTGCCAAACAAGCAATCAAGTTCAAGTTGTTGGAATTGCAGTATTTTGTTTTGATGTTCAATTCTAGCTCAGACAGAGTGTGGCAGAAATTCAAGAGGAGGCTGTGCCCTAAAAAGCACAGATGGTCGTTGCTCTCTGTTCAGAGGCGTCCAGAACGCAGGATGGCGATGGCCAGCCAGAGTCCAAGAAAGGCGGCAATGGAGTAACCGAGCATTCCCAGAATCGGAAATCCAAAAAGCATCGGGCCTTTTTCCGTCTGCATGATCAGGGAGGATCCGACGATGAGGGCGGCAATGATCAGGCTGAATGACAAGCGATTGCTCGACTTGTCGAGGTCGTTGATGAGTTTCTCCAGACCTCGGTGTTCAAGATCGATTTTGAACTTGTTGCGGTTGACGCGGTTGATGAATTCCTTGATGTCGCGGGGCAGATTCTTCGCCAGGGCACCGTACCCCTGGAAAATGCGTATCGTTTCTTTTGAAAAGTTTGCCGGCCCCACGCGCTCACGCACAATCTTTTCGAGAAAGGGCTTTAAGTGAGCGATCATGTTGAATTCGGGATCGAGTTGACGGCCAATGCCCTCCATGGTCACCAGGGCCTTGGCCAGCAGCATCAGATCGGGGGGGAACTTGATCCGGTAGACGCTGAGGATATCGACGAATTCCATGAGCATCTTTCCGACATTGATGCTTTGCAGGGGCAGGTCATAGTAGTCGTCGATGAATTCCGAAAGATCGCGTTTGAGCATCCGGTGATTGACCTCATCGAGCAGATCTCCCCGGTAGAGCAGTTGAGAGACGATACTGTCGGCATCGCGGTCGAGCACCGCCACCAGAAGATCCACCAGCTGTAGTTTCAGCTCTTCGTCGAGCCTGCCGACCATGCCGAAATCGAGGAGGCAAATCTTTTCATCATCCCGGACAAAGAAATTCCCCGGATGGGGATCGCCATGGAAGAAGCCGAAGACCAGGACCTGTTTAAGAAAGAAATCCGCGCCGTGGGAGGCAAGTTTTTTCAGATCGTGCCCCTTGGCAATAAGCCCCTCATGGTCGGAGATCTTCAGCCCCGTGACAAATTCCATCGTCAGTACGGTCTCCCCGGAGCAGTCCCAGTGAACTTGAGGAATGCAGACATCGGGGTCGTCCTCGAAATTACTGGCGAAGCGATCGATGGTGTGTCCTTCGCGATTGAGGTCGAGTTCCCGAAAGATGGTGCGACGGAATTCCCTGACAAGTCCGCAAGGGTCATAGGTTTCCATGTCCGGAAGGTGCTTCTCGGCGAGAATAGCCAACGCCATGAGAATATCGAGATCGGTTTCGATGATACGTTGTATACCCGGCCTGCGGACCTTGACAACCACATCCTCACCACTGTGCATACGGGCCCGGTGGACCTGGGCAATGCTGGCTGCGGCGATCGGGGCTGGGTCGATTTCGGCAAAAAGATCCTCGGTGGGGAAGCCGAGTTCGGTTTTGATCTGGGCTTCGATCTGCTCGAAAGGCAGAGGAGGGATCGTGTCCTGCAGCTTGCTGAATTCATCAATGTAATCGCGCGGGAGCAGATCGGGGCGGGTAGAAAGGAGTTGACCGAATTTGATAAAAGTCGGTCCCAGTTCTTCAATCGCCAGCCGAAGTCGTTCCGGTTGCGAAAGACGCTCGATTTCCTTGGGGGCGCTTCCCAGAGTGACCAGGCGACGACCGAGTTCCAGATAATAGTTGATGTTGAGTTGCTCGATAAAATGCCCGAACCCGTATTTGATTAAAATGCCGAGGATCGTGCGGTAACGAGTGATCGAGCGAATATTGCGATTAATACGGGCAAAGGTCAGCATTGCAGGTCAAGTCCAAGTGTACAAAGATTTCGATGCGGTTATTTTTGATCCTGCAGTTTCTTCTCGAGCGCTGCAACCCTTTTCTGCAGTTTGTCGAATTCATCACGACTGACAACCCCGACCCGTTCACAGGCATTCTTGACTTCCTCGCGGGCAACCTTCTCCAGTTTTTCCTGGTTCTCGCGACTGATTTCCTGAAGCCTCTCAAGCAGGTCACGCCCTTTCTCTTCACTGAGATCGAATCTCTCCTTCAGTTCTTCAGCCAGTTCTTCAGCCTTTTTCTGGGACAGGGAGAGCGCGCCGACGCCAGCCATCAGGGTTTTTTCGATAAGTTCGATCATATGATCCTCCGTTTAAGTAGATTGTGTGAATTCAGATACAATTATACTTCTAATGATATCACAGAGATGAAGGGTTTCAATCGAGTCCTGCGAGGGATCGTACCTCCTCAATGTGGTTTCGGGCGGTGTTTTCCCCGCTCTGGATCGCATCGCTGGATTTGTTGAATTCAAGGAGGGTCATATTTCCCAGTGGCGGGCGAATGAGGACGTCAATGTGGTTCTGTTGCAGTTGGAGGGATGCAATCTGGTTTTCCATGATGACGACGGACTGCGCGAATATGCGGAAAATATTGGGAGGACGGCGCTCGTCGCCCTCTTTGCGGTCGGCGAACGGCCACTGTTTCTTGAACTTTTCTTCGAGACCCAGAGGGGTGAGCCATTCCTTGAAGTGGCTCTTTTCCGATTTCTCTTTCTCCACAGGAAGAAAGGTTTCTTTGGAGCGCTTGTCCACCTGCTGAAGAGTGCAGACGCCAATGGCGAATTCGGCACCGAGTTCGCGTACGACGTCGATGGGAATCGGGTTGGTGATGCCGCCGTCGATCAGAAAGCGGTCGCCAAACGCAACGGGAGTGAAAACGCCGGGAAAAGAAACAGCAGCCCTCAAGGCCTCCAGGAGGTTGCCACGTCGTATGACGATTGCTTCGCCGCTTTCGACATCGGTGGCCGTCAAAGCCAGGGGAATGTCGAGGTCTTCAAAGTTCTTGCGGGGCAAAAGGTCTTCGAGGAAAACAGAGAGTTTCCGACCGTCGATCAGACCGGAAGTCGAAAAGATCGGATCGACAAGGCGGGCCAATCGCGCCCAGTTGACACCCTTGCCGACTTCTTCCAGCTGGGCGACGCTCACCCCTGAAGCATAGAGGGCACCGATGATGGCTCCGAAGGATGTGCCGGAGATATAGTCGATCGGAATATTTTCTTCTTCGAAAACCTTCAGGACGCCGATGTGGGCCATGCCGCGAGCGGCGCCGCTGCCGAGGGCCAGTCCGATTTTTTTTCTTTGCTTCAAGGTTGCACCATTCGGAGACGATGGAGGCGGATGTTTTGTTCTATCCGTCTCAGCGCCGGAAAAGCCAGAAGATCAGGGAGATCAGCACAGAAAGAAGAATACAGGTTGTCACCGGAAAATAGAAAGAGAAATTGTCTTTTTCGATCCGAATGTCGCCGGGCAATTTGCCGAGAAAAGGGATCTTGCCTCCGTAGGTGAAAAACACCCCCAGAACAATAAGGACAAGACCGGCAAGGATGAGAGCCTTTCCTGGAGACATGATTCAGAGACGGTCCTGGGGACAATAGCGTTCTTTTTCCGAATAGATACAGCCACAGTATTGCTGGCGATAGAGCCCCATGGCCCTGGAAATATCGATCCCCTCTTTCCAGCCTGTGCGAAAATCCTCATATATGAAGGGGATACCGGTACTCCGGGCAAGTTCTTCGCCGAAAGCCCTGATCTTGTCATGCTGCTGGTAACGGGAGTATAGAAGGCTGGTGGTGAAACCGTCAAAGCCTTCATCAAGGGCTTTTTTTGCAGTCTCTTCCATCCGGGATCGGTAGCAGAACTCACAACGGCTCTCCGGAGACAATCCGACCTGCCCGAGGAACTCTTCCAGCAGGTAGCGTTCATCATAGATCACCGGCAGGCTGAGCTGATCGGCATAATCCTTGACCGTGTCGAGTCGCCGGGCGAACTCGCGGTAGGGATGAATATTGTTGTTGAAAAAAAATCCGGTCAGGTTGTGTCCTTGCTCCCGCAGCATCTTAACCGGATATATGGCACAGTTGGCGCAACACATGTGTATCAGAGTATTCATAGTCGTCCTGTTGAATTACAAGGCCCTTTGGATTTGTAAAACCGTGAATTAAGACTCGAGTATAACACTTTCAAATAAGTTGAGGCCAGACGCTTTGTATTTAAACATCGCAAATCAGGTTCCAGGGGGGGAGCCCCTGGTTCTCCCATATGTCTTCGACCACGGCCTTCGCCGATTTCGAATCTCCGATCCGGCTATGGGTTTCGCGTACCAGTTGCTGACGAAGATGTTTCAGGTCAGTGCGGTAACGTTGCAGGATCTCGCCGGTCATCTTGCGATCAACGGGCAGTGAGACCGTTCCGGGCGACCTGTGGGATGACAGCACCAGGGCGTGTGCCGTTTCATCCCCTTCGACTTCAAACTGTTGGCCGGCTGGTCCGGAGAGTTCAACGCAGCTGAAAAAGCTCGACGTCACCGCCAAAGGGCCCCTGATATGAAAATCGACCAGTTCGGGTCGATAGTAGTCGAACAGGTAGTGTTCAGGAAAACGCGGGATGCCATCGACGAAGACTTGTCGGGAAATCTCTTCTGACAGACTGTTCCGGTCGGGCGAAGCTTCCGAACGCTTTCGTCTGACCCGGAGGGAGGTTGTGGCGGCAAAGTCGCTCCCCGCAATGTCGGTGCCCAGCCAGAAGGCCAACTCCCCGTCTGTCTCTTTTTGATCCTGTTCGCCTCCGCTCGTCCGCTGCAGGTTGGACAGGACTTCGATGGGTGGCAGCGGGCAGCCGCTTTGCCGCCATTTCTCTGCTAGGATTTCGTCTCCGGCGTGCCGGCGCCGGCCGTCGAGGAGTTGCCACAGCCCCTGCCCGAGGGAGGATGAGGCGAAAACCCTGAGGCCGTCGGGGGGGATATCGTCCCATTCCCGTTCTGAGGGAAGCCGCAGCTGATTTCTGGCAATGAGCTTGTACACGTTCTCCGGCAATTGAAGAGCCAGAAGAATCATGCTGCGAGTGCTGATGCCCGAGGGTAAGGCTGAAACGTCTCTTGTACCATGCGGCCCGACCACTTCGATGGCAGTCGCTGGGGCCGGTTTCCGAAACATGCTCACGCGGTGGCGACCGGAGGGGATGGTTTTTACTCCCGCCAACACGAACTGGTCATCAAGAAGCTCAAACAGGCTTGCTGAAAAGCCTCGATCCAGCCAGGCCGGGTCGAGCTCGAGGGTGATGCTGCCCTTCGGGGCGGCGAGGCCCAGCAGGTGGAGCAGGCTGTAATACCACTCCGGTGTACGGGGCGCCAGGGTGAATCGTCGCGTGGGCCAGCTTCGCCGCAAGCTGTCTTCCCGTTTTCTTCGAAGCGGGCGGGGCGCCGGTTCGCGCCCGATGTCGAGGCTGCCGAGCAAAAGGGACGCTTTCTCGGAAGGGATGGCTGCCTCAAGCGGTGTTTCCGCAACAGTGGCGAACGGCGGCAATTGGAGAATGTTTCGTTCCAGCGCCGCACCGGCCAGGGCGGAGGCAGATCCGACAAAGTGAATCTCTTCGCCGGCCATCTGGTCGCCTGCGACGTTGACCATGACTACAGGGCCTTCTGGAGGCTCAGCGGGCAGTTCGTCCACCAGGAAATGCATGCCCAGGCAAGGGGCGAGATGATGCATCAACAATCGCACGGTCTCCAGCGCCCGATGGGAATCATGGCGCCATCCCACTTGAGCGATCCGGCGGAACAGGTGATGCAGTAAAACGGCAACATCCTCGGGCAGGGGGATATCTTCGTGGTTGTTGCCGTCGGTTGGAGTGGCCAGACCGGCAGGTAGTTCAGGAAGATGGAGTTTCATCGCCTTTTCAAGGCGCTCCGGCCTGACATTGTCGGGCAGCAGGTCGTTATAGGAGAGGGCGAGAAGCTGAAAAAGCGAAAGAGCGCCGCGTCGCCTGGCCCAATATTCCGGTTCATAGACTGGTGAACCGAGCTGTCCCTCGCTCCGGGCGATGCGGTGGGTTTCGGCTAATTTCTCTCGACTGGCATCCAGGTAACCGAAACAGAGGTTGGCGAGATAGTGGTGGGACAGCTCCCTCGGCGGAATGTTGCCGGTCAGGGAGAGGAGTTTGAGCTCATCCATGACAGAAGCCAGCTCATCGCGGAACCCCTCGATATCCATCTCCTCCGGGCCGCCCTGCCGGACGGTCTTGCAGCGCTGCGGTGTTTCTCCTTCGCTGGTCTGCCAGAAGACGATCTCTGAGGGGGCCCAGCTGACGAAATGGCTCAAACCCAGGGCCCGGGCGCAGGCAGCGGCTTCCTCCAGATTCTCATCGGGCCGATTTTCAGGCAGCATCAGAATGCCGCCGGCCATAAGGCTCTGGCGGTTGATCCAGAAGACCAGGGAGGGTCTGACCTGGCCGTGGTCTGTGTGCACGACAGGCGATTGTTCCACCTTGCGAAAGGGGGAGCGGCCGTTGTCGATGATCTGCCGGGCCCAGTCGGCAAGCTGGCGGGCAAAGAGTGTCAGCGTCTCTGGTGTCATGTCAAATCTGAAGCTGTGATGTGTGAAGTGTGTCGAAGAAAAAGTGCAGCGAGTTTCCTGCCGATCGGGTAGCGGCTCTGTGCCTGCTATTCGAAAAGATGACCGTTTCGACTGTCGTTGAGGGGGCGCTGGAAATGGCGATAGGCCAGAGCCGTGGCTGTGCGTCCGCGTGGAGTCCGAGCCAGATAGCCCTGCTGGATCAGGTAGGGTTCGATAACGTCCTCGATCGTTCCTTTCTCTTCCCCCAGCGCTGCCGACAGCGTTTCCAGGCCCACAGGGCCTCCGGAGAACTTGTCGATAATCGTCAGCATCAAGAGTCGGTCCATGTGATCGAAACCGTTGCTGTCCACCTCAAGGCGCTCCAGTGCCATGTCCGCCAGTTCCCGACTTATGGAACCGGTTCCTTCCACTTCGGCGAAGTCACGCACGCGGCGAAGCAGGCGGTTGGTGATACGAGGTGTGCCGCGGCTGCGTCGGGCGATTTCAGTCGATCCGTCTTTCTCGATGGCCACGCCGAGGATTCGGGCACTGCGGGAGACAATAGTGGCCAGTTCGTCGTTGCGATAGAATTCCAGCCGGCTGATAACGCCGAAGCGGTCTCGCAAGGGAGAGGAAAGCAGGCCGGCCCGTGTCGTGGCGCCGATGAGGGTAAAGCGCGGCAGGTCCAGCTTGACTGTTCGCGCCGAGGGGCCCTGGCCGATCATGATGTCGAGTTGATAATCCTCCATGGCCGGATAGAGGATCTCCTCGACCACCGGAGAGAGGCGGTGGATCTCGTCGATGAAGAGTACGTCGCCGGGCTCCAGGTTGCTCAGGATGGCGGCAAGGTCGCCCGTTTTCTCGATGACCGGCCCGGATGTGCTGCGGATGTTGACCCCCATCTCCGAGGCGATGATATTGGCCAGCGTGGTTTTGCCGAGACCCGGGGGCCCGTAGAAAAGCACATGATCGAGCGCCTCGTTGCGAGCCCTGGCGGCATTGATGAAGACTCGCAGATTCTGTTTCGCCTTGTGCTGGCCGACATACTCTTCGAGACAGCGAGGTCTCAGGCTGGTCTCGAAGGGATCTTCGCCGTTTTCCAGTTCGGGGGTGATCAGTCTGTCGGTCATAGGTAAAGGTCCAAGGCTAAAGGTCCAAGGCTAAAGGTTTTCCTTTCCCCTTTGGCCTTTCACCTGGTTTTTATTTGACGAGAATCTTCAGGGCGCCTTTGAGAACCTCTTCAAGTGAAGAGCCCGCCGGAATATCCATGCTTTTGAGAACCTTTTGAGCCTGGCTCTCCTTGTATCCGAGGTTGACCAGGGCCGAAAGGGCATCCTCCCGGGGCGAGGCCGAGGACTCTGCAGGCGCTTGGCCTGGTGCGTCGCCGGTCGCTTCAAGGATTTTGGCGACTTTTTCCTGGAGCTCCAGCACCAGCCGCTCGGCGGTTTTCTTTCCGATGCCTGGAACAGCAGCGAGCCGTTTTTTGTCGGCCCCAGCCAACGCCGTTCGCAGCTGATCTGCTGGAATGTTGGATAGAATATTGGCCGCCAGTTTCGGGCCGACCCCTGAGATCGACAGAAGCAGAATGAACATCTCTTTCTCTTCGCTGCTCAGAAAGCCGAAAAGATGGATGGCGTCTTCCTTAACATGGGTGTAGACGTGGAGTCTGACCGGCCCGGTATCGGGAAGGACGTAATAGGTCGACAAGGGCACCACGACGCGGTAACCGACGCCGCCGACATCGACGATAACATGATCGAGCGATTTGTGGGCAAGTTCTCCGGAGAGCAAAGCGATCATATTGAAACCGTCTATCCTCTGATACAGGCTGATCAGCGCCGAGCTAGCGGCCGGTGAGTTTTTCCAGACGGCTGCCCAGCCCGTAGCTGTGTGCATGGCAGATGGCGACGGCCAGGGCGTCCGAAGCATCCTCCTGGGCGATTTCGGGAAGGCTCAGCAGCATTTTGACCATCTGCTGGACCTGGTTTTTGCTCGCCTTGCCGTACCCGACGACGCCGCTTTTGACCTGGGTGGCGGAATACTCGAAAACAGGCAGGCCGGCGTTGACGCCGACGAGCAGCGCGGTGCCGCGGGCATGCCCCAACTTTAACGCCGACTGGACATTCCTGTCGACAAAGATCTGCTCCACCGCCACAGCCTCGGGCCGGTATCGTTCAATGATTTCGCCCAGGCCGTCGTGGATGGTCTTCAGGCGGTCGGCAAGGTCCCGGTTGCTACGGGTTGCGATAGCGCCGTTGTCGATGTGGAGCAGCTGGTTGCCGCGCTTCTCCACCAGGCCGTAGCCGGTGATGCGAGTGCCGGGATCGATGCCTAAGATTCTCAAAACGGCTGCCCTTTCAGGCCAGCCCGTGACTGGTCACTGATCAATGATTTTTACCCCATGATTTTTTCGATCTCTTCGTCGGAGATGTCGAAGTTGGCGTAGACATTCTGTACGTCGTCGTTGTCCTCGAGCTTGTCCATCAACTTGAACATCTGCTCGGCCTGCTTGCCCTCAAGAAAAACCATGGTCTGGGGGATCATCGTGACTTCGGAGTTCTCCCACGACAAATCATGCTCGGCCAGGGTTTCGCGCACATCGATGAAGTCGCCGGGTTCGGTGATGACTTCGATGGAGTCTTCTTCGTTTTTGACATCCTCTGCGCCGGCTTCCAGGGCCGCTTCGAAAATAGTGTCGAAGTCGGCATCCGGAGCAAAAGAGATCAGGCCTTTGCGGTCGAAGAGAAAGGACACTGAACCGTCGACGCCGAGATTGCCGCCGTGTTTGCTGAAAATATGACGTACATCGGAGACGGTTCGCGTCCTGTTGTCGGTCATGAAATCGGCCATAACAGCAACGCCGCCAGGCCCGTAACCTTCAAAAAAGCCCTCTTCATAGCTGACACCGTCGAGATCGCCGGTGCCTTTTTTGATGGCCCGGTCGATGTTGTCTTTCGGCATGTTGGCCTGCTTGGCCTTGTCGATCGCCAGACGCAGCCGGGGGTTCATTTCTGGATCTCCGCCGCCGATTTTTGCCGCTACGGTAAGTTCCTTGTTGATTTTGGTGAATATTTTGCCCCGCTTCGCATCCTGTGCGCCTTTGCGATGCTTGATGTTGGCCCACTTGCTATGTCCTGCCATAGTCCGAAGTCTCCTTGTAGATTCTGTCGGAATTTGTCTTCTGTCGAGAAATTAAGTATCATGAACTAAACCCGTTTATGGTAGCATGGCCGCTTGACGAAGAACAAGCCCTTTGCTGGAAAGGCGCTGCCGGAAAGAAGGAGATTCGACCGCTGAAACTCCCTGTAGTATCCCAGGAAGTTTTATCAGACCGGGAAGGATCTTGCGAAGCGATTGTACGTCTGCAACGGCGCTACGCGGCTTTCACAGAAGAAGAGGTCGGCGGGACGGTGTTTTGCCCGTACCCGTGCCGGCTTTCCCGACCCAGCCATAGAGTGAGAACCATGCCGAGCAATAGCAGGAGAACCAGAATGATGAAAAAGATATTGTTTTTCATAGCCCCTTTCCCTCTCGAATACACAGGATAACAGATGCAGTCCTTTTTTTTGTGGGCACATCGAGGGGCTTCGGCGGTTGCACCGGAGAACACCATCGCCGCCTTTGCCGAAGCCGAGACCGCCGGAGCCGATGGTATCGAACTCGATGTGCACCTCAGCCGTGACGGTGTGCCGGTGGTCATTCACGACGAAACCCTGAGACGCACCACCGATGGAAGCGGACTTGTTGCAGACTTTCCGGTCGCCGAACTGCAGCGTCTCGATGCCGGCAGCTGGTTCGCTCCAGAATTTGCCGGGGAAGCCATCCCCACCCTCGAAGAGGTTCTGGATTGGGCCGCCGGGCGGTTACGCATCAATGTCGAAATCAAAACCGCCGATGCCGGTCTGGCTGTTCTCGAGCTGATGCGGGCCTCCCCGGGATCGAATGTCCTTTTATCCTCTTTCGACAGCGATCTTCTGGCTTTTTTGCGCCGTGATGACGACGACTTGCCGCTGGGATTCCTCTGCGATAGCCGGTCCTGGAAAAAGGTCTTGCGAAAGGCCATCGAATGCAAAGCCGAGAGCTTCCACCCCCGGGGCAATCTTGTCAGCCGGCCCATGATTGCCGCCTGTCGAGACAGTCACATCGGCATATATCCCTGGACCGTTGATCGGCCGCAGGAGATCCGAAGGTTTCGTCGGCTTGGAACGGATGGGCTTTTCACCAACAATCCCCATGAAGCAGGGAAGGTTCTGCAGCGTCCTGGCCTGGCGCCGAAGCTTTGACAAGCAGGGCAATCCTGATAGATTTCTAGCAGGCCTGTTCTCCCTGCGCAAATCCCTGTCTGCTTGCCGGCAGAGATATTTTTCGGCGGACTCCCACCGCAGAGTGAGGGGATTCTTTCTTTGCAAGGCTCGCTGTAATGCTGATAAATCTCGACCATACCGCCTCCATCGTTTTCGATCTGGATGGGACCCTTTATACCCAGCAGAAAATCGCCGACCAGATCATGGCCGCCGCCGCCCGGCTGGTGGCCGAGAGTCGCGGGGTCAGCCTTAAAAAAGGCGGGGAGATGATCCGGCAGGCGCGCAAGCGGCTCGCCGAGACGCACGACGAGGATCCACCGCTGACTCGAACCTGCATGGAGCTCGGCATTGAGATAGGGGATTTCCACCGGGCGCTCCAGGACTATGTCACACCCGAACGCTTCCTTTCCCACGACCCCGCTCTGGCTGCTCTGCTCGACTCCCTTCGCGATCGTTGCGAACTGTTTATCTACACCAACAACAGCTTGCCTCTGACGCAAAAGATCCTTGCCCTGCTCGGCGTTGAGGATCTGTTTTCCCGTCTCTATACGATCGAATTCACCTGGAGGCCCAAGCCGGACCCGGATGCACTGAAGAGGGTTGTGGAAGACATCGGCGGACCGCCGGAGAGCTTCCTTTTTGTCGGAGATCGCAAGACCGTCGACCTCGACCCTCCCGATGCCCTCGGCATACCCACCTTGCTTGTCAGTGAAACGGGAGATCTGCTGCAGATTCACAAACTGCTCGGTATTGTTCCCTGATTTCCCATACCTGTGGCAATATGTTCCCGGACTGTCCGGTTCTCAGGGCTTTCTTCGTGCCGGTGGAAGCCGCTCGAAAAAGGAGCTCCGAATTCCCTAATAACTTGCTTTACTCAGGCTTTTCTGTTAAAAAGATCTATTCGCTCTGCTAATTGAAAAAGGAGGATATCGACATGGGTTTGATGGAAGGCAAACGCGGCCTGATTTTCGGAGTCGCTAACGATAAAAGCATCGCCTGGGGGATTGCTCGGCAACTGAGAGAACAGGGTGCAACCCTCGGTTTTACATATTTGAACGGCGCCGTTGAGAAGCGGGTGCGTCCTCTTGCCGAAAGTCTCGGTTCCGACTTGATCCTCTCCTGCGACGTCGCCAGTGACGAGGAGATTGCAGCCGTCTTCAAGGAAGTCGAAAAGCAGTGGGGAAAGATCGATTTCATTGTTCATTCGGTGGCGTTCGCCGATCGCGATGATCTCAAGAGACCCTTCAGCCAGACCAGCCGGACCGGTTTTCAGCTTGCCATGAATATCAGCGCATATTCCCTGATCAGCATTACCAATGCAGCCCTGCCGGTGCTCAAAGAAGGCGGAAGCATTGTGGCCCTGACTTATCTGGGAGCCGTCCGCGCTATCCCCAACTACAATGTCATGGGGGTTGCCAAGGCGGCCCTGGAAGCATCGACCCGTTATCTGGCCGCCGAACTGGGTGAGAAAAACATCCGCGTCAATGCCATCTCTGCCGGCCCGATCAAAACACTGGCATCTTCTGGAATCGGGCAGTTCAAGGAAAAACTGAAAATCATGGACGAGCGAGCGCCGCTGAGACGCACTGTGACACAGGATGAAGTCGGCAAGTCCGCCGTTTATCTTTTGTCCGATCTGGCCAGCGGTGTCACGGGAGAGATTCACTATGCCGATGCCGGCTACAACATCACCGGAGCCTGACCGGCTGGCCACTCCCATAGTCAACCGGAAGAAGGGGCCATCGGCCCCTTTTTTCGCCTCCAGGCATTCTTAACGTGATTCACGGCAATACTTCCGGACTGAAATCAAGCCAGATCAAGGCGCTGGAGCGCATCTACCGCCGACGTATTCCGGCGCAAGATGTGGTCTCCGGCGAGTTGGCCCGCTATCTCACTGAATGTTCCCGCGATATCGGTCGCCAGATTGGTGTGGTCATCGACCGGCTGGGGGCAGTCAAGTACGTTATCGCTGGTGACGACCGGGAAATCATGATTCCCGATCTCTCCGGTTACTCCCTGGGGCGCAGCGGGCTGCGCGGCCTGCGGGTCATCCATACTCACCTCAAGAACGAACCCCTCTCCAAAGACGATCTCACCGACCTCGCCCTGTTGCGCCTCGACCTGATCATCGCTGTCTGTGTCGACGAGGGCGCTCTGCCCGGCACCGTTCACTGGGCTCATCTGCTGCCGGAAAATCCCGAAGGCAGAACCCTGGAGGTCCGCACTGCGCGCTCCCTTTACGATATAGACCTCGATTTCGAGAGTTTTATCACGTCGCTCGAGGCGGAGATGGAACGCAAGAGTTCGGAAGCGGTCGATCTCTCCGACATGCGGGAGCGGGCGATCCTTATTTCAGTGAGCCACTCTCCCCGCGACGAGGTCGAGGACAGTCTGGATGAATTGACCGAGTTGGCTCGAACCGCGGATCTTGTGGTTCTCGACCGTGTCGTACAGAGACCCAGACGGCTTAATCCCAAATATCTGATGGGCGCCGGAAAGATCAAGGAGATCGTCATCCGGGCGCTGCAGCAACGTGCGACCATGCTCGTCTTCGACCAGGAGCTCTCGCCCACCCAGGTCCGGTCGATTTCGGAAATCACTGAAATGAAAGTCATCGACCGCACCCAGCTCATCCTCGATATTTTCTCACGCCGGGCCCATAGCCGGGACGGGAAGGTGCAGGTCGAACTGGCCCAGCTCAAGTACATCCTGCCCAGACTGGTCGGTAAGGGGACCGCCTTTTCCCGTCTGATGGGGGGGATCGGCGGCCGCGGCCCCGGCGAGACCAAGCTGGAGATCGACCGCCGGCGCATCCGGGACCGCATCTCCCGGCTGGAGAAACAACTCAAGGAACTGGCACGGGGTCGGCGGCAGCGTCGCCAGCGCAGAATCCGGGCTGATGTGCCGATCGTTTCCATCATCGGCTATACCAATGCCGGCAAGTCGACCCTGCTCAACGCCCTGACTCGCAGCGAAGTGTTCACCGAAGACCTGCTTTTCGCCACCCTCGATACCTCGACCCGCCGCCTGCGTTTTCCCATGGAGCGCGAGGTCATTATTACCGATACCGTCGGATTCATCAGCAAGCTGCCCCGGAGTCTGATGGGTGCTTTCAAGTCGACGCTCGAGGAACTGGAGGATGCCGATCTGCTGCTGCACGTCGTCGATCTCTCCAGCCCGCGGTTCGAAGAACAGATCGAGGCGGTCGAACGTATTCTCGACGAACTGGGGCTGGCATCGATCCCGCGCCTTCTGGTTTTCAATAAGGTCGACCGTGTAGATCCCTCGGAGGTGAGAGCCCAGTGCCGACGGTTCGATGCTTTGCCGATTTGCGCTCTGGAGCCGGACAGTTTCGATCCTCTGCTGGCCGAACTGCAGCGTCGATTCTGGCCAGAAGAGAGGGAACATGTTGACAGATAAGGCTTTTAACGCTATGTTTCGGCGCAATTATCCGGAGATCCTGACGTTTCATCCGGAGTATTTTTCTCGCACCGCGATAGATTCCGCACCATGCAGGAGGGGTCGGTGAACAGACTGTTTTTCGCTATTTCTTTTTTTGTCCTCGCCGGTTGTTCTCCTGGTGTCTGGCTTTCTCCGGAGGGGAGCCCCGAGAGTTCTGTCAGGGGTGAGCCCCTTGCTGCTGTCTCCGATAATGCAACAGACAAGCAACCTGTGACCTCCTCACTCAAACTCCCGCAAGGGATGGCGCCCGGCGATTATCTCCGGTATTCCCTTCTTGACGAACCGGTAGACTGGGCGGGGCTGATCGACGCCGAGTTCCTGCCTGCAGGTTTTTTTGACGCCGAGACTCTTGCGGACAACAAGGTCTTGTTCGGCTTCGAAATGGATCCGCCGGAGAACGAGGGAGAAACAACGGCCGCCGAGGAAGAAGTCGTCTTCGATTTCCCCGTTGTGGAAAACGACAAGGTCAACTATTTCATTGACTATTATACCGGTCGCGCGCGAAAGGTTTTCGAGCGCTGGCTCGAGAGATCGGCCCGCTACCTGCCGATGATGCGCGAGATTTTCGCAGAGGAAGGGGTGCCGAGGGACCTTGCCTATCTGGCGATGGTCGAGTCGGGCTTCAACATGCAGGCTTACAGTTGGGCGCATGCCGTCGGTCCCTGGCAGTTCATAAGCAGCACCGGGCATATGTACGATCTCCGTCAGGACTGGTGGCTCGACGAGCGGCGCGATTTCGAACGTGCCACCCGGGCCGCCGCCCGGTATCTCAAAGATCTGAACCGACAGTTCGATGGCGACTGGTATCTGTCGGTTCCCTCCTATAACGCCGGTCCGGGAAAGCTCCGGCGGGCCATCCGCAAGTACAACACAAGAGATTTCTGGGCCCTGACCCGGGGCAGCTACCTTCAGGACGAAACCAAAAACTATTTGCCCAAGTTGCTGGCGGTTCTGATTGTCGCCAAGCAGCCGGAGAAATACGGCTTTACCAATCTCAAGCCACACGAGCCGCTTAAGTACGAGGAAGTCACCCTGCCAACAGCGACTGATCTGGAAGTCGTCGCCAATCTCTGTGAGACGGAGTACGAAGAGATCAAGACCCTTAATCCGGAACTCAAGCGCTGGTGTACACCGCCGGAAGTTCGCAATTACAAAGTGCGGATCCCTGCCGGCAAGAAGCAGGTCTTCGAAGAAAAATATGCCCAACTGCCGGAGCGGGACCGGGCCAACTACAAGCATCACCGGGTCCGGCAGGGGGACACTCTCGGTCAATTGGCCCGACGCTACCGGATTCGCGTCGACGATATCGTAGCCCTGAACAATATTCAGAACCCTCGCGCCCTGAGCATCGGGACGGACCTGGTGCTGCCGCTGAAAAAGGGCTTCAACCAGCGACCTCTCAATGAGTTGCGCGACGACTACGACCGCACCCGCCGCCAGAGCTATACGGTGCGCAAGGGGGACAGCCTCTGGAGCATCTCCCGACGCTTCGGGGTCACGCAGAAACAGCTGCGCGTGTGGAATCGCCTCGGATGGAGCAACGTCATCCGCCCGGGTCAACGACTGGCCGTCTCGTCCAGGGCAAGCGGTACTTCTGCGGCCAAGCAAGCCAAGGGGAAGCAGGAGCGGATCATATACCAGGTGGAGTCCGGAGACACGCTCTGGGAGATCAGCCGCCGGTTTTCCGTGAAAACCAGTGAAATTATGGTCTGGAACAACCTTTCTGAAAACGATGTCCTGCGCCCCGGTGATAAATTGACTCTGCTGGTCGGTGCCCGAGGATGAGCGGTCCCGGGACGTTCTTTTCGTCCCCGGATTTCACTCGCCTTTTTTGATTTTCCCCTGACTGATTGCTACCATTAAAAGCTTTATCAAGGATAGGAAAGGAACCATTCCTGATGTTGAATCTGATTATTTCCCTTGCCATCTCTGTGGCCGTGGATGTTGCCCTGCTGAACCTGTGGGATATGAATGTCTGGGTCGCCACTGTCATCTCTGTAGTTGTTTTCGGGGTCATTTTCCTCCTGCTGACCCGATTCGTCATGAAAAAGATAGGCAACCTTATGGAGTCGGCTCAGCGCGATCTTCAGGCAAATCGCATGGAGAAGGCGGTGAGGACCCTGGAGAGCGGCTTCAAGTACGCACCCTGGCAGTTCTTCGTCAAGGGACAGCTCAATGCCCAGATCGGAACGGTCTATTTCATGAAGCGCGACTTTTCCAAGGCGTTCGAGTATCTGCAGAAAAGTTTCGTCCGCCACTGGATGGCGATGGCCATGCTCGCCATCTGCTACATGAAGCGCAACAAGAAGAACAAAATGATGGAAACGTTTGAAAAGGCCTGTTCGGCCAACAAGAAAGAGCCGATGCTCTGGAACATCTACGCTTTCTGTCTGGAAAAGGTGGGAGAGCACGAAAAGGCCGTTTCCGTCATGGAGAAGGGGGTGAAACGTGTCGGTGGCCACGAACTTCTTGAAGAAAATCTCAAGGCGCTCAAGGAAGGTCGCAAGATGAAGATGCAGAAGTGGGGCGATGCGTGGTATCAGTTCCATCTGGAGAAGCAGGGCGCTCTGATCAAGAAGCAGACCAAGGCGATGACCGGCCGGCGCAAAACGGTTGTCAGGCGGTAAATCGTGAGCAGCAAGGAACGCAAAATAAAGGAGAAAAAGAAAGAGGAGTTTACAACGGCCCCCTTCAAGGCCTTGAAAGGGGTCGTTGCTGAGAACGGCAACAAAGCACCTTCATCGAAGAAGGGCGTGAAAGAGGAACAGCGGAAAGAGGATCAGACGACTTCGGTTGAAGACGACGGCCCCGATCTGTTCGCCCGCCAGATGGAGCAACTGGGCGTCAAGGCGATAGAGGACGAAGATAATCGTCTTGTCGATCCGGTCCCTGAAGATGTTTCACTGCCGTCCGCGGAGGAGAGTCCGGAGATGCCCAGGACTGAGGAAGAGCTCTTTCTCCAGTCCCTTGGCGAAATGGATGTCTGCTTTCGCGAGGGATTCCCGCCGGAAGAGGAACCGCCGGCCGCCCCGCAGCCACGGCGAATGAAGCAGGTACGACGCGGTACACTGCGGCCGGAGGCCCGGCTCGACCTGCATGGTCTGAGTCGCCAGCAGGCGGTGGACAAGGTCGCCTTTTTCCTGCAGGATTCCCTCCACCAGGGTCTGCAAACCGTCTTGCTCATTACGGGGCGAGGCTATGGATCGGAAGATGGTCCGCTTCTGCGTCCCGCGATCGAAAAGTACCTCAATAGCGTCGGAAGATCCTGGGTCGGAGAGTGGGGCAGAGCACCTAAGAAGTACGGCGGAGAGGGCGCGCTGGTGGTTTTTCTGAAAAGCCCGGGGTCGACTTCCCGAGCTTAGACGATAACGTGATAAAATAAATCAACAGAAAAGCCGGGACATTTTTTGTCCCGGCTTTTCTGTTGATGAGAGAGTGGCGTCTTCAGGTGGTGTCAGGCGATTCGTCTGTTGTTTCAGGTTCCTGCTTTGTCGTTCTGCGTCGCCGCGCTGGTTTCTTTACCGGTTTGTCCTCGGCATCCGACTTTTGAACCGGCTGGTCCGTATCGTCTCCAGCTGGCTTTGTCGTCGGCGTTTTTTCCGCTGCTGTTTTGGCGGGAGACCGTCGCGTTCTTTTCGGTGCCGGTTTTTTCTCCGCTTCGGCATCCTTTTGCAGCTGGTCTTTGCCGCTTTCGGCCGGGCCTTCTTGGGCGGGCTGCGCCTCGGTCTTTTTGGCCGGAGACCGGCGCGTTCTTTTCGGTGCCGGTTTTTTCTCCGCTTCGGTATCCTTTTGCAGCTGGTCCTTGCCGCTTTCGGCCGGGCCTTCTTGGGCGGGCTGCGCCTCGGTCTTTTTAGCCGGAGACCGTCGCGTTCTTTTCGGTGCCGGTTTTTTCTCCGCTTCGGCATCCTTTTGCGGCAGGTCCTTGCCGCTTTCGGCCGCGCCTTTTTCCGCAGGTTGGTCCTCAGTCTTTTTGGCGGGAGATCGTCGCGTTCTTTTCGCTGCCGGTTTTTTCTCCGCTTCGGCATCCTTTTGCGGCAGGTCCTTGCCGCTTTCAGCCGCGCCTTTTTCAGCGGGTTGGACCTCAGTCTTTTTGGCTGGAGACCGTCGCGTTCTTTTCGGTGCGGGTTTTTTCTCCGCTTCGGCATCCTTTTGCGGCAGGTCCTTGGCGCTTTCGGCCGCGCCTTCTTGGGCGGGTTGTGCCTCTGTCTTTTTGGCTGGAGACCGTCGCGTTCTTTTCGGTGCCGGTTTTTTCTCCGCTTCCGATTTCTGTTGAGGCATGTCCGTGCCGGCTTCCACGGGAAGAGTTTCGGTTGTCGGAGGGGCAGGCTGTTGTTCAGCCGTTTCCTTGCCCGTTTCCGCCGATTTTTCCGCACCCGCTTCGGGAGAGGGCTGCTGACCGGTCTCCGCATCGGCGCCGGTCGTTTGCGAAGAGCCTCCCTTGCGCCTTCCGCCACGGCGGCGAGAACGTTGGGAGCTGGGTTTTTCCGACTTTTCAGCCTCTTGATTTTCGGCCGAAGAGGACTCTTTCACGTCCTTTGATTCCTCTTCGCCGCCGTTCTCCTGCTCGGTGGGCTTTTGTTCATCCTTGCGCCGTCGACGATTGCGCCGGGACCGGCGTCCGCTGCTGCTGCGGGACTCGCCTTTCTGTTCTTCCTGTGCTGCCGCGGTCTCGGATTCGGAAGGAGTTTCAGGTGATGCTGTCAAGGGAATCAGAACATCTTCTTCAGGCTGGCTGGTCGGCTCCTGTTTCGAAGTTTCCAGTTCGATCTGGCCGTCGATGAAATCGTCCCGACCTTTGATTACGATGGTCACATTCTGTCGTTGTTCCAGTTCGACCAGATCGCTGCGCTTTTCATTGAGCAAATAGTCGGCGACGGTCAGGGGCAGCTCTCCCTCGACGTGAGTGACTTTTCCTTTGGCCGATGCTGCCTGCAGCTTTCTGAAGAATGCGACAGCCTGTGCTTCGACACTCTTGACCCGTCCCGAACCGCTGCAGTGGGGGCAGGGGTTGTAGGCGCCCTCGGCCAGCGCGGCCTTGATGCGCTGTCGGCTCATCTCCAGGAGCCCGAACTGGCTGATGCGTCCAACGGAAACCCGGGCCTTGTCGTTGTGCATGGCGTCCTTGAGGGCTTTTTCCACATCCCTGATGTGCTTGCGATCGCGCATGTCGATGAAGTCGATGACTACAAGGCCGCCCAGGTCACGCAGGCGCAGCTGGCGGGCTGCTTCCTTTGCCGCTTCGATGTTCGTCTTGAAGGCGGTCGATTCCACGCCCTGTTCGCTGGACATTTTTCCCGAGTTGACATCGATGGCGACGAGTGCCTCGGTGGTGTCGATGACGATAGAGCCTCCCGACTCCAGCGGGACCTTGTTCTTGGTGATCGTTTCGATCTGCTCTTCTATCTGGTAGCGCGAGAAAACCGGCCGGCGCTCCTGATGGAGTTTGACCAGGTGGGCATATTCGGGCATGACCTGCTGGAAGAAAAGACGGGCTTCCTGGTAGACCTTCTCGTCATCGATCAGCACCTCGTCCATATCGGAGGTGAAGTAATCGCGGATCGAGCGCAGCACCAGGTTCGATTCCTTGTAGATCAGCGCCGGAGCCTGCACCTGCTTGGTGCGGGCCACGATGTTTTCATGCAGTCGTACCAGATAGGTGAGGTCACGCTTCAGCTCTTCTTCCGTCTGACCCATGGCGGCTGTGCGCACAATATAGCCGACATTATCCGGAAGCTGCAGGGAGTTCATGACCCCCTTGATCTTGCGTCGTTCTTCCGCCGACTCGATCTTGCGGGAAATGCCGCGAAGGTGGCTCCCTGGGACCAGGACCATGTAGCGTCCTGCCAGGGAAAGGTAGGTTGTGAGAGCCGCTCCCTTTGTGCCCCGCTCCTCCTTGACGATCTGGACCAGAAGTTCCTGCCCCCGGTTCAGGATCTCGTTGATACGCGGCCGGCTTTTCTTCTCCTCGGACTTTTGCGGGTAGAATTCCGGATGAATTTCCCCGGCCTGCAGAAAGCCGAGTCGCTCGGCGCCATAATCGACAAAAGCGGCCTGAAGTCCGGGTTCGACCCGAACCACCGCCGCCTTGTAGATGTTGCCCTTGGTCAGTTCGCGACCCGCCATTTCGATGTCGAGTTCGGTCAACAGGCCATCGTCTACGATCGCCACCCGATTTTCCTCCGGATGGGTCGCGTTGATCAGCATCTTTTTGCTCATGTACTTAAATCCTTTGGGCCGGCCCGGAAGCGTTTTTACGCATTTTCCGGGCCGGCCAAATCTGAAATTGACGGGATTCTCCCGTGTTAGCCGCCGGGGTTCGCTCTCCTGGAAGAGAGCGCTCCATCTCTTTGAGGCGGCTATGTCATCTCTATCGGAACCCTCGGGTTCAGAGATTCTGTGCAGAAATGTCGGAAAATATTCACGACTTGGCGCAACTATAGCAGAAATCAAAACATTTGAACAGCTTCAGGGAAGGCTGTTCAAATTAAAAATGCTATAAGCCCTGAAGGCTTCTCTCGGTGTTGCTCGCCAGAGGAGGGATCAGAGGTGAGGGTGGTCAGAAAGCAGAGGCCCTTAGCGCGACATTCCGCCACCGCCTCCCATTTGCCGGGACGGGCCCATCCCCCCGCGAGTGCCGAAGAAATTGCGGTGCAGTTCCCGCTTCCGCTGCATCTGTTCCCCTGTGGACATCCCGCGGAGTTTATGCAGCTCCTGCTGCAGTTGGTTCTGTTGTTCTGGGTCGAGCTTCTGATATTTCTGAAACATCCGACGCAGATTCTCCTGCCGTTCGGGTGAGAACTGTTGCCAGCGTTTGTAGCGCTCCTTCAACTGTGCCTGCTTTTTCGGATCCATATCCTGGAACCGTTTCAGGTTCTCCCGCAGATCTTTTTGCTGCTCCGCGGGGAGCTGCTGATACTGGCGGTAGCGTTCTCTGAGTTCCTCCCTCTGCTCTGCAGAGAGTTGCTTCCAGCGCTGCAGGGCTTCCTGGTCGAGCGTCTCGCTCGCCGCCAGTTCCGGTGTGTCCGTTCCTTGCGTCGGGCCAGCAGCGAAAGCGCTCACGGCCAGGAGAAGCAGCACGAGAATGCAGGTTATACGAATAGCGTTCATTTGTCTTCCTCCAGGACGGCCTTGATCTGCCCCTCCAGAAGTTCCATGTCTTCCAGAAGGTTTATTAACTCCAGCATTTCCATTCTCTTGATGACCTGCCGGTCCTCGCTGCTGATCTTGTCCGCCGGCTTTTCCTCTGTCGATCGATTCCCTTCTGCAAGAAGGCTCGAGGGCGGCCCCAGGAGAAAGCCCAGGACGAGAGAAAGGGCGCAAAAAATCTGTTTCATTCCTAGGCCCTCGATCCTTCCAGTTCCTGGAGCAGGTCCAGGTTCTCCAGCAGGTCAAGATTCCTTAACAGTTCCGCCTCCGGGAGTCGATCCGTCTGCCTGTCGGCTTGCCGGGATGTTTCCGAGGGGGACTGTTGCAATTCGGGTGTCGGTGAGTAAAAGGTCATTGTCAACACAAGCGCTGCGGCCGCAGCAAGGGAGCCTCCTATCACGGGTCTGGAGGGGAGGCGGAGCCTGGGACGCAGACGTCTGCTCACTCGCTCGTTCAAAGACCGAATTGCTTCGCGGGAGATCTCATGCTCATCTTTCGGCAGCATCTCCAGCATCGATCCGACCTGTTCAACCTCCTGACGGCATGCCGGGCAATGTTTTATATGGGTTTCCACCCAAAGATGTTCGGCAGGGTTCAGTTCGCCGTAATGGAAAAGTGTCAGTTTTTCCGGCTGACAGGCAGAGATTTCAGATGGCTTGCTCATGATGACTCCTCTTGCAGCTCTTTCAATTCCCGTCGAAGAATGCGAACGGCGCGGTGCAGGTGTGACTTGACCGTCCCTTCTTTCAGATCCAGCATCTCCGCTATCTCCTGCAGCGGCATCTCCTCGTAGTGGCGTAATGTGAATATGACCCGCTGCCGTGCGGAGAGGTGTTTCATGGCCAGATCGAGGCGCTGTCGAATTTCACCGGCGAAATAATGGTCAGCGGGAGAGGGTGTGGAAGCCGGTGCCGATTCCACAATGTCTGTATCCTCATTGTCACGGCTGCTGGAGAAGAAAAAAATCCGATCCCGGATTTTGCGCCTCCGCAGATGATCGATGGCCAGTCGCGTCACCGTGCGATACAGCCAGGTCGCAACAGAACTGTCGCCGCGAAAATCGCCGATATTGCGATGGAGGCGCAGAAAAGCGTCCTGGGAAATATCTTCGGCATCTTCCTCGTTTCCGGTCAACCTGCGGGCCAGGGCGAGGGTGCGCGGCGAATGCGTGGCGACCAGGGCTTCGAATCCCGAATCGTCCCCGTTCCTGATTCGGGCCAGAAGCGATTTTTCCGAACAACTATCCATGCCTCTGACGATATCCCTGCAGTCCCCCTGGTGTCAAATCGGGACTTCCCGCTTCTGGTTCGCAATTTTGTATTTACCGGTTAGACGAAGTTCGACAGAAAAAGTTTACCTCTTCCCGAGGAAAATCAGGGTGGACATTTTTTCTGTAAACTTTTCCGTAGCGGTCTCGTCTAAGGAAGTGAAAGGCAAGAGTGCCGGCAATTTTGTCGGACGGAATTATTAAACGTCAAATCTAGGAGAACAAGGCTTATGAAAAACAAAACGTTGATGGCACTATTTCTCGCGGTCGCATTGAGTCTGGGAATGACAGGCATGTCTTTCGCCCGAGGAGGCGGTGGAAGCGGAATGAGCGGCGCCGCAGGCGGCAATAACGGATCATTTCAGGGGATGAGCGGTCAGTCTCAGGGAGGCTTCCAGCAGGACCGGGCCGGCAGTAGAGGTGGTGCCCAGCAAGGTGACCAGGTCCGTGGTCGCGACCGCAGCCAAGGTCAGAACCAGGACCGCAGCCAGGACCAGAACCGGGACCGCAGTCAGGACCAGAATCAGGACCGCAGCCAGGACCAGTTCGGCAACAGCGACGGTAACGGTCAGCAGGGCGGTGCCAATGCCGGCCAGGGAGAGGCCAATCGCGCCGAACCGGCGACTCCGGCCCAGCCCGGCGAACCTGGTGAAGCAGCGACCCCGGCCGAACCGGCCACTCCGGCGAACCAGACTCAGACTGGAAATTAATCTTCAAGGCGATTATAATGAAAAGAGGGCACTCCTTCAGTTAAGAGGAGTGCCCTCTTTCCTTTTTATTTTCTAACAGGAGGAGACGATGGTGCGATCTGTTACAGGGCGAATTTTCTTGAAAGGGATCACTTTGATTCTGGGCGGACTGCTGGTTGCTGTTCCGTCCTTCGGTGCGGAAGCGGCAAAGTATTCCCTCGGTCTGGGGGTGGATTTCGCAACGGGGGATTATGATACCGACACCACCACCGATTCCTGGCGGGTGCCGCTGACGATCGGTTATTTCCCCACAGACCGCCTCGATTTTGAACTGGTCGTTCCCTATCTCCATCAGAGCAACAGCAATACGCTTCTTTCCGGGGGAACGCGATTTCCTTTCGAACGCCGAAGCGGTACGCGGCGTACCTCTTTCGACAGCAGCGACTCGGTCAGTGGCCTGGGCGATATCTCTCTGACCGCCGGCTACCTGCTCATGAAGGAGAGTGAGGTCTCCCCCAGTGTGCGCCCCCTGCTTTATCTGAAATTCCCCACCGCTGACGAGGACGAAGGTCTGGGCACCGGGGAATTCGATGTCGGAGCGGGTCTCGGCGTTTCGAAATGGTTCGGTCGCTGGTATACCTTTGCGGAAGGTCGCTACATTTTCCAGGGCTCCAACGACGAACTGGGTCTGGACGACTACGCCACCCTGACAGCGGAAAGCGGATATCGGATGACCCGGAATTTCCTCCCCTCCATCTCCCTCTGGTGGTCCTCTGCCCCGGCCGACGATGCGGACGATATTGCCGAGGCCCGACTCAATGGAACCTACTGGCTCTCCGAGGATGTAAGTCTGCAGGGATACCTCGGCAAAGGACTCACCGAGACGGCTGCGGACTTCGGAGCCGGAATGGCTGTTTACTACAATTTCTAGGAGCTTCTTGCTCGGCGGGATTTCTCTGTTTATCCTCACCGCCCCTCCATGATATATAAACAGGTTATGGTTCAATTACGAAACATCAAAAAAGATTTCGCCGGGCAAGTCGTATTCAACGGAATAGACTGGCACATCCGCTCCGGAGACCGTATCGGTCTGTGCGGCGAGAACGGTGCCGGGAAAACCACTCTGCTGCGGCTTCTGGCGGGGCAGGTCAGCACTGACGACGGACAGGTGCAGATCGCCAGGGGTACAACGATCGGATATTTGCCGCAGGAGGGGCTCGAACATCAGGGGCGTCCGCTTTTCGACGAAGTGCATTCCGCTCTGGGCGAAATGGTGACGATGGAGTCGGAACTGCGCCGGCTCGAGGCAGAGATCGCCGAACATCATCGCGACGAGGATATGGAGCACTACGCCGAACTGCAGGAGGTTTTCACACGCCGCGGCGGTTACGAAATGGAGTCTGAAGTCGGAAAGGTGCTGCAGGGGCTCGGTTTTTCAGAGAGTGACTGGCACCGCCCCTGCGAGCATTTCTCCGGCGGATGGCAGATGCGGATCGCCCTGGCGAAGCTGCTGCTGCAGCGCCCGAACCTGCTTCTGCTCGACGAGCCGACCAACCATCTCGATCTGCCGGCGCGCGACTGGCTCGAGGACTATCTGACCGGTTATCCCCACAGTGTCGTTCTCGTTTCCCACGACCGGTTTTTCCTCGACCAGGTCGTCGGCCGCATCGTCGAGGTGTGGAACGGTCATCTGAGCGAATACCCGGGCAACTACAGCAAATACCTTGTCGAGCGTGACCGGCGCGTCGCCGCCCTGCGCGAGGCGAAGGCACGGCAGGACGAAGAGGTGGCCAAGATCGAGGCGTTTATCGCAAAGTTTCGATATAACGCCAACAAGGCCTCGCTGGTGCAGAGCCGCATCAAGCAGCTGGAAAAGATCGAGCGGATTGAGGTGCCTCCGCAGCGCCAGCGCATCGCTTTTCGCTTTCCCGATCCGCCCAAAGGGGGCAAGCTGGCCCTGGAACTCGAAGATATCTCCTTCGGTTACGGCGAGGAAGCCGTGCTGCAGGATGTTTCGCTCACTGCGGAGCGCGGCGAGTGCATTGCCCTGGTCGGACCCAACGGTGCAGGCAAGTCGACCCTGATGAAGCTGCTCGCCGGCGAGGTCGAGCCGTGGCGGGGTCAACGCCGCGAGGGACACAACCTGGCCATGGCCTATTTCGCCCAGGATCAGGCCCAGGTTCTCGATCCGGCAAAAAACGTGCTGCAGGAGATCACCGACGCCGCTCCCTTCGACATGGTTCCGAAGGTTCGCAATATTCTCGGAACCTTCCTTTTCTCCGGCGACGATGTTGAAAAACGCACGTCTGTCCTCTCCGGCGGAGAACGCAACCGGCTGGCGCTCTCCATTCTGCTGCTTCGGCCGGCCAATCTGCTGCTGCTCGACGAGCCGACCAACCACCTCGATCTGGCCTCGAAGGATGTCCTGCTCGAAGCGTTGAAACACTACTCCGGAACCCTGGTTTTTGTCTCTCACGACCGCTATTTCGTCGATCATCTGGCAACGCGCGTCGTCGAAGTCGGCCATGGAGGCATCGAATCGTATCCCGGAAACTATGAGGATTTTCTGCGCAAAAAGGCGCAGGAGGGCGATGCCAGCCACAGCTCGCTGCGGGTCGAGCACCACGCGGCCAAAACCGCGACTCAATCCGTGGACAAGCAGGAACGCATCCAGTCGCATCAGGAGCGCAAGCAGGTTCGTCGAGCCGAGCAGAAGCGGGAGCGCGAATTGCATGATGTGGAAGCGTTCATCGAGGAACAGGAGGCGAATCTGGCGGAGCTGGAGCGAACCATGGCCGATCCTGATATCTACGACGACCGGACCCGCTGGCAGGAGGCGAGTCGCCGCTTCGAGACGCTGCAGGAGGAAATCTCCGGCTTGTACGAGAGGTGGGAAAAATTGCAGATCGGCGAGGCGCAATAGGGAAAGCACAGTTATAACGGAGGTGTCATGAGCAAGTCGGTCCCTTTCGTGGTCGCCGTCGCCAGTGAAAAGGGAGGGGTGGGCAAGACGACCGTGTCCACCAACCTGGCGGTCTTTCTCAAGGGCTTGCGAGAGGATTTGCCAGTATCCATCGCCTCCTTCGACAATCATTTCAGCGTTGAGAACATGTTCGCCATCGGTCGCCATCGCGGCCGTTCCGTCTCCGATCTCTTCCAGGGGACCCAGGCCGCCGAATTGATGCAGATCGGCGAATACGGTGTTGAATTCATGGCCTCCGAGCAGCGCCTGACACCCCCAGGTGACGACCCGCATTTTCTCCGTCAGGCCTTGTCACGCTCGGATCTTTCGGGAATTCTCATTCTCGATACCCGGCCGATCCTCGATTATTTTACGTGCAGCGCTCTGCTTGCGGCCGATCTTATTCTGGTTCCGGTCAAGGATCGTGCCTCCCTGGTCAATGTCTCCTCCATCCGTCGGACGATGGAAGAGATCGGGGCAAACGTCGAACGGCTCTGGCTGCTTCCGAGTATCATCGACCGCCGCCTTCGCCTGCGCAACAACATGCCCCTGGACCGGTTTCTCGCTGATTCCGCCCGGGAACGCGATTATCAGGTCATCGATACCTATATCGCCAAGAGCCCCAAGGTCGAAGGCCTGGCCACCAACCTGACCAGCCGGGTCTACCCGGTTCTGACCCACGCCCGATACACCAATGCCTATCGCCAGTTCAAGGATCTGGCCGGTTTCGTCCTCGACCGGTTTGACGGTACCGACCAGTTTGTCAGCCAGTCCCAGGCTACAGACTCCTCTACGATCGAGGGTTCACCAGGGCCGCTCCGGCGCCTGGCTCTGGAATGCCCTGTCTGTCATGCCTCGCCCGATGGCGGGGAGGAGTACTTTTTTCAGGCTCTGGGTACCCGGCGTCGGGGTTTTGTCCATGCGAACTGTCTGCAGCATCTTGTCGAAGGGACAGACGCGGAATCGTTCCTCAGCGGCGCCCTGTTGGCGGTCGAGATGGGGGTGGACGACCTTGTGGGGCCGAATGGCTTCGTCCTGCATCTGTTCGATGAGGAGGGCGAAAAGATGGACGAAGAGAAGGTCTTCTTCGATGCCGGTACGCCCTTGCAGAGATTTCTCAGCCACGCCTCCGGCCGCTCGACGCAGGAGCTGTTCCGCGACGTGCTGCTGCTCGGTCTCGATCCAGAAAAGGCCCGTCGTTATGCCGGCAAGGAAGGCTACAAAGAGTTTTCTCTGCT
The DNA here is from genome assembly GCA_046483795.1 of Desulfuromonadales bacterium. Classification (GTDB taxonomy): domain Bacteria; phylum Desulfobacterota; class Desulfuromonadia; order Desulfuromonadales; family JAWOCM01; genus JAWOCM01. The sequence continues at coordinate 22,978 of JAWOCM010000114.1, read as the reverse complement.
TCGCCGCCGAGCCCTGCGAAATATTTTTTCTTCCTGAGTCTGCGACAAACCTTTATGAACAGGAGGTTCCATGCAGTTCGATACGTTTCGTGACCTGATGCGCATGTCCCATGGCTTTGAAATGGCCAAGGCCTTTTTTGCCGCCAACGATCTCGATCTGTTCTCGTCTCTGGGCGAGGCCGGTGAAGAACCTGAACATCTGGCGGACCGATTGAAAGTCGACGAGCGGGCCCTGACCCTTCTGCTCAACGCCCTGACCGCCATGGGGCTGTTGCAAAAGAAGGGGACTCGTTACCTCAACACCCCGGTGACGGCCCAGAACCTGGTACACGGCGAAAACTATCGGGGCAATATTTTCAAGCACATTCATCACTGCTGGGAGGCGTGGAACGATTTGCCTGAGGTGGTGGCGAAGGGACATCCAGCCGGATCGAAGGAGGAGAAGATTCTCGGGGGGCAGGAGGAGTGGACCCGGACTTTCATCCGCGGCATGGACGACGTGACTCGCGACCTGGCCCCCCAGGTCGCCCCGCAGGCCGGTTTCGAGGGAGCGTGCTCTCTGATCGATGTCGGCGGCGGGCCCGGCACCTATGCGGCCGCTTTTCTCGATGCGCTCCCCTCCCTGCAGCGGGTCCACCTTTTCGACCTTCCCGGCGCCTTGAAGGTGGCCCGGGAGCGCCTCTCCTCCCGGGGGCTGATCGATCAGGTGGAGCTGGTCGAGGGCGATATGCACCGCGACGAGTTTGTCAGCGGCATCGATGCCGTATGGATTTCCCAGGTTTTCCACTCTCAGGCAGAGGAGGAATGCCAAATGCTTATCGACAAGGCTTTCCGCGCCCTCAATCCGGGAGGAAAGCTGGCTGTTCACGAATTCCTTCTGAATGACGACAAGACCGGCCCGCTCGGCCCGTCCCTTTTCGCGTTGCATATGCTGGTCATGACTGAAAACGGCCGCACCTACAGCGGAGAGGAGATTGCCTCGTGGATGAAGAATTGCGGCTTCGCCGGGATCGAGGTCCGCAAGGTCAGCGATGATACAGGCGTGGTTGTCGGGCAAAAACCCTGATCCGAGGTGACAGAGATTTCGTCATTCCTGAAGAGGGGCGGGCGCCGCTTCCTGGGTCGCCTCAGGCACCAGGACAATCTGGATGCGGCGGTTTCGGGCGCGACCCTCGGCAGTCCCGTTGTCCGCGATGGGGCGGAATTTCCCGAAGCCGCAGGCGAACAGTTTCTTCCCCGGGATGCCGATCTTCTCCTGGAGAAAACGCACCACGTTGACGGCCCGGGCAGAGGAGAGCTCCCAGTTGGTGGGATAGGTTTCCTCAAGACGGGGACTGATCGGGACATTGTCGGTATGTCCCTCGACGCGGACCGCTTTGTCCTCCACGTCCTTCAGGACGTTGCCGACCTCTCGCAACACTTCGAGCCCCTGCGGCTTGATCTCGGCCTCGCCCGAGGCGAAGATGATGCGTTCGACCATGTTGACGGTCAGTTTCCCTTCCAGTTCCGAGATCGTGACCTCGCCGCGCTCGATCTGTTGCTCCAGCTTGCCGACCAACTGGTCGTAGGTGCCCTTGAGCTTGCTGACCTGTTCCTGAAGCTCCCGGCGTTCGTGTTCGAGTTGTTGCGCAAGCTCGCGATTCTGCTCCTGGAGATCGTCGATGGTGGCTCGCATTCGGGACATCGCCCGCCCTGCTTTCTCGTTTTTTGTCGTATAGAGTCTTTCCATGCGGTCCAGGTCGGCGCGGGCACGGAGGATATCCTGCTGCAGCTCCGAGTTGTCCTGCAGCACCTCTGTGAGCCTGTTGTTGAGCTCGTTCTTCTCCTCCCGCTGCTGCCGGTAGCGCTCCTCAAGCTGTCTGTATTCGGTTTCCAGCGCCGTGATGCTCTGGCGCAGAAGTTCGGCTTCGGCCGCTTGTTCTTCGTACCGGGCCTTGCTGACGCATCCGCCGGACAACAGAGATGCGGCGAGTAAAAAAAAGACAATCCGTTGCATGGTCGATCTCCTTTGTCATTGAAAGCTCTTTCCCGGCATGTCAAGTCCATGGACCGGATAGCTTTTTCTACCATAACCGGTCAGAATGTAAAGGGAAATAAGGACCGCGGACAGGGCTTTTCGAGTTGCGGCGTCGCCGGGCGCTGTGGTATAAAGAAAAGCATTTTTAACCATTCTCAAGGAGATACGATGTTCGAGATCGACCGGATTATACGGACCGCACTGGAAGAAGATATCGGGCTTGGCGATATTACGACGGAGGCTACGGTAGCGAAGGGCGTTACGGCCCGCGCCGAACTGGTGGCCAAGGAGGATTTCGTTCTGGCCGGCATCGACGTGGTCCGGCGGGTTTTCACCGCTCTCGACCCGGGCGTGGCCTTCGAGAAGCTCCTGGAAGACGGCCAGAGCGTTTCGCGGGGGGACGTCGTGGCCTGGATCAAGGGCGATGCGGCAATACTGCTTCAGGCGGAGCGCGTCGCCTTGAACCTGCTGCAGCGCATGAGCGGCATCGCCACAATGACCGCCCTCTTCGCCGAGGCGATCGAGGGAACCGGGACGATAATCGTCGATACCCGCAAGACGGTCCCCGGCCTGCGGGTGCTCGACAAGTACGCCGTGCGCAGCGGCGGCGGGCGCAATCACCGCGTCGGTCTTTTCGATGGTGTTCTGATCAAGGAGAACCATGTGGCGGCCGCCGGCGGCATCGTCGAGGCCATCGACAGGGCGCGCAGCGGCGTCAGCCATATCCAGAAGATCGAGATCGAAACCCGCAACCTCGATGAAGTCCGTCAGGCACTCGATGCCGGCGCCGACGTTCTGCTGCTCGACAACATGGACCTCGATACCCTTCGGAAGGCTGTCGAGCTGTGCGCCGGCAAGGCCCTCACCGAAGCCTCGGGAGGCGTCAATCTCGAGACGGTTCGCGATATTGCCGAAACCGGCGTCGATTTCATCTCCGTCGGCGCTCTGACCCATTCGGTGCGGGCGATCGACATCTCCATGCTGTTCAAAGGATAACGCCGATATGGACTCGCGCAGCAAGATACTCGAACTTTTCCGCCGCTGCGAGGGAGAGTTCCTTTCCGGCGAGGAGATCAGCCGAAGCCTCGGGGTTTCACGCACTGCGGTGTGGAAGCAGATCCGGTCGCTGCGCGAGATCGGCTACCATATCGAAGCAGTGAGCTCAAAGGGATATCGCCTTCTCAATCGGCCCGACCGGCTCGTCGGAGAGGAGCTCCAGGCGGAGCTCGATACCTCGTTGGTGGGGAGGAAGGTTCTCTGTTTCGAGGAGCTTGACTCTACCAATGTGATGGCCTGCGAACTTGCAGAGAAGGGCGAACCCGAGGGGACGGTCGTCATCGCCGATCGGCAGAATGCCGGCAAGGGCCGTCTGGGCCGGCGGTGGGAATCGCCGGCAGGGGTGAATCTCTATGCCTCCATTCTGTTGCGTCCGGAAATTGCTCCGTGGAATGCACCACAGCTGACCTTTGTTTCGGCAGCGGCGACTGCCGAAACCATTACCCACCTGCACAATCTCCCGGCGCGGGTCAAGTGGCCCAACGATGTACTGATCGACGGACGCAAGGTTTCCGGCCTGCTCAATGAAATGAGCGGCGAATCCGAGCGCCTGAATTATGTCATCCTCGGCATCGGCGTCAACGTCAATATGGAGTCGGGCCAGTTTCCCGACGCGTTGCGCAACCCGGCCACCTCCCTGGCGATCGAAAAGGGCACCTCGATCAGCCGGTTCGATTTCACCCGTTCTTTGCTGCAGCGTATAGACAGCCTGTATTCCCTCTACCTGACGCAGGGGTTCGATCCAGTCCGGCGGCGGTGGGAAGCCTGCTGCGATCTGGTGGGACAGGTGGTCGAAGTCGATCAGCAGGGCCGGGTCGAGCGCGGATGCGTCAACGGGATCGATGCAGACGGGGCTCTGCTGCTCGAAACCTCTGCCGGTGAACTCAGGGTGATGGCCGGAGATGTGCGCCTCTTGAAGAGGCCATGAGGAGTGAGGAGAGTCTAAGTGCTTCTGGTGATTGATGTCGGTAACAGCAATACCGTTCTGGGCATATACAAAGGCGACGATCTCGTCCGTCACTGGCGCGTCACGACAGACAAATCGCGCACAGTCGACGAATATGCCATCCTGATCCATGATCTTTTCCGGTTGTCCGATATTCACTTTACCGACATCAAGGATCTGATCATCTCCTGCGTGGTTCCCCCGCTGCTCCATACCATGGAGGGGATGGCCCGGGAGTATTTCAAGCAGCAGCCGTATATCGTGGGGCCGGGCATCAAGACCGGCATGCCGATTCAATACGACAATCCCCGGGAAGTCGGGGCTGATCGCATCGTCAATGCCGTCGCTGCCTACAGCAAACACCGGCAGAGCTTGATTGTGGTCGATTTCGGTACGGCGACGACCTTCGATTTCATCTCCGGGCGCGGCGAATATCAGGGCGGCGCTATCGCTCCGGGGGTGAGCATCAGCTCCGAAGCTCTTTTCCAGAAGGCCAGCAAACTGCCGCGGGTGGAATTCGCCCACCCGCCGCAGGTCATTGCCAAAAACACCGTCAACAGCATGCAGGCGGGTCTTTATTACGGGTATGTCGGCCTTGTCGACGGGATCGTTGCCCGGATGAAGGACGAAGCACAGGAGCATCCTGTCGTGTTGGCGACCGGAGGGCTGGCGAGCCTGATCGGACCGGCTTCCCGGACGATCGACGCTGTTGAGCCGCTTCTCACTCTTGAGGGATTGCGCATCCTCTATTCAAGAAATGCAGGAGAGAGCTCAAGTTCAGAATAAGCCTTCCCGGTTGATTGTCTCATCTCTGACAGGGACTGCTGGTGTTTTGACTACAGGGCACCTCGATGCTAAACTTTTCACGCGAGAAGTCTGTGACTTTGCAGGACAAATGCTGACCATCCGACCGGGACAATCTTTTTCACCGTCCCGATTGTGATTCCGATAACTGATTCATAACAGGGCATGAAAAGGGGGAATCATGGGGAAGTACGAGACTGCGAAGTTGAGGAATCTTGGAATTGTGGCCCATGGAGGAGCGGGCAAAACATCTCTGACCGAGGCAATCCTTTTCAATACCGGCATGGTCAAGGCGCTGGGACGGGTCGACGAAGGGTCCTCGAACATGGATTTCGACCCTGAGGAGATCAGGCGCGGAATTACCATCACCTCCAGTCTTCATCATTGCGAATGGCAGAAGCACAGCCTGCACATCGTCGACACTCCGGGCTACGCCAATTTTCTCCATGAGACCCGAAACTGCCTGCGCATCCTTGGCGGCTCGGTCGTGATCGTCTCGGCAATCAGCGGCGTCAAGCCTCAGACCCAGCAGATATGGAAATGGGCTGAAGAATTCGAAATACCCAGAATCGCCTTTGTCAACAAGATGGACCGCGAGCGGGCCGACTTTCTCAAGGCGGTCGACGATATGGAGAAGAAACTCAGTTCTCGTGCGGTGGTGGTGACGATGCCGATCGGCGCTGCCGAAGAGTTCAAGGGGCTCATCGACCTGCCGAGCATGAAGGCGCGGCTTTACAATTTCGACCAGATGGGCACTTACGAGGAAGTCGAGATTCCCGAGGATTATCGCGACGAGGCCCGCCGGCTGCGCACCCGGTTGCTGGACGCCGTTTGCGATGCCGACGACGGCCTGCTGGAGAAATATCTCGAGGAGGACGACCTCAGCCGCGAAGAGATCCTTCAGGGGCTGCGCGAGGGGGCCCTGACCGGAACGTTTACGCCGGTGCTGTGCGGCAGCGCCCTGTCGAACCTCGGGGTCCGGCAGTTGCTCGATTATATTGTCAACTGCTTGCCTTCGCCGCTGGAGAAGGGAACCCAGATCGGCACCAACCCCGGGACCGGAGAGGCGGAGCAGCGCGAACCGGACGAAGCGGCCCCTTTTTCTGCAATGGTTTTCAAGACGGTCAACGATCCCTTTACTGGCAAGCTGAGCCTTTTCCGGGTCTACTCCGGGACTCTCAGGCCGGACAATACGGTTTACAATCCCAACCGGGACGCCACGGAGCGTATCGGTCATATATACGAGATGGAGGGGAAGAAGCATCGGGAACTGGACGAGGCGGTGGCAGGTGATATCGTGGCCGTGCCCAAGTTGAAATCCACGGCGAGCGGAGATACCCTCTGCGCGAGCGACAATCCGATCATTTACGAAAATCCGATGCCTCTGCAGCCGGTTATCTCCTTTGCGCTGGAGGCGAAGGGCAAAAACGACGAGGATAAGATCCATACGGCCCTGCAGAAACTGGTCGAGGAAGATCCGATGCTGCAGGTTTCGCGCGGAGAGGACACCAAGGAACTGATCCTCTCCGGCATGGGGCAGGTCCACGTTGAGGTGGCGGTGGAGAAGCTCAAGCGCAAGTACAACGTCGAGGTCGAACTGAAGGATCCCCGGGTCCCCTATCGCGAGACGATTCGGCGTACCGTCAAGGTACAGGGCAAGTACAAGAAGCAGACAGGCGGCCGGGGGCAGTACGGAGATGTCTGGCTGGAGGTCGGCCCTCTGGGCCGGGGTGAAGGCTTTTCCTTCGTCGATAAGGTCGTCGGCGGCGTCGTGCCGCGGCAGTACATCTCGGCAGTGGAAAAAGGGGTCGTCGAGGCGATGGACAAAGGGATTCTCGGCGGCTTTCCGGTGGTCGACTGCGAGGCGATTCTCTTCGACGGTTCCCACCACAGCGTGGATTCCTCGGAGATGGCTTTCAAGATCGCAGGGTCGATGGCTTTTAAAAAAGCTCTGGAGGAATCCGAGCCCGTTCTTCTGGAACCGGTCATGAACATGGAGATCACCGTTCCCGAAGATTGCATCGGCGATGTGATCGGCGATATGAACTCGAGGCGAGGCAAGGTGCTCGGCGTCGAACCTCAGGCCAACAGCCAGGTGGTCAAGGTGCAGGTGCCGATGGCCGAAGTGCTCAAGTATGCACCGGAGCTTCGTTCCATGACTTCAGACCGGGGCCTGTTCACCATGGGATATTCCCATTACGAGGACGTGCCGACGCACATGACCAAACGGATTCTCGACGGTTTGGAAAAGAAAGCGTCTTGATTTCGCCCAGCTAGTAAACCGTGAAGGAGAGGTGGAAGCCTCTTCGGATTTATTTGCAACAATGATGATTATGTCTGGGAGGCTGTAGAGGATGTCGCAGGAAGAAGATTTTTTCAACTCGGAAAACCCGAATATCGACCCCCCTGAAGAGCAGGAAATGCCGGAACCGGACAAGGGCGGGAAGGGGGGTTCTCGACGCCGTGTTTTACTGCTGGTGCTGCTTCTGCTTGTCATCGTCGCAGGGGCCCTGTTTTACCTTGGACCGGGGCTGCTGGACCCTGAGATCGCACAGACGCCTGCTCCTCCGCCACCCAAGAAAGATGTGGTCAAACTCCCTCCTCCGGAGGCTGCGGACGAGGTTCAGGGACTTGACAAGGAAGAACCTGCTTCTGAAAAGGACGTAAAAAAAGAAGAGATCCCCGAGCAATCCGTTGTCGCAGTGGAGAAGCTGGAAAGACCGGCGGATGAGGATTCTGCCCAATCCGCGAAAGAGCCGGCAGCCGACGAAAAGTCGGCTCCGGCAGAGCCTGTCGATGAAGCTGTCGCTGTGACGGAGGAACAGAAAGGCGATTATGCCCTCCAGGTCGGTGCCTTCCTGCTGGATTCACACCTCAAGTCGGTCGAGGCTGCTGTCAAGAAACTCGGCTATGAGCCCCGTCATACCCGGAGGTCCGGAAAAGTGACAATGACCAGGCTGAAAGTGGGCAGTTTCGATGAGGAAACCGCCCAGGCCAGGCTGAAAAGTATCCGCTCTCTGGCCCCGGATGCCTTTATCACGAAAAAGGACGGAAAGGTGAACCTTTATGCCGGATCCTATTACAACCTGGACCGGGCAAGGGCGTTTGCCGACCGACTCTATGGCCAGGGGGTTCAGGTTGAAGAGAAAAGCGTTGAAGTGGAATTGCCGATCACAATCGTTCGCTTCGGTGACTTTGAAGATCGCAGCGAAGCCGAAAGGGTTGCGTCCCGGGCTCGTGACAGAGGTCTTGACGTGACGGTTTTCGAGAGGCGCTGAGTGCTGATGGCAGAGGAGAGGTCTGTTCGCATAAAAGTAGAATCCGAGGTTGCCAGGATTGTCAGGGACGGAGCCCCTCGAGAACAGCAGCTCAGGGCCGCCCGTGGTGAACTTGGTTTAAGCGACGACAAACTTCTCAAAGCACTGCTTTTTCTCTCCCAGAAAAAGGACCGGGAGATCCGCGCAGCCGCCCTGAAAACCGCTCGGGAATTGCCGGCACAAAGGATCGCCGCCGTCATTGCCAGGGCTCAGACCCATTATCAGATACTCGATTTTATCGCTCGGGTGCGATCCTGCGATAGCGAGGTGATATCCTCCCTTCTCGACAATCCCGAAGTCGCGGAGAAAACGCTTCTGTTCCTGGCCGAACGCGGCTGTGCGGAGGTTGTCGATCTGCTTCTGGAAAAGATCCCATCTTTGAAAGACAGCGCCGCCGGTGAAAGGGCGCTGGCTGCAAACCCCAATATGCTAGAGATGACCCCGCCCGAAGAGCAGGAAGGGGAGGAGGAGCACAAGTCCAAGTACCAGCTCTCTCTCGAGATGAAAGTTTCCGAAAAGATCGGAATGGCCGCCAAGGGAGACAAGGAGTGGCGCTCTCTGCTGATCAAGGATGCCAACAAGGTGGTGTCATCGGCAGTTTTGAAGAACCCGCGCATCTCCGAGGCCGAGATTCTGGCTCTGGCCAACAACAAAATGGCCACCGACGAACAGATCCGCATCATCCTTCTCAACAAGGAATGGATAAAAAAGTATCCCATCAAAAAGGCGCTCATTGTGCATCCCCGAACCCCGCTGCCGAAAGCACTGCGTTTTTTGAGCGTATTGACCGAGAAGGATCTCAAGGCGCTGGCCAAGAGCCGCGGCGTTGCCCAGGTCATTGTCACCCAGGCGCGTCGAATGCTGGTCCAGAAACAGAGTAAGAGGTAAACAGATAAGTTTCCTTGAGGAGAACGAAATATGATCTCCGAGGGCAAGATTGTTGCTGTGTGCAGCAGCACCGAAAAAGGAATGCGCAAGACCGAAGTCGGCAAGGGCCTGCTGGTCGAGAACTTCGGCCTGCAGGGGGATGCCCATGGCGGCCACTGGCACCGGCAGGTCAGTCTTCTGGCCTTGGAGAGTATCCACAAGATGCGGACTGACGGTCTCGATGTCGGACCGGGCGATTTTGCCGAAAACCTGACGACCGAAGGCATCGAACTGTGCAGACTGCCGATCGGAAGTCTGCTTGAGCTCGGCAGCGACGGCGTCTTGCTGGAAATCACCCAGATCGGGAAGATCTGTCATGATCGCTGTGCCATCTATCATCAGGCCGGCGACTGCGTCATGCCGAAAGAGGGCGTTTTTGCGGTGGTGCGTCGGGAAGGGATAGTCACCGCCGGCGATGCGGTGAAGGTCCTTCGCCAGGGGGAGGAGGCATCATGAGTGATACAAGTTGTTACTCCATCGGAGTTTTAACTCTTTCCGACAAAGGATCGCAGGGCAAAAGGCTCGACGAGAGTGGCCGTCTTGCATCAGAGATCCTTTCTGAACTGGGAAGGGTTTCGCATTATGAGATTTTACCGGACGACACGGAGAAGATCGTTGCTCTGCTGGTGCAATGGATCGACGAGCAGGGCGCTGATCTGATCGTGACGACGGGCGGCACGGGGCTGTCCCCCCGTGACATCACCCCGGAGGCGACGCAGCGGGTCCTCGATTACGAGATCCCCGGCATCGCCGAGGCGATGCGCACCGCCGGACTGGCCAAGACCCCCCACGCCATGCTGTCCCGGGCTGTGGCCGGCGTGCGAGGGCGTTCTCTGATCCTTAATTTGCCCGGAAGTCCGAAGGGGGTGACGGAGAACCTCCAGGTCGTCCTTCCCGCACTGGAGCACGCCCTGAAAAAGCTCAGGGGTGATCCTGCTGACTGCGCCCGCTGACTCCGAGGAGCCCCAATGGAATGGACCGCACAAACGCCTGCTTTTTTCGACTGGACAGTGATGTTCCGCCTGATCCTTGCCGCCACCCTCGGTGCTCTGGTCGGTCTGGAGCGTGAAATTCACGGTCGTCCCGCCGGCTTCCGGACGCACCTGCTGGTGGCCGTAGGAGCTTGCCTGATGATGATCGTCAGTGAGTTTTTCTATTTCAAATACGGGGCCATGAGCAGCAGTGGATCGGTGCGTCTGGATCCGGCCCGCGTTGCGGCGCAGATCGTGACCGGGATCGGATTCCTGGGGGCGGGTGCGATTATCAAGGAGGGTCATGCTGTTCGCGGTCTGACGACAGCCGCCTGTCTGTGGATTGTTGCCGGGATCGGCATGGCGGTGGGAGTCGGTCTTTATATGCCGGCGCTTCTGGTAACCGCTCTCTCTCTGTTCAACCTTCTTCTTCTGAAACGTCTTGAGCGCTTTGTCAAGAAGGACCGCTATCGCCGCCTGACGGTCGTGGGAGAGGATATCGAATCCTGTCGTCCGAAAGTGGAGGCCTTTCTTGGCAAGCGAGATGTGGACGTTGTGGACTTCGGCCTGGAATATGATCCGGAATCGGGCCATCTTGAATACGATTTCTCCCTGACCCATTGCAGCGACAAAAACATCGGAGCGCTGGCGGAGGAACTCTCAAAAGTGGAGGGCCTGAAGAGAATCCGGTTCCGGTGATTCGCTAGTGATGGGCCAGCATTCCAGCCATAACGGCGACCAGAATACCGCCGCAAAGCGACAGGCTCCCCTTGAGTCCCTTGGCACGATGCGATTCGGGGATCAAGTCTGAAGCGGCGATATAAACGAAGGATCCTGCGGCCAGAGCCATGAGAATCCCCAGTCCCGTTTCGGGCAAGTCCGATAGCAGAGCTGCGGCGAGAATAGCTCCCACGGGGGTGCCCAGCGCGACGGCTCCTGTGAATATCTGGGCTCGCTTCCTGGTGTAGCCGTAGTGGAGCAGGATCGAGAAGATTGAAATGCCTGCCGGAATCTTGTGGGCCATTATGGCGATTGCGGACAGCATCCCTGTTTCATGGTCCACCTCGAAACCGGCGCCGATTATGAGACCGTCGATCACCGAATGCAGGCCCATGCCAAGAAAGGCGACGAGCCCCAGGGGATTGGGATTGGCACACAGTTCGCTATGTGTGTCGGGCACAGCCACATTGATATGCTGAAGTTGTTCGTGCTCGGCATGAATAACCAGGTGGTGTTCGAGAAAATAAAAAATTACGAAGGCCGCAAGCAGGTAAATCATGGCATGTTCGGCCAGTTCCATTGCCTCGGGAAGGATGTGGAGGAATCCGACAGCCAGAAGGACACCTGCGGAGAAGGAGATCAGGCTGCCGGAGTTTTTCCGGCACCAGCTCTCACGGAACAGGACCAGGGCCATGCCCAGCAGCGTGGCTATTGCCGCCAGGAAACTGAAGATGAGGATTTCGTTCCAGATGCCATGCATTTTGAGAAGGGTCTCCTTTCTGGTGTGCCTGGGAGTATATTCCTGATAATCTGCGAGTACAAGTATCAATGAATCACGAAAGGGAGTTCTAAAAACATGACTGACCAGAAAACAATTCTCTTGGCGGATGACGTCGAACTTTTTTTGGAACTGGAAAAGAGTTTTTTTCGCCGCGAGAACTTTCGTCTGCTTGTGGCCCGCAATGGCAGCGAGGCCTATGACGCCATGACAGCGGAGATGCCTGATCTCGTATTCCTCGATCTTTACATGCCGGAAATGGCCGGTGACGAGTGTTGCCGCAGGATCAAGGCCAATCCGGAACTGTCTTCAATCCCTGTCGTCATGGTCACCCATGGCGGACGCGATGCCGACCTGAGACGCTGCCGCGATGCCGGGTGCGACGATATCGTTCTCAAACCGATCAACCGTCACAATTTTCTGAATACGGCCCGTCGCCATCTCAGCGTTCAGGACCGGGAGGCTCCGCGAATCAGGGCCCGCCTCCACATTCAGTATGGCCCCGCAGGCAAAGAACAGACACTGAAGGACTATACCGTCAATCTCAGCACAGGCGGAGTTTTTATCGAGGCGGACAGTCCGTTGCCGGTCGATACACCCCTTCAGATACGTTTCGATCTCCCCGGTCGGACCACCCCGATAGAGTGTCAGGGAAGGGTCGCCTGGGTCAACAAGGCGGAAAAACCGATCAAGCCCAAGCTGCCTTCCGGTATGGGGGTGCAATTTCTCGATTTGACTCTCGCAGATATGGGCGATATCCGCGAATACGTCAAGGAGCAGTGTTTATTCCCCTCCTGGTAGACGTTCCCGGCGGTGCAAATGACACAGGCGTCTGCACCTGCAGAGCGTGGGGAGACAAGGTTAAATAGGGCGCTAAATATTGCCTTTCATCTTTTGGAGCATGCCCTATGGAAGCAGAAAAGAATAAATCGATCTGGTCGCGAATCAAGGGATTCTTTATCGGCCATCTGAAAAAGAAATTTGTTGCCGGGATCCTGATCCTCATCCCGATCGGAATCACCCTGTTCATCCTCAGGTTCCTCTTCGGCATCGCTGACGGGGTTCTTGCTCCCTATATCCGTAAGTTCGTCGACCTGATCGGCCTGGAAGGGCTTTACATTCCCGGTCTTGGGGTAATCGCGGGAGTCCTGATCATTTACATTACCGGGGTCTTCGCCTCAAACATCCTCGGCCATCAGTTGGTCAATGCCTGGGATCGGCTGCTGAGCCGCATTCCTGTGGTCAAATCGATCTACAGCAGTTCGAAAAAGATCATTCAGGCATTCTCCCAGGAGGGACGTGCGTCTTTCCGGGAGGCGGTATATATCGAATTCCCCAAGGAAGGGTGTTATTCGATCGCTTTCGTTACCAACATGGTGGAGAGTCGCTCGGGGAAAAAATATCATACCGTCTTCGTTCCGACATCACCCAATCCCACCTCCGGTTATGTCCTTCTGCTTGAGGATTCTCGCGTCTATCCTACAGCCTTCGGCGTCGAAGAGGCGATGAAAATCATCATGTCGGGCGGAATGGTCGCGCCGGAGATCATCCATGCCGAGAAACTTCAGTAGGATGTGCCGCCTCCATATTATGTCTGCCGGTTTTCACAATTTCTGTGGACAGCTATGTGGACAACCAGGCTTGATCATTTGTGGTCGGCAAAGCGACGGACCACGTGGCGTTTTGCCTAAAAATTAGTCAGGGCTGCCGCCGCTCGATATCCGGATCCGCATCGCCGGTTTATCAGTATCAAAGTTCTGAAGTTTTTGAATTGACGCTGTCTTCTTCTTGTGGTAGTTAAAAAAACGCTGAAAAAACGCTGAAAAAACAGCAAGTTGCTCTTGTTGAACAAAAGTTTGTTCAGGGCGAATATTTATTTTGACGAAATAATGATGCTATGGCAAAAAGCATCGAATGGATGGAGGTCGAAGTTCATGTCCGAGGTACTTGATTTCACCATGGGCGGTCTGCTCGAGGATACAGCCCGCCGTTTTCCCGATCACGACGCCCTGGTCTATCCTGATCGCGGCCTGCGCTATACCTATCGCGACTTCGATGCCCTGACAAACAGAGTGGCCAGGGGTTTGCTGAGACTCGGTATAGGGAAAGGCGATCATGTAGCGATCTGGGCGACCAATGTTCCCGAATGGGTCGTACTGCAGTTTGCCACGGCGAAAGTGGGTGCCGTTCTGGTCACAATCAATACAAATTACAAGTCGGCCGAGCTGGAATACGTCCTGAGCCAGTCCGATGCGATGACGTTGTTCCTGGTCCGGGGATTCAAGGACACGGATTACGTCGAGACGATCAGGGAGGTCCTCCCCGAGTTGAAGGGGAGCCGCCCGGGAGAGTTGAACGCCGAGAAACTCCCGCACCTGAACCATGTTGTTTTCATCGGGGAAGACACTCCTGAGGGCATGCTTGCCTTCAACGAACTGGAATCGCTCGGTGCAGATGTGCCCGAGGTTGAACTGGAGCGGGTCAAGGACTCCCTCGATCCGCAAGAGGTCATCAACATGCAGTACACCTCGGGAACAACAGGTTTTCCCAAGGGAGTCATGCTTACGCACAAGAACATCATCAACAACGGTTTCAGTATCGGCCAAAGCATGAAGTTCAGCGAGAACGACCGCCTTTGCATCCCGGTTCCCTTCTTCCACTGCTTCGGATGCGTTCTTGCCGTCCTCGCCTGCGTCCCCCACGGTGCCGCCATGGTTCCCGTGGAGACCTTCAACCCCGAGCAGGTTCTCAAGACCATCGAAGCGGAAAAATGCACCGCGGTGCACGGTGTGCCGACCATGTTTATTGCTGAACTGGAACATCCCAATTTTGAACGCTACGATCTTTCGACGCTGCGCACCGGTATCATGGCCGGCTCGCCATGCCCGACCGAGGTGATGAAGCGGGTTATCCGGGATATGAACGCCGAGGAGATCACCATCGCTTACGGGCAGACCGAATCCTCTCCCGTCATCTCCCAGACGCGCACTGATGATCCGATCGAACTGCGAGTGGCGACCGTCGGCCGCGCCCTGCCCGATGTGGAAGTGAAAATCGTCGATATAGAAACCGGCCAGAGCCTGCCTCCGGGCAAGCAGGGCGAACTCTGCACGCGGGGCTACCACGTCATGAAAGGGTATTACAAGATGCCCGACGAGACATCCCGGGCCATCGACAGGGAGAACTGGCTGCATACGGGGGATCTTGCGGTCATGGACGAAAACGGCTATTGCAAGATCACCGGGCGCATCAAGAACATGATCATTCGCGGAGGAGAGAATATTTACCCCCGCGAGATCGAAGAGTTTCTCTATACCCATCCCAAAATTTCCGATGTGCAGGTCTACGGCGTTCCCGACAAGAAATACGGAGAGCAGGTCATGGCTGCTGTGAAAATCAAGGAGGGCGTGGACGTGACCGAGGAAGAGATCAGGACATTCTGCAAAGGACGCATCGCCAATTACAAAGTCCCCTATTATGTCAGGTTCGTCGACGAGTATCCGATGACCGCCAGCGGCAAGATTCAGAAGTTCAAGCTGCGCGAGATGGCGATCGCCGAAATGGGCCTCGCCGAGGAGGACAAGGCCCAAACGGCCTGAAACCGTAAAATTCTTTTCAACGCAAAGACGCAAAGAAAACCTGAAAGACGCTAAGGGAAAAGCGAAAATTTTCTTGTATTTCTTTGCGTCTTGATCTAAGCCTTTGCGCCATTGCGTTGAGAATGCATTTAAAGGAGGTCACATGCGCATCACCCCCGCAAGCGAACTCGAAATCCGCTACAGAAAACTGCAGGTCCTGATGGAGAAGCAGGGTCTGGACGCGGTTCTCATGGTCCAGAGCGCCGATCTGTTTTATTTCACCGGTTCGATCCAGCAGGGTGTACTCTATGTACCGCAAAGCGGACAGCCGATTTACATGGTGCGCAGGGAATACAACCGGGCTCGTATGGAGTGCGGATTGAAGGAGATCGTGCCGTTTCGCAGTCCGCGCAATATCCCGGAGATCCTCTCGGACTTCAACCTTCCGATGCCGAAAAAGGCGGGGATGGAACTCGACGTGGTGCCGGTGGCCTTCTTCGGCCGCTTCCAGAAGGTGCTCACAGACTGCGAGATCGTCGATGCCTCCGCCCTGATCCGCACGGTGCGGTCGGTGAAATCCGAGTATGAAATAGAAATCATGAAGGATGCCGCCCTCCAGGTTGAAAAGGTCTGCCAGCGGGCCCGGGAAGTCATCAAGCCGGGCATGACCGATTTCGAGGTGGCCGCCGAACTGGAATACACGGCTCGCAAGGCCAATCACCAGGGACTGACCCGCATGCGCGGTTTCAACTCGGAACTGTTCTACGGACACGTCTTTTCCGGCCCCGACAGCGCTGTTCCTGCCTTCAACGACACGCCGCTCGGCGGCCTCGGCGTCAACCCCTCGATCGGCCAGGGTGCCAGCTACAATCGTATAGAGGCCGGTCAACCGATTATCGTTGATTTCACCGGGGCCTTCGACGGCTACATCGTCGACCAGACACGCACCTTCTGTGTCGGCGGTCTTTCTGACGAGATGAACAAAGCCTATGACGACATGGTGAAAATCGAGAAAAAACTCAAGGACATTGCCCGTCCCGGAGTCGCCTGGGGCGAGCTCTACGATCAGTGCCTCGGCATGGCCGTCGATATGGGCTATGCCGATCACTTCATGGGCAGCTCCGGCGCCCAGGTTTCGTTCATCGGGCACGGGGTCGGGATTGAGGTCGACGAATTTCCATTCATCGCCAAAGGATTCAGCGATCAGGTGCTGGAGAAAAACATGACCTTCGCTTTCGAACCGAAGGTGGTTTATCCCGGTATCGGCGCCGTGGGCGTAGAAAATACTTTCTGGGTGGCCGAGGACGGATTGAAGCACATCACCTTCACCAGCGAGGAACTGGCGGTGCTCTGAGTTTCGGAGAACTGAAGACGATAAAAAAGGCCCTTTCGTAACGAAAGGGCCTTTTTTAATAATTTTTTTGTGCCAGTGAACGGGGGTCCGATCAGAAGTCGAAACTGAGCTGGGCGGAGAGTCGACTTATGGTCGGGTAGTCATCACCGTCGAATTCTGTTTCCTCGTCGGAGAAGGCCCCTGCGACATCGAGGCGCATGGCCCAAAGGTTCAATCCCAAGCCGGCGGTGTAAACCCAGTCGATATCATCTTCGACGAGGTTTTTATAGGCGCCGCCGCGCAGTGCAAGGATACGGCCCGCATCCCATTCAACGCCGAAACGGATGTTCTGCGTATCGTACCCCTGAAGGGTCGTCTCGTTGCGGGTCAGATCGTAGTCGACTTCCAGAACGAGCGTTTCTGTGGGAATGAAAGCAACCCCGGCAACAGCCTGCGGGTCGAGGGTGACATCCTCTATAGTGGTGCTGTCATCGGGATCGAAAGGATTGACCACAGTGAAGCCGTCAAATTCCGGAGAATTGAGATTGCGGCCGATGAGTCCGAAGTTGAATTTTTCCACTCGCATCATCATACCGAAATCGACACCGACAGCATCGGACTGTTCGTAGTTTTCGTCCGACTCGGCGATGACATCGTCCGAATCGTTGTCGAAAACCAGCACCTTGGTTCCATAAACGCGGCCACGCATTAACTTGATGTTGCCGCCGAAAGAGAGATGATCGTTGATGGCCCGGCCGTAGCTGATCGGGATTTCGGCGTGGCCGAAGCCGCTCAGCAGGACGGTCGTTGTGTTCTGGTCGAGGGTGCCGGTACCGGCCTGATTGTCCATGGTTTCAAGGATGGAGGAGATCTCGGAAGAGAGGGTGGGATCGAGGCCTTCCCGGGCGGCGACGAAGTCGATTTTGTCGACGGCTTCCTGCGCATCGGCATCTCCGCCGAGGGCGGTCACCAGGGCATTGTAATCGCTCGTCGAGAAGTATGCGGCACTCCCGTCGTCGCTCCAGCCGTCCGGGTCGGTCCCTGGGTCGGTCAGGGCTGTGGAGATATCAACAGCAGTGTCCGTCCCCAGATTGAACGTGTCGATTTCGGTGACCTGGCCTGAGACCTGGGCAAAGCTCCAGGCTCCGACGGCGAAGTGGCCGGCCCGAACCCCGAGTCCGCCACTGGCATCAGCGGTAATGGCATTGTTCTCCTGGTCGAGTCCGGCAAGATTCCCGACGAGATCAACCAGGTTGACAAGAGCATCCTCATCGTCGATGCCTGCGCTGACATCGGTCAAAAGAGCCTGATCGAGACTGTCGAGATATTGACCGAACTCGTTATGAAGGCGGTAGCCTGCAGCCGCATTGATATCGACACCGATATTTTTGCGACCGAGATTGTTGTTGTCACTTGAGATGCGCTCGCCCTTTTCCGTGGTCCGGCCCATGTAGCCGAACGCTGCCGGGTTATAGTATTGGGCTGTGGTATTGTCGACCGAAGCGACATTGGCGCCCCCCATGCCCATGGCTCTTGGTCCGAGGAGAAAGGTGTCGAGGGCAAGCGCCGAATGGGAACTCAGGAGAAGAAGCGTAAGAGAGGCAGCGAAAACAAGAATTCGCGAAGAGCGCATGTGTGGCTCCTTAGTGATCGCGGGGTTCCGTGTGGTATTCACGGACCTTGAGGCTGCTTTTCACGTCCTGAACACCCTCGACTTCTCCGACCAGATGAAGGACCCGGTCGAGTTCCTGCTTGCTGTGGACATGGCCTTCCAGGGTGACGATGCCTTCTTCGACGTGAAGTTTGTAGTGTCCAAGGTGCAGCCCACCGCAGTTGGGGGCAGAGAGCAGCTGAATCTCGATTTTCTTGTGGATGATCAGGTCCAGCAGTTTCTCCTTTGACGTGTCCTTCGCCTCGGTCAGATTTTGATCCCCTATGGCATCACAGATCAACTGCACCGCCATATCCTCGGAGAGTTTCGATGTGTTGATCAACAGATCGTAGTGCAGGGGGTCGTCCCAATCACGATCGAAGTAGTATTTGATAAAACCGGCACGTTGCTGGTCACATTTGCGCACAGTGATGCGGGCAAGGTCCGGATCCAGCCACTCGCGTTCGGCCCAGCGTTCGACTCGTTCCTCGAAGGGGGCCACGATGCGCACCCGCAGCACACTCTTGATTCCGTCGAGCAGATCCTGGCCTCCACGGCCGTAGATGATGATATTGCCCTTCAGAGCGTATTCGAGAATGATCAATTCAATCTGGTTCAGATTGACTTCTATCTGGGAGTCGACAGTTTCAACGAAAGCGGGGGGCTTTTCGTCGGCTATTTCAAACTGCTCGGGTGTCAGTCCGTATTTTGCGGCGACCGACTGGATTGCTTCGCCGTCCACCAGGGTATAGCCGAGTTTTTCTGCGGCTTCGTGGGCGATCGGGATGCCACCGCTACCCATTTCTCGAGAGATCGTGATAATGGCCATAACGTTACTCACCTGCCTCATGAAGATTGGTAAAAAACCATTAGAGATATTAACAGGGGTTTTTAAAAATGGCAAGAGCTAACCGGGAAAAGCTCTGGCCCTTCCGACTCTTTTGCGCCGGAAGATCCCTGTGTGCGATATAAGCCGACTGCCGGCCGAAATTCAGAGGCCGGGATACTGTCTTCAGTAGACGGGTTTATAGTCGAACTGATGCCGGGTTTCGATGAAGCGAACTGTCCGGCTTTTCGAACGCATGACGATCGAGTGGGTCGTCGCGCCGTCAGCATGATAGCGTACGCCGGGCAGCATATCACTGCTGGTCACGGCGGTCGCGGTGAAAAAGACTTCGCCCCGGGCCATATCCTCGGCTGTATAGACCTTGTCGAGGTCCTCGATGCCCATCCGCTTGCTGCGGTCCCGCTCCTCCTGGTTCATAAAGACCAGACGTGCCTGCATGTCGCCCCCCATGCATTTGAGTGCGGCCGCCGCAAGCACTCCTTCAGGGGCGCCGCCCACACCGAGCATCATGTCGATTCCGCTGCCTTCGATGGTTGCTGCGACGGCCGGTGCAACATCTCCATCGGTGATCAGATGGATACGGGCGCCCGCCTTACGAATCTCGCGGACCGAGTTTTCGTGACGGGGTCGATCGAGCAGGACCACCGTCAGGTCTCCGACTCGACAGCCTTTCGCCCCTGCAACCGCCTTCAGGTTGTCGGCGGGCGACTTGTTGATATCGATCGCTCCCCTGGCCGAGGGGCCGACGGCGATTTTTTCCATGTACATGTCGGGGGCATTGAGAAAACCTCCGCCCGGTGCCAGGGCGATGGTGGTGATGGCTCCGCCCATTCCCTTGGCGCAGAGAGTGGTCCCCTCAAGGGGGTCCACGGCAATGTCGACATCCGGGGCGTCGATGTTGCCGACCTTCTCGCCGATATAGAGCATGGGGGCGTCGTCCATCTCTCCTTCACCGATGACCACCGTACCATTGATGCCGATGGTGTCGAGAGTGCGGCGCATCGCCTCGGTCGCGGCCTCATCGGCGGAGACCTTGTCGCCCTTGCCGACCCAGCGACCGCAGGCCAGTGCAGCAGCCTCCGTTACCCGGACCAGCTCCAAGGCCAGATTTCGATCCATACAGTCCTGCCTCCTTGGATTGGACTTGCCGCTGAAAGCGCTAATCATCCCACGATTCGGGAATAATTACAAGATGCTCCTTCCTGAAGATCCGTTCCTGCAGGGGCTTGCAGAAACCTTTTATTTTGTGATTGCAGCAATTCGTTGTAATGTTCCGTAGTGCAAGGGGTGTCACGTATTATCGGTCGGCCGAGAAAGGCAGAGACGATGATCGTAGATGCTCAATGTTCAGGACAGGGGATTGATCAAAAGCAACGAAGGAGTTGGTGCCGTGGTGTTGAATGAAGAGGAAGAGCTTATTTTGAGGCGGATCGAGAGACTGTCCCGGCTTCTGGACGGAGCATGGCGGATTCCGGGAACGAAGTCTCGGGTCGGCATAGACCCCTTGATCGGCCTCTTTCCGGTGGTGGGCGATGCGGTCTCGGCGGCATTGTCGGCCTGGACCATTCTCGAAGCTCGAAAACTCGGCCTGTCGGCCGCGCTTCAGGGGCGCATGGCCTGGAACCTGCTGATCGACGCGGCTGCCGGCTCCGTACCGATTCTCGGCGACCTGTTCGATGTGGGTTTCCGGGCCAACACGAGAAACCTGGCCCTTATCCATCGGGCGCTGGATGAGAGGGATACCCCCTCAGAGACAAAGGGCTAATCCGGCATCTGCTCTTCGAATTCATCCATCAGTCGGGTTCGCAGACGATGGAGCCCTTCCGACATGGAAACCTTGTAGATGTGGGGATTGATCAACCGCAACGAACCTTCCGGAAGCCTCCTGAGCTGTTCGGCGCTGCGGTCGGCCATCGTTTCCAGGCTTTCCTGTTCCAGCATGATCTTGCCCTGCTCTACGACTGTTTCCCGTACATCCTCGAAAGTGATATTTTCAGGCAGCCGTTTATGCCGCGACGGGTTGGTTGGATCGTAAACCCACTGGCCCGGTGCCGGCTGTTCGTCTTCCAGGCACATGACATCCATGAGAAATTCCCCGCTGTCGCTGACGACGCGCAGCAGACGCTTGAAGTCGGGCAGAGTGGCCTTTGCGATATCGGAGGTGACCTTCATCTTCGGTTCGTCTTCGAAGCGAACCAATTTATAGACGCCTCCCAGAGCACCTCCGCCTTCGCCACCGCATGTGGCGAGCTTGGTGCCGACACCGTAGATGTCGATGCAGCCTCCCTCACTCCGAATCGAATGGATCACATGTTCGTCGAGTTCGCTGGAAGCGACGATCTTCGCTTCGGGAAAACCGGCTTCGTCGAACATGCGTCGGGTTTCTTTGCTCAGGTAGGCCAGGTCGCCCGAGTCGAGTCGAACTCCCACGATCTCGTGCCCCTTGTCGCGAAGTTCTTCAGCAACGGTGATGGCATTGGGAATGCCGCTTTTGAGCGTGTCGTAGGTGTCCGCCAGGAGGATGCAGCTCTCCGGAAAACATTCGGCGTAGGCACGGAAAGCCGTCAGTTCGTCGGGGAAGGCCATGATCCAGCTATGGGCGTGTGTTCCTTTGACCGGAATGCCGAAGGCCTGTCCGGCCTCGACGTTGCTGGTCGACCGCACGCCTCCTACGTAGACGGCCCGGGCTTCTCCCAGGGCACCGTCGGGGCCCTGGGCCCGGCGCAGACCGAATTCGAGGACCACTCCTTCTCCGGCAGCGCCCTGAACACGCGCTGCCTTGGTGGCGGCAAGGGTCTGGAAATTGATCAGATTGAGCAGAGCGGACTCCACGACCTGGGCTTCGGCGAGGGTGCCCTTGACAGACAGTAGCGGTTCATTGGGAAAGACCACGGTTCCTTCACGGGGTGCGACGACCTTGCCCCGGAAGCGAAAATCCAGAAGGAAATCGAGGAATTCCGGCTGAAAGATTTTCAGGCTGTCGAGATAATCAATATCTTCGCCCGTGAAACGCAATTCTTCGAGGTATTGCAGGGCGGGCTGCAGGCCCGCGAAGACGGCATAGCTGCCGTTAAAGGGCGCGGTGCGAAAGAAAAGGTCGAAAACGGCCTCGGTCTCGTGCATCCCCTCCCGGAAGTATCCTGCCAGCATCGTGAGTTCGTAGAGATCGGTCAGCAGGGCGGAATAACGCGGTTTGCTCATCGGTCCTCCTTCCTTCGCTCTATCCCTCAGTCTAGCGCAGCGTCGAGTCCCTGCAAGCCTTCGAGACCGCCGCAGGGCAGGGAGATATGGGGAGGGCTGATCTGGGCTTCACGAGGGTTGATGCGGATGACGGTGGCGTTCATCCTTTCTCCGAGCCTCTCGCTGGTGAAACGGATGGTGGGGATGGCAGAGCCGGCTCCGATTTCGACGACGACGAGAGGATGACGACTGTTGATCTCGAGGAAGGCATCGAATCGGTCTTCCTGGCGTGCGGTTCGGTCGCTGACCCAGGAATAATCTCCGAACATGAGAACGTTGGGGCGGGCAACACCTCCGCACTCGGGACAGGAGGGTATTTTCGTTGCCCGCATCGACTCCATGTCGATGGGAATCTCCTCGCGGTTGTCCCAGATGGTCATGCGGCACGGTTTGGTGCACTGCAGATGATGAATGGAACCGTGAACCTCCAGAATGGTGTCGCTGGCAAAGCCCGCCTTTTGAAACTGGCCGTCCACATTGCTGGTGACGACAAATGAATCGAGCCCGAAGCGCCGGGACCACCGGCGCAATAGTTGAAAGCCTTCGTGGGGAACCGTCTGGCGGTAAAGATTGGTACGGTGGCCGTAAAAGCCCCAGCCGAAAGCCGGATCGCTCGCGAAATGCGCGGGATTGGCAGCGCCGATGAAGTTGATGCCGAGACGCCGATACATAGGGTAGGCGTTCCAGAAGCCGTGATCGCCCCGAAAGTCGGGGAGTCCCGAATCGACCCCCATGCCGGCTCCTGCCGTTACAAGAAGGGCTTTGGCTGATCGGATCGCTTCGGCGCCGCGAA